>PFEX01000101.1 GCA_002783145.1 Rhodobacteraceae bacterium CG17_big_fil_post_rev_8_21_14_2_50_65_11 | reverse complement strand
TCGGGTCGCCCTCCGACGCGATTCTGACCGGCACGCTGGACGGGGTGAGGATGGTGTTCCTGCCGCGTCACGGGCGCGGGCATGTGCACAGCCCCTCCTCGGTGCCCTACCGGGCCAATATCGACGCGCTGAAGCGGCTTGGCGTGACGGATGTGATCAGCGTATCGGCCTGCGGATCGTTTCAGGAGCACATGAAGCCCGGCGATTTCGTCATTATCGACCAGTTCATCGACCGCACCTTCGCCCGCGACAAGAGCTTTTTCGGCCCCGGCCTCGTCGGTCATGTCAGCGTCGCGCATCCCACCTGCCCCCGGCTTGGCGCGGCCTGCATGACGGCGGCGACGGGTGCCGGGATCAGCGTGCATGACGGCGGCACCTACCTTGCCATGGAAGGCCCGCAATTCAGCAGCCTTGCGGAATCGAAGATGTATCGGGAGGTCTGGGGCTGCGATGTGATCGGCATGACCAACATGCCCGAGGCCAAGCTCGCCCGCGAGGCGGAGCTGTGCTACGCCTCCGTCGCCATGATCACCGATTATGACAGCTGGCACCCGCATCACGGCGAGGTCGATATCGGCCAGATCATCGCCACCCTGCAAGGCAATGCCGACAAGGCCCGCGATCTGGTCAGCCGCCTGCCCGCCCTGCTGGGCGAGGACCGCGCGCCCTGCCCGCATGGCTGCGACCGGGCGCTGGACTACGCCATCCTGACCGCCCCCGACAAGCGCGACCCGGCAATGGTCGAACGGCTGTCCGCCGTCGCGGGGCGGGTGCTTTAGCGCGGTCCCTGGATACAGATATCCGCGTCCGGCGGGACACAACGTGCGCGCAAACGACAGGTGCCGGCTTGCCGGCCGGCGCGGCCTGCGGCATCGTTAGCGCCATGTTCGTGCGTCTTGTCCTTCTGCTTGCAACATTTCTGCTGCCGGGCGTTGTCTTGGCGCAGGAATTCGTGACCGTGCCGCGCCGCCTCAGCGACGAGGGGTTCTACCGGTTGGTCGCTTGCGCGGCGCCGCCGGGGGGCGCGTGTGCCAAGCCGATGATCCGCTGGCCCGAGGCGCGGCGGCTGTCGCTTTCCGTCGGCATCGTGCGCGTCGATCCAAGCTTTCCGGGCTACAAGCTTGACCTTGTCGATGCCGCCATCGACCGCGCCCTTGCCGAGATCAACGCAAGCGGTGCCTATCTCGTCGTCGAACGCAGCTATGAGGCCGGGCCCGATCTGGCGCTCTACCTGCTCGACACGCCGCAGGATGGTGTGATCGCGCAGACCAGCAGCTCGCTGCTCGACGGCAGCGACCTGCCGATCGGGCGGGTTGCAATCCGGTCGGTCGGGACCGAGATACAAGAGGCCGCGATCGCCATTTCACGCGATATCGGCCGGCGCGAGATTGCCAGCGTGGTACTTGAGGAATTGGTGCAGGCGCTTGGGCTGCCGACCGATGTGCGATCCCCGGCCTACCGCGACTCGATCTTCAACGAGGATTTCAATTCCGTGGTCTGGCTGCGCGGGCAGGATGCCGAGGCCCTGCGACGCCATTATCCGCCATTGCGGTGATCGAATACCGGACATCACTTTTCCCTTGGGACCGGCTGCGATCAGACACCAAGGCCGGGTCTGCGGGGCGCCGCGCGACGTCGGCACCGCCACCCTTCCGGCCAGGTGACAGAGACAGACGGCAGGTTTTCCGCAGCCTTGTGCAGCGGGTTCCTTAACGCTCCCCTGACGCAACGGTCTCTTTGACAGGCCGCGACCTGCGCGCTTTCGTGATGACGGGAGGAAACGGATCATGCCGCTGCATATCCTGATCACGCTGGTGGTCGCCGGCATCGCTTTCATTGCCCTGCTGACATGGGCATTCGGCCTGTCGCGCCCGCTGCGCCTGAAGACCAGCGACGAGGCCCGCGCGGCGTGGTTGCGCCACTGGCCCGAAGACACGGTGGGCGCGGTTCACATCGCCCCCGACGGCGCCGCCGCGCTGATCGAGACGGACCACGGCCCCGGCGTCGTCTTCGCCATGGGCGCCGACAGCACGGGCCACAGGCTCGACGGCGCCGAGATCCGCGAAACACCCAAGGGCCTGCGTATCATTTTCCACGATTTCGCAACCCCGCGTCTTGACGTGCCGCTACCACCCGAGGCCCGCGCACGCTGGCAACAGATCCTGACGGAGGCCGCATGACCGACCTTTTGACCTATCCCGATGTTGTACAATACGCGGTCCCGTTCTTCATCGCCGCGATCCTGATCGAACTTTTGTGGATCGTCTTCAGGGGCAAGGGCGGGCGCTATGAAACCCGCGATGCGGTGACCTCGCTCATCATGGGGGCCGGCAACGTCGCCAGCGGCATCGCGCTCGGCTTTCTGGCCTGGGGAGTCTTCATGGTGCTGTGGCGGATCACGCCGCTGGACCTTGGCACCGCGTGGTGGGTGGTAGCGTTGTGCTTCGTGCTCGACGACCTGCGCTATTACTGGGTGCACCGTTTCGGCCACCGCATCCGATGGGTCTGGGCCAGCCACGTCAACCACCATTCCAGCCAGCACTACAACCTGACCACCGCGCTGCGCCAGACATGGACCGGCACCTTCACCTTCATGATGGTGGTGCGGGCTCCGCTGATCCTGCTGGGCTTTCATCCGGCGATGGTGCTGTTCGTCGGCGGGCTGAACCTGATCTACCAGTTCTGGATCCATACCGAGGCGATCGGCAAGATGCCGCGCTGGTTCGAGGCGCTGATGAACACGCCAAGCCACCACCGGGTGCATCACGGGCGCAACGCGCGATACCTCGATTGCAACTATGCCGGCGTGTTCATCGTCTGGGACAAGCTGTTCGGAACCTTCGTGCCGGAACAGGAGGACGAGCGCCCCGATTACGGGCTGGTCCACAACCTCGGCACCTTCAACCCGCTGCGCGTCGCCTTTCACGAATGGGTGGGGATGTTCACGGACATGGCGCAACCGGGTCTGACATGGCGCGAGCGGCTGATGTATGCGATTGCCCCGCCGGGTTGGTGCCACGACGGTAGCCGCCAGACATCGGACGGCATCAAGCGCAGCCATCTACAACGCCACCCGGAGGATCGCGGGACACCGGGCTTCGAGTAGGTCTTGCCTCGGTCGCGCCGGGGCCTATCCTGCGGGCAAGAGGACAGAGACGACATGACTGCTGACGAGATCATCACGGAGCTTGGCCTGGCCCCGCACCCCGAGGGTGGCCATTACCGACAGACATGGGCCGCCGACACCGGCGGACGTCCCACCGCGACCTGTATCTATTTCCTGCTGAGGGCGGGCGAGGTCAGCCATTGGCACCGCGTCGATGCCGCCGAGATCTGGCTATACCATGCCGGCGCGCCGCTGGTCCTGTCGATCAGCGAAACGGATGACGGCCCGGCCGGCTATCACCTGCTGACCTCCGATCTTGCAAAGGGCCGCCCGCAGATCCTGGTGCCGCCGCATCACTGGCAGACGGCGCGCAGCATCGGCGATTACACGCTGGTCAGCTGCGCGGTCAGCCCGGGGTTTCGCTTCGACGGGTTCGAGCTTGCCGCGCCCGGGTTCGACATCCCGAGGGGCTGAGATGGACCACAAGGCCGCCCTCGCCGCGCTGCCCGCAAGGCGGCACTGATCGAACGCCCGGACCGGGCCGGGATGGTGGAGGAGTGCGCTGCGACCGCTTGGCATCCTCAGCGTGTTCCTGTTCACCCACGCCCATGCATGCACCCATTACACGCCGGTCCGCCGCCGGTGGCTGAACGACGCCGTGGGCCATGCCGTTCCTTCCATGCCGAACACCACAGTTTCCTGTCCGTGCGCGTCCACAAGCTGCCGGACCTGCACCGCGATCTGGCGCCGCTTTCGAACAGCACATCGCCAAGTTGCCCGGCCTTCACACGCGATTACGCGACGAGGCCGATCCCCCGCCGGTGACGGGGGATCGGCGCGCGGGGGTTACGCCGTCTTGGCGAGGTTGCGCAGCACATAATGCAGCACGCCGCCATGCTCGATATACTCGATCTCGATCGCGGTATCTATCCGACACTTGAGCATGATTTCCTTCACCGTGCCGTCGGCACAGGTGATCTCGCAGGGCACGTTCTGCTGCGGCTCGATCGTGTCGAGCCCCTTGATCGAGACGGTTTCCTCGCCCGTCAGGCCGAGCGTCTTGCGCGTGTCGCCGCCAGTGAACTCGAACGGGATGACGCCCATTCCGACAAGGTTCGATCGGTGAATCCGCTCGAAGCTTTCGGCGATCACGGCCTTGACGCCCAGAAGGCTGGTGCCTTTCGCGGCCCAGTCGCGGCTGGACCCGGCGCCGTATTGCTCGCCACCGAAGACGACCAGCGGCGTGCCCGCCTCCTGATGCGCCATGGCAGCATCGAAGATCGTGGTCTGCTGCCCATCGGGGCCCTTGGTGTAGCCGCCCTCGACGCCGTCCAGCATCTCGTTCTTGATGCGGATGTTGGCGAAGGTGCCGCGCATCATCACCTCATGGTTGCCGCGGCGGCTGCCGTAGGAGTTGAATTCGCGCACCGGCACCTGCCGCTCGACCAGGTATTTCCCCGCAGGTGTGGTATCCTTGAACGACCCTGCCGGACTGATGTGGTCGGTGGTGACCATGTCGCCGAGAACTGCCAGCACGCGCGCGCCCTCGATGTTGGAGATCGTGCCCGGCTCCTTGCTCATGCCCTGGAAATAAGGCGGGTTCTGGATATAGGTCGAGCTGGCGGGCCAGTCATAGGTCTCGCCGCCGGTGACCTCTACGCCTCGCCAAAGCTCATCACCCTTGAACACGTCGGCATACTTGGACTGGAACGCCTCGCGCGTCACGGTCCTCTCGACCAGTTCGGCGATTTCCTTCTGGGTCGGCCAGATGTCCTTCAGGAAAACGTCGTTGCCATCCTTGTCCTGGCCGAGCGGTTCGGTGGTCAGGTCGATGTTCATGTCACCGGCCAGTGCATAGGCCACCACAAGCGGCGGGCTGGCGAGGTAGTTGGCGCGCACGTCGGGCGAAATCCGGCCCTCGAAGTTGCGGTTGCCCGACAGCACGGAGGTGGCGATGAGGTCGCCATCGGCGATCGCCT
>PFEX01000176.1 GCA_002783145.1 Rhodobacteraceae bacterium CG17_big_fil_post_rev_8_21_14_2_50_65_11 | reverse complement strand
TTCAGGCGTCAGCATCGCGATGTCGATCAGCGGTTTGCGGGTCATCGGGTCATCCTTATTTCCAGAATGATCATTTCATAAGTTGCCATCGACGCCTTGACCAGCTATTTTCAGAACGATGAGTTCAAATATCGGTGATCCAGACCCGCGTCGGCGGGGCAGGCCGCGCGGCTTTGATCAGCGCGCCGCACTTGAGGCCGCGATGCGCCTGTTCTGGGCGCAAGGCTATGCGGCGGCGTCGATCGACGTGCTCTGCCGCGCGATGCATGTGCCGCGCGCCAGCCTTTATCAGGGCTACGGCGACAAGCAGGGGCTGTTTCTTGCCGTGGTGGCGCATTACGTCGAAACCAGGATCGGCACCGTGGTGGCAACGCTTGACGGCGGGCATGATCTTGCCACCGATGTGGCGGGTTTTTTCGCGGCCGTGATCGCGCTGGCAACCGCTGATGCGCAGACGCCGGGGTGTCTGGTGTCTTGCGTGCTGGCCGATGCGGCGGGGGCGAATCCGCGCTTTCGCGCCGAGCTTGGCGCGCGTTTCGAGGCGATCGAAGCGCGCCTTGCCGACCGGTTGCTGCGGGCGCAGGCCGAGGGCGATCTGGCCGCCAGTGCCGACCCGATGGTTCTGGGCGGGATGCTGGCGGCGCTGGCGCGCGGGCTGATGGTGCGGGCACGGGCGGGGTCGGAGGCGGCGCTGCTGCGCCCGCTGGCCGAGGCGGCAATCGCGCTGGTCTGCCGCCCGCCGATGCCCCGCCTGTCGGCCAGAGGCCAACCCCGCCGCCGGGTGGCGCTTCAGCCCTGATGCTGCGGCCCGATGCCCTGGAACATGGCGCGCAGATCGACCGTGCTGCGTTGCCCTACGGCATCGTAATGCTGATCCAGCCAGGCGGTTGCCGTTTCGCGCCCGAGATCGCGCAGATGGGTCAGAAATGCCCATTCGGCATTCATCTTGGATGACGCGCCAAGCGGGATCAGGGCCGCCTGATTTTCGATGATATGCACCCGCTCGCGGCGATAGCGGGTCGCGTCAAGCTTGCCCTCGTCGATCAGCCGGGCCACGAAATCAATCGCCCGCAGCTCTTTCAGCAGGCTGGAGTTGAAGCTGATTTCGTTCAGCCGGTTGTGGATTTCGTGCGCGGTCCGCGGCGTGCCCTTGCGCTCGATCGGGTTGATCTGGATCACCACGATGTCACCGCTGTCGGATTCGCTGTGAAACGGAAACAGCGCCGGGTTGCCCATGTAGCCGCCGTCCCAATAGGGCACATCGTCGATCATTACCGCCTGAAACATTTCCGGCAGGCAGGCCGAAGCCATCACCATGTCGGCGGTCAGCAGGCGGCTGTCGAACACCTTGACCCGCCCGGTTTCGACATTGGTGGCCGAGATGAACAGCCGGATGCTGTTGCAGCTTCGCACGCAAGCAAAATCGACGCAGGATTCCAGCACCTCGCGCAACGGATTGAGGTTCATCGGGTTGAGCTGATAGGGCGAGAACATCCGGCTCATCGCATTCAGCATGTGATAGCCCCACGAGCGATCGAGGCTCCAGGTGCCCATCATCACGTCGATCGGGGCGCGCTTGATCGGGCTGCCCTTGGCGGCCTCGCTCATGGTGCGCCAGAAGCCTTCGAGCTTGGCGCGCGCCCCCTCGGCCCCGCCCGCAGTATAACCATCGGCCAGCGCCACCGCGTTCATCGCCCCGGCCGAAGTGCCTGAGATCGCAGCAATCTCAAGCCGCCCATCCTCCAGTATCCGGTCCAGAACGCCCCAGGTAAAGGCCCCATGCGCGCCGCCGCCTTGCAGGGCAAGATTCACCCGTTTGCGGTTGTCGGCAGGTTTGCGCCGGGTTTCGGCAGTGCGGGGATGTTGCACGATTTTCTCCATCAATGGGCGGTCCAGCCGCCATCGACCGGCAAGGCGGTGCCAGTGATCGAGGCGGCGGCTTCGGTGGTCAGGAACACGGCCAGGGCTGCCAGTTCCTCGACCGTGACGAATTTCCTGGTGGGCTGGGCAGCCAGCAGCACGTCGCGGATCACCTCGGCTTCGGAAATGCCGCGTGCCTTGGCGGTGTCGGGGATCTGTTTCTCGACCAGCGGCGTCAGCACGTAGCCGGGGCAGATCGCGTTGACGGTAATGCCGTGTTCGGCGGTTTCCAGGGCGATGGTCTTGGTAAAGCCGACCAGGCCGTGCTTGGCCGCGACATAGGCCGATTTGAACGGGCTGGCCACCAGCCCGTGCGCCGAGGCGATGTTGATGATCCGCCCCCAGCCGCGCGCCTTCATCCCCGGCACGGCGGCCTTGGTGGCGTAAAAGGCGGCCGACAGGTTGAGGTTGAGGATCGCCTGCCACTTGTCATCGGGAAAGTCCTCGACCGGCGAGACGAACTGGATGCCGGCGTTGTTGACCAGCACGTCAACGCTGCCAAAGCGCTCGTCCGCCCCCGCCATCAGCGCCCGCACCCCGGCGGGGTCCATCAGGTTGGCCCGGTCATAGCGCGACTTGACGCCGTATTCGGCCTCGATCGCGTGGCGGATCGGTTCGATCTGCTCTTCCGGCTCGATCCCGTTCAGCACGATATTCATGCCCGCCCGCGCCAGCCCCCGTGCAATGCCAAGGCCGATGCCGCTTGACGATCCGGTGATCACGGCTGTCTTTTTCTGCGTCATGCTGTGGTTTCCCTTGCAAGATAATCATGGACGATGCGGCCGTAAGGCAGGGTCAGATCGGCCTTGAAATGCCGCCCCTCGATCACCCGTCGCACCGGCAGATCCGCCACGGGCGCGTTGATATGCGGGATCAGATGCAGCCGCGCCGGTCCGGAATAGTGAAAGTGCATGTGGATATCGGTCAGGTTGTAGGCCACCAGTTCGGCAATCCGCACCCCGCCGGTGACGCAGGGAATGATCTTGAGGTTGACCGAGGTCTTTTTCAGGTGCTTGCCACGATCGGCCGGATCGGGGGCCAGACGATCCTCATACTTGTAGGTCATGGTGCCCATTGCCACCCGCTCGCCGCCATAGTGCAGTGTGCCGGTCAGGGTGTCGGTGCGCACCTCGAGCTTGGGCTCGCCCCAGCGTTTGGGAAAGCCCCAGATCTCGCGCCCCGCCGAAATCGGCGGCTCGTCGTTGAGAAACATCATCGCGGTATAGTTCACCGGCTCGCCGTTCAGGGTGCAGGGGATCACCACGCCGGATTCCTGGTAACTGCCGAACCCGGAACTGTCGGGCATCGCGATCCATTCGTAATGGACCAGGTTGCTGCCATCGGGCCGCAGCGGCTCGGGCACCATGGCGCGAATGGCCTCGGCGTCGGTCTCATAGGTGATGATCAGGTATTCGCGCCCGACAAAGCGGTACGGCCCGCGCGGGTAGCTGGGGTTGGCGGGCGGCATTGCCGAAAGGTGGCGGATTTCGTCAAGGGTCATGCGCGATGTCCTTCGGCAAGGCGGGTTTCAATGATCGCCTGGCCGTGCAACGTGCGGTGCACCGGGCATTTGTCGGCGATGGCCAGCAGGGCGGCACGCTGATCGTCGGTCAGATCGCCGGTCAGGTGCAGGGTGCGGGTGAAGACATCGACCTTCGGCACCGACTTGTCGCAATCGTCGCAGTCTGCGCTGTGGCACTTGTTGTGGGTCACATCGACGGCAACATGCGCCAGCGGGATACCCTTCTTGCGGGCATAAAGCCTTATCGTCATCGTGGTGCAGGCCCCAAGCCCGGCTGCCAGCAACTGATAAGGGCTTGGTCCCATGTCGGTGCCGCCCATGCCGGCCGGTTCATCCGCCACCAGCCGGTGCAACCCGCCAATCATCACATCCTGGCAAAAGCCGTCCGGCCCGGCCTCGGCCACCCGCGTGACACCCTCGGGGGCACCGGCGCGCGGGGCCTCGGGGGCAAGCTGCAGATAGCGCTGCGACCAGGCGGCAATCAGGTCGGCCACATATTCCGCGTCTGCGGCCCGGCTGATCAGATGATCGGCATTGTCGAGCGTGACGAAGCTCTTGGGGTGTCTGGCGGCAAGAAAGATCGCCGAGGCGTTGGCGATCCCCACCACGTCATCGCGCGGCGCATGCAGCACCAGCAGTGCGGCCCCCAGATCGGCCAGGGCGGCGGTCAGCGAGGTGGCGGAAATATCGTCGAGAAACTGGTTGCGAATCTCGAATTCCCGCCCCGCCAGCGCGACCATGGCCGAGCCCCTGGCCCGGATCTCGGCCAGCTTGCCGCCAAAACCGTGCGCCACATGCGCGGGCTCGAAGGGCGCGCCGATCGTCACCACGGCGCGCAGGCCGGTCAGCGCCGGGGCGGCCTTGATCACCGCAGCCCCGCCCAGCGAATGGCCGATCAGCAGTTGCGGCGGCATGCCCCGGCTGGCGAGGTAAGCTGCGGCCAGGGTCAGGTCTTCGACGTTGGACGAAAAATTGGTGTTGGCGAACTCGCCGCCGGAATGGCCCAGCCCGGTGAAATCGAAGCGCAGCACCGCGATGCCGCCGGCTGCCAGCCGCCCCGCGATGCGCCGCGCCGCCGGGATGTCTTTCGAGCAGGTGAAACAATGCGCCAGAATGGCGCTGGCGCGCGGTGTGCCCTCGGGCAGGTCAAGCCTGGCGGCCAGCATGGCACCGGAATGGCCGACGAACTCGATGCGCTCGACATGCATGACTGATCCTGTCAGTTGAGGGCGGGGGGCGGACGCAGGCGAACGTGGGGCAGGCGGGCAGCGCCGGTTTCCCGCCGCCGCCCGACCCCGTGGGCGGATCAGTGCGCCAGTGTCGCCGGTGCGGCGCGCATATGGTAGGTAACGCCCAGCACCGCGCCGAAGATGACATGCAGCACCAGCGTCATCATCGGGGCCATCAGGCCCATGGTCATGCCGAACAGACCGGCCCCGGCCATCGGCATCACCATGATCATCATGCCCAGCCAGGCCGCAACGCCGAACACGATACCCTTGAGCAGCGCCGTGCCGCCGGGAATCAGGGCGTAAAGCACGGCAAAACCGCCGCCCCAGGCAATCGTGCCGATCATGAAGTGCGCCAGCCAGCCCATGGCGGCAGGTGCCCCCATCATCATGCTGAGCATGGCGATCACGTCAAGCTCGGGCATCACGCCCATCATGCCCTTGGCGATCATCATGGCTG
>PFEX01000166.1:7906-10599 GCA_002783145.1 Rhodobacteraceae bacterium CG17_big_fil_post_rev_8_21_14_2_50_65_11 | reverse complement strand
CCTGAAGCCCGAAAGCCCGTTCCTGCGCGGCTTTTCCGACGATCTGGTGATGCCGGTCAGTCGCTGGACGGAAATGCGCAGGGACGAGATCGAGGCGGCGGGGCTGTCGGTGCTGCTCGACTCGGCGCAGGTCGGTCCGGCGCTGGTCGAAGACCCGATGCTCCGGGCGCTCTACATCTTCAACCATCTCGAATATGACAGCGGCACGCTGAACGAGGAATACCGCCGCTACCTCGAAGCTGTGCAGGTCGCGGGCGCCAAGATCCGGATGCCGGTCAACTATTTCCCCGATGACGACCCCGACCGGACCCCGCCGAACCGCTGGCGCAGCCATGCGCATCTGCTTTACGGCAACTGGATTTCCGAGATCTACCAGACCACCCCGTTCGACCTGGCCCGGATCGGGCTTGACCGGACCGACCTCAGGGGCTGAGCAAGTGCGCATTCTGATCGGCTTGGCCGTTGTTCTGCTGGCGCTTGCCGGGCTGACCGGGTGGCGCGCCGCCCGCAACGAGGCACGCGCCGAGGACACCCATCCACCGCTTGGCCACTTGCTGAGCATCGGCGGGCAGCAGGTTCACGCATCGGTGCAGGGCACCGGCCCCGACCTGGTGCTGATCCACGGCTCCTCGGGCAACCTGCGCGACTTTACCTTCCGGCTGGCCGGACAATTGTGCACCCGTTACCGCGTCATCGCCTTCGACCGGCCGGGCCTTGGCTATTCCGACGCCGTGGCCGCCGGTGTCGGCAGCCTTGAGGCGCAGGCCGATACCCTCATGATGGCTGCGGCGCAACTGGGCGCGGACCGTCCCATCGTTCTGGGCCACAGCCTTGGCGGCGCGGTCGCCCTTGCTTGGGCGGTTTATCATCCCGACCGACTGTCGGCGCTGGTCACGGTCTCGGGCGTGTCGCACCCGTGGCCCGGTGGGCTGGGCGCCTATTACACCGTGCTGTCAAGCTGGCCGGGCCGCCATGTCGTCATCCCGCTGATGACCGCCTTTGTCAGCGAGGACCGCATTGCCGCCGAGATCGACGCCGTGTTCGCCCCCGCCCCCCCGCCCGAGGGCTATATCGACCATTTCGGCCCACGCCTGAGCCTGCGGCGCGACGCGATGCGCGCCAATGCCCTGCAACGGCGCGGGCTTTACGATTGGGTCGCGGCGCTGGTGCCGCGCTATCCGGCCATCGAGGTGCCCACGGAGATCCTGCACGCAGCCGACGATCCGACCGTTGGGCACGACATCCATTCGGTGGCCTTGGCCGAGGCCGTGCCAGGCGCCCGCCTGACCACCTTACCCGGCGCCAGCCACATGCTGCACCATACCGACCCCGAGGCGGTGATCCCGCCATCGACCGCGCCGCCACCCGCGCCGGATTGCGCTGACCCCGCACCCGGCCCATATTGGATACAGCAGCAAGAGCCAGAGAGGCCCCGATGTCAAACCTGCCCTTCGACGGTGCGATCAGCGACTTCTACCAGAACGAAGCCCCGGCGGACGTGCACAAGGCAATCGAGCAAGGCGCGAAGAACACCGTGCTCGACCCGTCCTACCCCTATCAGCTGCGCATGAACGCGGACGACTACCACGACGAGTTGGCGGCGCTACAGATCGAGTTGGTGAAATGCCTGACCTGGGTGCGCGACACCGGCAAGCGCATCGCCGTGATCTTCGAAGGGCGCGACGCGGCCGGCAAGGGCGGGTGCATCAGCCGGGTGCGCGCGCACCTGAACCCGCGGGCGGCCTCGGTGGTGGCGCTGTCCAAACCGACCGATCGGGAAGCCTCGCAATGGTATTTCCAACGCTATATCGAGCACCTTCCGGCGGGCGGAGAAATCAGGCTCTTTGACCGCAGCTGGTACAATCGCGGCGTTGTCGAACATGTCTTCGGCTTTTGCACGCCGGATGAACGGGAAAGCTTTTTCACGCAGTTGCCCGACTTCGAAAACATGATGGTCGAGGACGGCATTCACCTCGTCAAGATCTGGCTGAACGTGGGTCGTGCCGAACAATTACGCCGCTTTCTGGAACGCGAGGCCGACCTGCTCAAGCAATGGAAGCTGAGCTGGATCGACGTGGAAGGGCTGAAACGCTGGGATGCCTATTCGCAGGCAATCTCCGAGACGCTCTGGCGCGGGCACAGCGCCAAGGCGCCGTGGACGGTGATCCGCTCCGATGACAAGCGCCGGGCGCGGATCGCCGTGATCCGCGCGATCCTGTCGGGGCTCGACTACGCGCAAAAGGATGAGGACGTGGCGACCCGCCCCGACCCGGCGATCTGCGGCGGGCCGGAGATGTGGACGGACAACCCGGCGCATGGCTAAGCGCGGCTACCATCACGGCAACCTGCGCCAGGCGCTTGTCGATGCGGCGCTGCGGCTGATCGAGGACAAGGGGCCGACCGGGTTCACCCTGTCCGAGGCCGCCAAGCAGGCCGGCGTAACGCCCGCGGCCGTCTATCGCCATTTCGACGGGCGCGAGGCGCTGATCGCGGAATGCGCGCGGCAGGGGCACGAAATTTTCGCCGATGTGATGGAGTATGCCTTCGACAGCGGCAGGCCATCGGCGCTGGCGGCGTTCGAAGCGACGGGACGGGCATACCTGGCCTTTGCGCGCAAGTATCCCGGCCATTACATGGCGATGTTCGAAAGCGGCCTGCCGGTGAACGCGACGCCGGAACTTGCGATAGCGGCG
>PFEX01000166.1:2655-7797 GCA_002783145.1 Rhodobacteraceae bacterium CG17_big_fil_post_rev_8_21_14_2_50_65_11 | reverse complement strand
CCGGCGGCAATGCCCCGTTCCCGCCCGAGGAGCTGCTGGAAGCCGGCATCGGGATCTACCTGCGCGGGCTGGGTCTGATCGAACCGGACCGCTGACGGCACGGTGGGGACGCCTCCGGCGGAAGTATTTTTGCCAAGGTGAAACAGGGCGGGCGCGCGTTAACCTTAACGGGGTTTGGTTAAGGTTAACAGCCGCAGGTCAAGGCCTGGCCGCTTCCCGAAGCGGCCCCTTGGCGTGACGCTTATTTCTTCAAGAGAAAGCCGAGCGTTTCGGGCATCACGATGGCGGCATCGCGGGCGGATGTTCCTGCCTCGAAAGGCTGGAAGCGGGGTTTGAGCCCGCCGACAGCCGATGCGACGCTGTGCCCCACGGTCTTTTGATCCGCTTGGTCGGCGCGCGTATGATCGGCAACCGGAAGCGACGCGGCGGAGGCCATCATGGTGCCGGTCAGCAGGCAGACAACAGAAAACAGAAAGCGGGTCATTGGATCGACCTCCCATTTGCTGATGATGATGCGAAGATGTGGGCAGGGCTGTGGAGCAGTCCAGATCCGCTCACGCGTTTGTGAACATGGCAAAAGGGCCGCCCAACCGGACGGCCCTTTCGCAAGATCAATCGCTGAAGATCAGCGCTTGGAGAACTGGAAGCTCTTGCGGGCCTTGGCGCGACCGAACTTCTTGCGTTCCACCACGCGGCTGTCGCGGGTCAGGAAGCCTGCCGCTTTCAGAGCCCCGCGCAGCGACGGTTCGTAGCGCTGCAACGCGACCGAGATGCCGTGCCGCACGGCCCCGGCCTGACCGGACAGGCCGCCGCCCTTGACGGTGGCCATGACGTCGAACTGATCCTCGACACCGGCGATGGTGAAGGGCTGACGCAGGATCATCTGCAACACCGGGCGCGCGAAATAGGCCGGCATGGCCTTGCCGTTCACGGTGACCTTGCCGGAGCCGGGCTTGATCCAGACACGGGCGACGGATTGCTTGCGCTTGCCGGTGGCGTAGGAGCGGCCAAGCGCGTCGCGCTGCGGTTCGCGGGGGGGGGCGGTGTCGATCGCGGGGGCGGCGGCATCGCCACCGGCCACGGCTTGAAGCTCTTCAAGCGAGGTGATTGTCTCGGCCATGGTCTCAGCTCCGCGTGTTCTTGGGGTTCATGGATTTCACATCCAGCACGGTCGGCGTCTGCGCCGCGTGCGGATGTTCGGCCCCGGCGTAGACGCGCAGGTTGGTCATTTGCTGGCGGCTCAACGGGCCACCCGGCAGCATGCGCTTGACGGCTTGCATGACCACGCGCTCGGGATGCGCGCCGTCCAGGATCTGGCCGGTGGTGCGCGACTTGATGCCGCCCGGATAGCCGGTGTGCCAGTAATTGGGCTTGTTGCGCTTGTCACCGGTCAGCTGCACCTTGTCGGCGTTGATGACGATGACGTTGTCGCCCATGTCCATGTGCGGGGTGAAGGTCGCCTTGTGCTTGCCGCGCAGGCGCATGGCGATGATCGAGGCAAGGCGGCCCAGGATAACGCCCTCGGCGTCGATCAGGATCCAGCTTTTCTCGATATCCGCCGGGGTAGCGGTGTAGGTTTTCATTGCTCTTTTCCTTGCGGGGTCGGGGCCGGAATGCGCCCGGGTCGTCCAAAGAACGAACGAGGGGCCAAGGCCCCCCGTCGGATAGGTGTGTTCTAACGATTTCCGGGGCCGGGTCAACCGCGATAAGTCACGTGGCTACGATAAATATCGTTATATCTCAGAATGTTAATGTAACGGTATTATTTTACCCCACACCGAAACCGACCACTTTCACCCGTCGTCTTGCGATGCCCCCCGGATCAGCGATTGCACGGTATAGACAAAAACCGCCATGCCGACCGCGCCAAGTGCGGGCACGCCAAGCAGCACAATCACGTCGACCGGGCCGCCCACATCGCCAAGACCGGAGTTGGTCACCCACCACACGAACACCACCGCCGCCAAGGCCCCCACCGGCATCGACAGCTGCGCCAGCAGGAACTTGCGCCAGCTGACCGCGCGGTCGCGGATCAGCACGTAGAGGTAAACCGCCGTCACCGCCGCCGCTACCGTGACCATCAGCCAGAACAGGACCGGGCCGAACATTTCCTCGAATACGGCGATGAACATGCCGAAGCTTGGGTTTTCCATTGTCTTGCCTCCTCAGGCCCGGCCACGCAACATGGCGTAATAGGTGGGTTTCAGCGCGATGTCCTTGATCAGCCAGCTGACCCAAAGCTCTTCCAGCGGCGCGATGATGCCGGGGAAGGAGGGCGTCAGGTTGTCGTTGTAGTCGAATTCGATCAGCATGGCACGCCCGACACGGGTGATCATCGGGCAGGATGTGTAGCCGTTATAGCTGCGATCGGTGGTGTCGCCGGCAATCTGCGCCACCAGTTGGTCCTCGACCACCGGCACCTGCCACTTGACGCTTGCGGCGGTCTTGCCCTTCGGCACGCCCGCCACGTCCCCGGCGGCAAAGACGTTGGGATAGCGGCGGTGACGCAGGCTGTAGGGATCGACCTCGGCCCAGCCCTGACCGACCCAGCGATCCTCCCACGCCAGCCCGCTTTCGCGGATCACGGCGGGCGCGCGCATCGGCGGGATCACGTTGGTGAAGTCGAAGCCGATCTCGACCGGGCCATCGGGGGTATCGAAGGTGGCCACCTTGGCGCCGGGGTCAATCGCCGTCATGACGTGGTTGTAGACCGTGTCGAAACCGCGATCGTCGTAGAGCATGCGCAGCTTTTCATGCACGATCGGCACCCCGAACAGGCTGTTCGAATGGGCGGCATAGATCACCTCCGACCGGCTGCGGGACCCCTTCTCGCGCAGGTAGTGATCTGTCAGGAAGGTGTATTTCAGCGGCGCGCCGGCACATTTCATCTCGGTCGCGGGGCGGGTGAACAGGGCCCGGCCCCCGGTTTCGGTAAACCGGTCCATCTCGCGCCACGTCGCGGCGGCCTCGTCCGGACCGGCATAGAACGAGCCGATGCCGTTCTGCCCGATCACGTCGCGCGACATGCCTTCGATGCCCTCGTAGTGCAGTTCCAGCCCGGTGGCGAGGATGAGGTAATCGTAATCGACCGTCTCGCCGCCATCGGTGATGACGGTTTGCGACTCGGGGTCGATACCGGCCGCGCCCTGCTCGATCCAGCGCACGCCCGAGGGCAGCCACTCTGCGGTGGTCGAGACCGAGTAGCTGGCCGGTTTCAGTCCAGCCGCGATCAGCGTGAAGCCCGGCTGGTAGAGGTGCCGCTGGCGCGGGTCGATGATGGTGATCGTCGCGCCATCGAGTCGCGCCGACAGCCGGTTGGCCAGGGCAGCCCCTGCCGCCCCGGCGCCGAGAATGACGATACTGGCACTGGTCGCCACCTGTTGCGCCCCGGCCGGTGCGGCCATCGGCAGCGCAGCAGCCGCCCCCCCGGTCGCCATCGCGCCCAGAAACGCGCGACGCGAGGCCATGATCTTGTCTGTGGACATGCGGTTCTCCTCAAAAGCTGTTTGACTTCACAATAGTTTGCATTGACCACTTAAAGAAATGATATAGATCAAATACAGCTTGAACCGCGTGCGGTCGTTTTCGGACCCGGAACCGAGAAACATCTTGCACCGACTCAGCATGGGCCCTATCCGGCGCGGACGAAACGGGGACGATCCCAACCCGCGGCGACACCGCCAAGGGGGGCGCTAAGGACCCGCCACATCACTCTACTGGTAAGGAGAGGAGCGCCATGACCCGCGCCACCCTCTTCCAACTGGGGACTGGTCTGGAGACAGGCGCCCACGCGGAAGACACAAGCGGCCCCCACGTGCCGGCTTTATTCGACGAGACCCGCGACGATCACTTCATCCGCCGCGACGGCGATGTGTTCGCCGGAACCCACCTGATCCTGGAGGTCGTGAACGGCCACGGGCTGGATGACGAGAGCCGCATCCGGCAGGCGTTCCGCGATTGCGTGGCGGAATGCGGCGCGACGCTTTTGCACATCCACACCCACAAGTTCAGCCCGCAGGGTGTGTCGGGCGTGGCGGTTCTGGCCGAAAGCCATATCAGCGTGCACACATGGCCCGAGATCGGCTACGGTGCGTTCGATGTCTTCATGTGCGGCGAAGCCGATCCGTGGCGCGCGGTCGCGGTGCTGAAACGGCATTTCCAGACCGAGGACGTGCGGGTCAAGGAGCTTCGGCGCGGATCGGGACTCGTTTCCGACCACGCCGCCGCCTGAGGGGCAGACCGATGCGCGACATGACCGGCTGGACGATCGAGGCGCTGCACGACGATCACGCGCAGGCATTGCGCGAGAGTGCCGTGCTCTACGACAGCAGAACCGACCACCAGCGCCTGCGCGTCTTTGAAAACGGGTTGTTCGGGCGGGTCCTGACGCTCGACGACGTGGTGCAGGTGACCGAGCGCGACAATTTCATCTACCACGAGATGCTGACCCATGTGCCGATCCTTGCCCACGGCGCCGCGCGACGGGTGCTGATCGTGGGCGGCGGCGATGGCGGCATGGCCCGCGAGGTGCTGCGCCATGCCAGCGTCGAGCATGTCACCATGGTCGAGATCGACGCCGGCGTGGTGGAATTCTGCAAGCAATATCTTCCGGCCATTTCCGCAGGCGCCTTCGACGATCCGCGGCTCGAGCTTGTGATCGACGACGGCGCGGCCTTCATGCGCCGCGACGGTCCGGGCCATGACGTGATCATCGTCGATTCCACCGACCCGATCGGGCCGGGCGAAGTGCTGTTCACCGACACGTTTTACGGCCATGCGAAGCGGCGGCTCAATGCCGGCGGCATCCTCGTGACGCAGAGCGGCGTGCCGTTTGTGCAGGGCGCGGAACTGGCGGGGACGATGCGCGCTTTTACAGCGCTTTTCGCCGACGCGACCTGTTATCTTGCCACCGTGCCCACCTATGCCGGCGGGCCGATGGCCTTTGGCTGGGGCACCGATGGTGACGCGCGTGAAGCATCGCTGGACGTGCTGGCGACGCGCCTCGCCAAGGCCGGGATCGAGACCGGCTATTACACGCCCGAGGTGCACAGGGCGGCCTTCGCCCTGCCCGGCTATGTCAAGCGGTTGATCGCCTGAGAGATCGCGCCGCCGGCGCGACCCGGACGCCTCTTCGCGGTGCTC
>PFEX01000166.1:0-2649 GCA_002783145.1 Rhodobacteraceae bacterium CG17_big_fil_post_rev_8_21_14_2_50_65_11 | reverse complement strand
GGGGGGGGGGGGGGGGGGCGCGCCCCTGACCTACTGGCGCACCAGTGCGGCACGCACCTGGTCCGCCTCGGCCCAGGCGAGCAACGCGTCGCGGATCGCCGCCTGCATCATCGCGCGCCAATCGGGGTCGAGCAGGTTTTCGCGGTCGCGCGCATCCGACAGGAACCCGACCTCGACCAGCACCGAGGGAATGTCAGCGGCCTTGAGCACCGAGAACCCCGCCTCCATCCGCGGGTTGGGGTGCAGCGCGATCCCGGCCCGGTCGAAGGCGGCGACGATCTGTTCGGCCAGCGCACCGGTGCGCGGCGCCGTTTCCAGCCGCGCGAGGTCAAGCAACACATCGGCCACAGCATCGTCATTGCCCGCCAGATCGACCCCGGCCAGCAGGTCGGCGCGGTCATGCGCCTCGGCCAGCGCCTCCGACGCAGCGTCGCTGGCGGTGTCAGACAGGCTGTAGACAGTCGCCCCGCGCGCCCGCCCCGCCGCCAGGGCATCGGCGTGCAGCGACACGAAGGCATCGGCCCGGGCCACGCGTGCCAGCGTGATCCGTTCGGGTAGCGACACGAACCAGTCGCCCTCACGCGTCAGCATCACGTCGAACCGGCCGGAGCGAAGCAGCACCTCGCGCAGTTCGATGGCGAAGGTCAGCATCAGGTCGGCTTCTGTCCGTCCGCCACGCGCGGCACCGGGATCGACGCCGCCATGGCCGGGGTCGAGCGCTACCATGATCAGCCCGCCCTCGCGCGGCACGGCGCCATCCGGGGCAACCGGCACCGGCGGCAGACGCACGCCCATGGGCAGATGCGCGGCGCGCGCGGCGAAGGCGTCGGCATCGACCGGCTCCAGCCGCAACCGCACCTGCGCGGTGCCGTCGGTCTCATCGGTGCGCATCCCGGCCTCGGCCACCGCCATCGGACGCGCCAGCCGCAGCACCATGCGCGACCAACCGGCATCGCCCCGCCCGGTCGCCACGCTCTCGATCGCCTCGGACCGGTCGAAGCCAACGGCCAGTTCCGACCAGTTGACCTCGCGGAAATCGAGCACGACGCGGCGCGGATCGTCCAGCACGAAGACCCGGTAGGGCACAGCCTGCGTCAGCGCCAGGTCGAGCACCACATCGCCCCCGTCATCGGCCAGCCGCGACCCGTCGGCCAGAACCCGCGCGAGCGCGCGCAGATCCTGTGCCGCGCCGGGCAGGGCCATGACCGACAGGATCAGGAAAACAAGGGCGGCGCGCAGCATCGGACCTCCGGCGAAACGAATTGTTCGCGGCACGGTAACAGAGCCGCGCCGCCGCCCCAAGCGCCGAAAAGCGCCGCGATGACAGGCAGATACCCCGCCCGCCGGAGACGGCCCCGCCGCGACCGCCAAACCCTGTCCACAGGCTTCATGAAATGGCGCGCGCACCGCCACAATCTGCCCCCATTGACTTGCCACCTTTCAGCGACTCCACCAAACCACAAATCCCGGTGACACGCTGCCCATGACCGAGTTTCAAAACCTGCATCGCCACATTCTCTATCGCCTCTACCGGCTGCGGCGGCTGATCGCCTGCTCGGTCCTTGTCGTTGTCGCGGGTGCGGCGCTGTCGCTGGTGGTGGCGCCGGAGATCAGCCTGTTCAACGATCCTGTGAACCTCGCTTACCTGATGCTGTTCTGGACCGGGATCGTTGCCGTCTGCGCCGTGGTGTTTCCATCGGGGTGGATCGACACGCTGACCGCCTCGATCGCCCTGGCGCTGTTGCTGATCGCCACTCCCTACCTGCAACTGGCCATTGTCGGCACCCCGCCGGGGGGCACCGGGCTGAGCGAAAGGATGGCGGTGATGCTGATCTTTCTGGCGTGGTTCCTTGTCTGGCTGCTTGTCATGGCCATCTTCGTTTCGCTCGGGCAAGCGGTGCCGATGGGGCGGCGGCGGTATCGCACGCGGATCACCAGCGATCTCAGTCCCGATCAGGTGCGCACCGCGCTGTGTCCGCTGCCCGAAACAGAGCTTGCGGGCCGCGTCTGTGGCCCCGAGGACAGCAAGGGCTTTTTCCCCGTCCGCTTTACAGCGCCGGGCGCCGACCGGCTGCGCCTGACGGGGTTCGACCCGAAGCAGGTGCACCGGGTCCGCATCCTGCAAGAGGATCGCCTGATCCGGCAAAGCGAGTCGATCACCACCCGTGACGAGCGCAAGACGCGCTGCGAGATGTTCGAACGGCTGCAACCGGGGAACGGTGGCACGCTCTATGAACTGGTCGAGGTGCACGACCAGTTCGACCTGCTTTCAGCCGTCGGTTTCTGGATCAACGATTTCGGGGCCGATCACGCCCGCACCTACCTTGACGCGGTCAGCGGGCGGGCAAGCTGCGCGATCTTCAACCGCGCACGCTGGTCGCCGGTGGCGGCGCTGTCGCGGCTCTTCACCCGGCCCGGCCAGCCATGAAGGCCTGAAGCCGGACCAGCCCGTCCTCGATCTCCGCCGTCGCGCGCGCGTAGGAAAAGCGCAAGGTCGTGGCGCCGCGCACCGGGTCGAAATCCAGCCCCGGCGTGACGGCAACGCCCGCGTCGTGCAGGATCTCGGCGGCGAACGCGAGCGAGTCCCCGGTGTGATCCGACACATCCGCATAGACATAGAATGCCCCGTCGGCGGGCGCGACCTTGTCG
>PFEX01000183.1:26999-27286 GCA_002783145.1 Rhodobacteraceae bacterium CG17_big_fil_post_rev_8_21_14_2_50_65_11 | reverse complement strand
TCCCGATGGGTGATCCAGGAGAGGGTGTCGGGTTCCATCACGTCGATGTACAGTCGACCGTCGAGGTGGTCCAGTTCGTGGAGGATTGCGCGGCCACGGATGTCGCTGCCGGCAATCTCGAGCGGCTTGCCGTTGAGCCCTCGCCCGCGCACGACGGCCTCCTGCGGGCGTTTCACCTCGGCCTGCAATCGGGGCAGGCTCAGGCAACCTTCGGCGCCGCACACGATCTCGTTGCTCCGGGAGACGATCTTCGGGTTGATGATCGCTGTCGGGCGGTCCCGCTGGTC
>PFEX01000183.1:25714-26967 GCA_002783145.1 Rhodobacteraceae bacterium CG17_big_fil_post_rev_8_21_14_2_50_65_11 | reverse complement strand
CCTGCGGCGCCGCCAATCCGGCGCCATCGGCCTCTTCCATGGTCTCGATCATGTCGTCGATCAGTTGCCGGTCTTCCTTGGTGATGCGGTCAACCGCCCGGCACTTCTTGCGTAGCACCGGGTCGCCCAGAAGGCGGATTCGAAGTACTGCCATCGTGTCCTTTCGTCTTTCGTGCGGGTATGGAGCTACAGAAGGGTAACGGCATCTACATCCACTGTCAAGCGGGACCGATCTTCCGGCGTGAGCTTGCCGAGCGCCTCAGTCAGCACGGCAGTCAACCGAGCCCGGCTGGCATCCCGAACGAGGAAGTGATGCCGCCAGCGGCCCCGCAGGCGCGCCAACGGGCATGGCGCCGGGCCAACCACCTCTGTCTGGCCGGCGTTCGTTCCGGCGGCCGCAATTACCGCCTGAGCCGCCCTGCGCGCACTCCCTGCGGCCACGGCTTCGTCTTCGTCGCTGATAATGAGGTTGACGAGATGCGCGAACGGCGGGTACGGCAACTCCCGTCGCTGCGCCATCTCCTGAGAAAAGAACTCCTCGTAGTTCTGTCGGATGGCGCACAGGATGCTGAAGTGCTCGGGGTTGTAGGTCTGGATCACAACCTCCCCCGGCGACTCGCCGCGGCCGGCGCGCCCACTGACTTGGGTCAGCAACTGAAAGGCGCGCTCCGACGCTCGGAAGTCAGGCAGCGTGAGGGCCGTATCCGCCGACACGATACCGACCAGAGTGACGCTGGGGAAGTCCAGTCCCTTAGCGACCATCTGGGTGCCGAGGAGGAGATCGGCCTTCTTCTCCACGAAGTCTCGCAGGAGATGGACGTGGGCGCCTCGGCGGCGGGTCGTGTCGCGGTCCATGCGGAGCACGCGAACATGGGGCAGCCGCTCCGCCAGCTCGGCCTCCACCTTCTGCGTCCCGGCGCCCCGCAGGAAGATCTCCGTCCCTTCGCACTGAGGGCAGAACTCCGGCGTCGGTCGGCGCAGGTCGCAGTGGTGGCAGCGCAGCGAGTGGTCGGGCCGGTGGTACGTCAGCGACACGTCGCAGTGGTCGCACCGTGCAACCTCGCCGCATTTCGAGCAGAGCAGCACGGTGGAGAAGCCGCGCCGGTTCAGGAATAGGATGACTTGCCCCCCGGCTGCCACGTGCTGGCCGAGTCGCTCCACCAGCGGTTGGCTGAGCGTCTCGGCCAGTCCGTCGGTCCAAGTCGTCTCGCGCCGCATGTCGATCAGTGAGATCGTTGGGAGCGGGCGGTCCC
>PFEX01000183.1:5024-25651 GCA_002783145.1 Rhodobacteraceae bacterium CG17_big_fil_post_rev_8_21_14_2_50_65_11 | reverse complement strand
CGCGGCCCGTCACCAGAAGCGCGGCACCGGAAAGCACCAGAAGGTCACGTCTGTTCATGTCAAATTTTCCTTACAGGGCGACCGAGAGGTCCTGAAGCCAATAGGGCAGGACATCGAGCAGCCAGATTTCAATTGCGTGGTTCCAGCGAAGCAGGAGCGCCATGCCGACCAGAACGAAGACACCGCCAAGCACGGGCCGCGATCTTTCGGCAATCGCCATCATCAGCGCCCGACGGCGTTGCAGGATCGACCGCGCACCGTAGCCAAGCGCGAGGATGATGGTCGAAACGCCAAGCGCGAAGGCAACCATGATCGCTGCGGCAAGGCCAAGCCGTTCCCCCTGGCTGGCCAGCGATATGGCCCCGCCAAGGGTGGGGCCGACGCAAGGCGACCAGACCGCACCCAGAAGCGCGCCGCCAATCGCCTGCCCGCGCCAGCCGTCGCGCGCGAGGCCGGACATGCGGCTATCGGCGTCCTCCGCCACGCCGGCGGTGGCGGTGGCGAAGGCGGTCGAAAAGCGCGGCACCAGAAGAACGAGGCCGAAGGCGATCATCAACACCGCGCCGCCCTGCGCGATCGTCTGTTCGTCGATCCCGGCGGCCCGCCCGGCAACGGCCACGCTCAGGCCAAGCGCGACGAACGACAGGCTCATGCCCCCGGCCAGCGCCAGCGGGCCATAACGGCTGGCCTGCAACGACCCGGCCAGCACGATAGGCAGGACCGGCAGGACGCAGGGGTTTATCAGGGTCAGCAGACCCGCGCCGTAGGCGAAGACAAGTTCCAACATGGGCATGTTGTGGGGCCCGTTCGACGAAAAGTCACATGACGCCTTCGTGAGGTGCGATCAAGGCACCGTCAGGTCTTTGCCCGCGCCAATTGCACCGCCAGGATCCCTGCCGCGATGATCATCACACCGACGATATCCGCCCAACCCAGCCGTTCGCCCAGCAATACCGCCGCGATGGCCACCCCGAAGAACGGATTGAGGAAGTGGAAGGTTGCACCGCGCGTGGCGCCGATGCGGCTGACCAGCATGAACCAGATCCATGTCGCCAGCAGGCCGGGCGCGACCACCGTGTAGGTGAAGGCGGCGACAAGCTGCCAGGACCAGGTCACCTGCCATGTTTCAAACGCCACGGCGACGGGCACCAATGCGGCACCGCCCACCAGCATTTGCAGCCCCACGATCATCAATATACCGCTGCTGCTGCCCGCCGATGCGCCGCGCACCGTCAGCGTCGCCACCGCCAGCGCCACCGCCCCGATCCCGCACAGCGCCACGCCAAGCGGATCGACGCCGCCCGACAACCGCTGTGCCATGATCAGCGCGACACCGCCAAACCCCGCCATCAGCCCGGCGATGCCCAGCCATGGCAGCCGCTCTCGGAACATTGTCCAGTTCATCGCCGCCACGATAAGCGGCATGGAAGAGGCGATGATCGCCGCCAGTGACGCCTCGATCCACTGCATCGCAACGAAATTGAGCCCGAGGTAGAGCGCATTCTGACAAAGACCGAACACGATGACCGATCGCCATTGCGCACGGCCAAGCCGCCAATGTTGGCCGAAGAGGCGCGCCAGCCCGACACCGATACCGCCGGAAATCGCAAAGCGGATCGCCAAAGATGTCAGCGGCGGCGCGTCCGCCACGATGATCCGGGCCGAACTGAAGGCGGAGGACCAGATCAGCGCAAAGGCCAACCCCATGCCGATCGCGCGCAGATCCATGTCGTGCCTCCTGAAATGCGAAAAGGGCCGTCACGGGGACGACCCTTCGCATGTCAAGCATCCCGAGGCAATCAGCCGTTGACGCTATCTTTCAGGGCCTTCGCGATGGTCACCTTGACAACCTTGTCGGCCTCTTTCTTGATCTGCTCGCCGGTGGCGGGGTTGCGCACCATGCGCTCCGGCCGTTCGCGGCAATAGACCTTGCCGATGCCCGGCAGGGTGACGGCGCCACCACCGGCGACTTCGTTGGTCACAACAGCGGTCACGGCATCGAGTGCTGCGGCGGCTGCTTTCTTGTCACTTCCCATCTCTTCGGCAAGGGCTGCGACAAGCTGGGTCTTGGTCATGGGTTTTTGTGCCATGTTCTGTTCTCCTTAACTGCCCGAACCCTTGGGGCTCGTTGACGGAAAGCTATCCGAATATTGTGGGGGCACACAATAACTCGTGTCGCTTTTCCCGAAAAAACGCGCATTTTGAGACGATTTTCCGCCTGTCAGAGGAAGGCCGTCTCCTCAAAGCTGCGCAATTTGCGGCTGTGGAGCCTTTCCAGCGGCATCTCGCGCAGCGCCTCCATGGCGCGGATACCGATTTCCAGATGCCTTGAGACCTGCGTCTTGTAGAAATCGCTTGCCATGCCGGGCAGCTTCAATTCGCCGTGCAGCGGCTTGTCCGAAACGCACAGAAGCGTGCCGTAGGGCACCCGGAAGCGAAAGCCGTTGGCCGCGATCGTGGCGCTTTCCATGTCCAGCGCGATGGCGCGCGACTGGCTCAGCCGCTGCACCGGGCCGGTCTGGTCGCGCAACTCCCAGTTGCGGTTGTCGACGCTGGCCACGGTGCCGGTGCGCATGATCCGTTTCAGTTCGTAATCGCTCAGCTTCGCAACCTCGACCACCGCCGTTTGCAGCGCGATCTGAACCTCGGCAAGCGCCGGGATCGGCACCCAGACCGGCAGGTCGTCGTCCAGCACCTTGTCCTCGCGCAGGTAGGCATGGGCGAGCACGAAGTCGCCAAGGCTCTGGCTGTTGCGCAGCCCCGCGCAATGGCCGACCATCAGCCAGACATGCGGGCGCAGCACCGCGATATGGTCGGTCGCGGTCTTCGCGTTGGACGGCCCGACCCCGATATTGACCAGCGTGATTCCGCCGCCACCGGCGCGCGTCAGGTGATAGGTGGGCATCTGCGGCAGCTTGGCCGGCGGGTCGAGCGGCGCGTCGGGATCAGTGATCTCGACATTGCCCGGCCCGACCAGTGAGACATAACCGCTGTCCGCATCGCGCAAGGCCGCGCGCCCGAAAGCGACGAATTCCTCCACGTAGAACTGGTAGTTGGTGAACAGGACGTGGTTCTGGAAATGCTCCGGCCCGGTGGCGGTGTAATGGGCCAGCCGCGCCAGCGAATAATCGACGCGCTGCGCCGTGAACAGCGCCAGCGGCCCGGTGCCGTCCGCCTGTTTGGACACCAGCCCATTGACGATATCGTCGTTGGTGTTGGACAGGTCCGGCACGTCGAAGACATCGCGCAGCGGAAAGGTCAACGCGCCATCCTGTGGCACCTGCAGGTCGGCATCGTTCATCACCGCGAAATGCACCGGAATCGGCGTGGTCGAGGGGCCGATGCAAACCGGCACGCCATGGTTCTCGATCAGAAGGCCGATCTGTTGGGTCAGGTAATGTTGAAACAGGTCCGGTCGCGTCACCGTGGTGGTGTAGGTGCCGGGATCGGACACATGGCCAAAGGACAGGCGGCTGTCGACATGGCCGAAACTGGCGGTCGTTATCCGAATCTCGGGGTAGAAGGCCCGGTAGCGGCCGTCCGGCGCGCCGTTGCGTATGACATCGGCAAAGCGGGCTTGCAGATATTCGACCGATTGCGCGTAGAGCGCCTGCAAATGTGCCACGGCCTCGCCCGCGTCGGTGAAATAGCGCGGTTCCGGAGCGGCGGGGGGAGCGATGGGGAGTTGTCTGGAAGCAGGTGTCATGTCTCACCTTCCACGAAAAGCGAGGTCAGTTCAAACGTGGTGACATCGACAAGGCCAAGATCGGAGATCCGAAGGCTCGGGATCACCACCAGCCCAAGCAGCGAATGCTGCATGTAGGCGTTGTTGAGGGTGCATCCACAGGCACGCATCGCCTCACCCATCGCTTGCGCCTTGGTGGCAACGGTCGCTGCGGGCGCGTCGCTCATCAATCCGGCGATGGGCAGCTCGACCAGCGCCAGTTCGATGCCATCCTTGTAAACGGTGACGCCGCCGCCGACCTCGGCCAGCCGCATCGCGGCAAGGGCCATGTTTTCGCGGTCGGTGCCCACGACGATCATGTGGTGACTGTCGTGCGCCACGGTGGAGGCCATCGCCATCTTGCCGCGATAGCCGAACCCCGACACGAAGGCATTGGTGACCCCCCCGGTGGCGCGGTGGCGTTCGACAAGCGCGATCTGGCAGACATCGCTTTCGCCCTCGACCAGCCCGTTCACCACCGGCAATTCGGCACTCAGCGCCTCGGTCGGGGCCTGGTTTTCGACGACGCCGATCACTTTCACATGGGCGGAATTGGCGCCCTCAGGTGCTTCGATCTCGAAATCCCGTGCCGTCAGGTTCTTGCCCAGATGCACCGTGCCGCGCGCCTTGGCGGGCCAGTCGAGATGCGGGCACTCGGCAAGGATCTTGCCGTTCTCGGCCAGTTTTTGCCCGCGGCCATAGACCACCTCGATGGGCAGCGCGTGCAAATCGCCGGTCAGGATCATGTCGGCGCGGCGCCCCGGCGCGATCGACCCAAGCTCCCGCTCCAGCCCGAAATGCGTCGCCGTGTTCACCGTGCACATCTGAAGCGCCACCAGCGGGTCGCAGCCGCAGGCAATGGCATGGCGCAGCACCCGGTTCATGTGGCCGTCATGGACCAGCGTGCCGGAATGGCAATCGTCGGTGCACAGGATGAAGTTGCGCGGGTCGAGCCCCTTCTCGGTGACCGCGGTGATCTGGCTTTCGACGTCATACCACGCAGACCCCAGCCGCATCATCGAGCGCATCCCCTGCCGCACCCGGTCGATTGCGTCGCTTTCTCGGGTGCCCTCGTGATCATCCGCCGGACCGCCCGCCGCGTAGGCATGGAAGGCCGGGCCCCGGTCCGGGCTGGCGTAGTGGCCACCCACCGTCTTGCCCGCCACCTGCGTCGCCGCGATCTCTGCCAGCATTTGCGGATCGGCGTTGATCACACCGGGAAAATTCATCATCTCGCCCAGCCCGATGATGCCGGGCCATGTCATCGCCTCGGCCACGTCCTGCGGCCCGATCTCGTAGCCGGTGGTTTCCAGCCCCGGCGCCGAGGGCGCGCAGGAGGGCATCTGCGTGTAGATGTTGACCGGCTGCAAAAGCGCCTCGTCATGCATCAGGCGCACGCCCTCCAGCCCCATCACGTTGGCGATCTCGTGCGGGTCGGTGAACATGGTGGTGGTGCCGTGGGGGATCACCGCGCGGGCAAATTCCGCCGGAGTCAGCATGCCGGATTCGATGTGCATGTGCGCGTCGCACAGGCCGGGGATCAGATAGCGCCCGCCACAATCGACCACCTCGGTGCCGTCACCGATGCAATGACCCGCATCCGGTCCGACATAGGCGAATCGGCCATCGGCCACGGCCACCTGCCACCCATCGAGCACCTCTCGGCTTTGCACGTTGACGAGTTGAATATTGCGCAGAACAAGGTCTGCCGGTTCACGCCCGGCGGCCACGGTGACAAGCCGCGCGGCGCTGTCGGGCCAAGTCTTGAAAATCGTCTGTTTTTCCATGCCACAGGGTGGCACCGGTCTTTTCAGGCTTCAAGCGACAATTTCATGAAACAGTTTCAAATGCTTGTTGATCGTCGCCCGCGGGTTGCGCGGTGCCCCGGCGTGGCGCCGCCGCTTGCCGGTCCGGCTGGCGCTGCGGGCTGGACACGGGGTAAGGTCTTCGGGCTTGCTTGGCCCGAGTCGCCCTTGTCGCGAAGGCCCCGACAAGCCGGGCCGGCCGGACGCCTCCGGCGGGAGTATTTGACCCAAGAAGAAGGCAGGAGGCGGCGCATGCCCCCAAGGTCAGCACGCAGGAAACGGCCGCTCTGGCGGCGCGGGCTTCGCCTCGTGCTGCGGGTTGTCTTGCTGGTGGCGTTGCTTGGTGCAGGCTGGATCGCGCTTTACGGTGTCGTGGCGCCCCCGAACACGCCTTACATGGTGACCGAGACGCGCCGGCTTGGCGCAGTGCGTCAGGTCTGGCGCCCGATGGAGCAGATCTCGCCGAATCTGGCGCGCGCGGTGGTCGCCGCCGAGGATGCGAATTTCTGCCTGCACTCAGGCTTCGATATGGACGCGATCCGCGCCGCCATCGCCGATGGCATGGCGCGCGGCGGGTCCACGATCAGCCAGCAGGTGGTCAAGAACGCCTTTCTGTGGCAAGGCCGATCATGGCCGCGCAAGGCGCTGGAAGGCATGATGACCCCGGTCATGGAACTGATCTGGAGCAAGCGGCGGGTGCTGGAGGTTTACCTCAATATCGTCGAATTCGACGAGGGCGTTTTCGGCGCCGAGGCTGCCGCGCAACACTATTTCGGCATTCCGGCGGCGGACCTGAGCCCGATGCAGGCGGCAAGGCTGGCCGCTGTCCTTCCAAACCCGCGGACGCGCGACGCCGCATCACCGACGGCGGCCCTGCGCGACCGGGCGGCGCGCATCGCCGACGGCGCGGCCACGATCCGCACAGACGGGCGCGATGCCTGCTTTGCACGTTGAATCTGTCTGCGTCCCGATGCAAACAGAGGGAATAATCCCCGACAAGAGCAGATCATGACCCGCCTTTACCATTTCGCCCTGTCCCCGTTTTGCCGCAAGGTCCGGCTGGTGCTGGCCGAAAAGAAGATCGACGTCGAACTGGTCGATGAACGTTACTGGGAACCGTCGAGCGAATTTCTGCGCCGCAACCCCGCCGGCAAGGTGCCGATTCTCAAGATCGACGGCATGAACCTGAGCGAGAGCCAGGCGATCTGCGAATATATCGAGGAAACCCATCCCGAGCCGCGGCTGATGCCGCGCGAACCGGCCGCGCGTGCCGAGGTGCGTCGGCTTTGCTTCTGGTTCGACGACAAGTTCCACCACGAGGTGACGGCGAACCTTGTCTATGAACGGGTCAACAAGAAGGTGATGCGCGGCGGTTACCCGGATGGCAAATCGGTCAAGACCGGGGCGCAGAAGATCAAGCTTCACCTCGACTACATGGCGCTGCTGCTGGATCATCGTCGATGGCTGGCGGGCGACAGCCTGAGCCTTGCCGATTTCACCGCCGCAGCGCACCTGTCCTGCCTCGACTATATTTCGGACGTGGACTGGAACCGGTCGGAGGTGGTGAAAGACTGGTATGCCAAGGTGAAATCGCGCCCCGCCTTCCGCTCGATCCTCGCCGACCAGATCCCCGGATTCCTGCAACCGCCGCATTACGCGAACCTGGACTTTTGACGGATCTGAAGGCCGTCCTCGACGCAATGACCCGTCAAGAGGGCTTTGCCAAGATGCGCGTCTGCCGGCCCGATGCGATTCCCGAAGCCGCCGGGCGGCTGGCAGAGTTCGTGGCGCAGGGCCGGCACGGGCAGATGGGCTGGATGGCCGAGAGGACGCACTGGCGCGGCGATCCCGCCACCCTCTGGCCCGAGGCGCGCTCTGTCATCATGCTGGCCGAACCCTATACGCCGGTAGCTGACCCGCTGGCGGCGCTGGACCGGCGCGACCGCGCCACGATCAGCGTCTACGCGCAGAACCGCGATTACCACGATATCGTCAAGAAGCGGCTGAAGCGGCTCGGCCGCTGGTTGCTGGAGCAGGCGCCGGGGGAGCAGATCAAGGTTTTCGTCGATACCGCGCCGGTGATGGAAAAGCCGCTGGGGCAGGCCGCCGGGTTGGGCTGGCAGGGCAAGCATACCAACCTTCTGGCGCGCGACCTTGGCAACTGGTTCTTCCTCGGGTCGATCTTCACAACGCTGGACCTGCCCCCCGATGCGCCCGAGGTGGACCATTGCGGCAACTGCACCGCCTGCCTCGACATCTGTCCGACCGATGCGTTTCCGGCGCCCTTCCAACTGGACGCGACGCGCTGCATTTCCTACCTCACCATCGAGCATCGCGGGCCGGTGGATATCGATCTGCGCGAAAAGATGGGCAACCGGATCTATGGCTGCGACGATTGCCTTGCCGTGTGCCCGTGGAACAAGTTTGCCGTAGAGGCGACCGAGATGCGCTATGCCGCACGGCCCGACCTGCAAAGCCCGAAGCTGGCCGATCTGGCGGCGCTGGACGATGCCGGCTTCCGCGCGCTGTTCGCCGGGTCTCCGATCAAGCGGATCGGGCGTGGGCGCTTCGTTCGCAACGTGTGCTATGCGATCGGCAACAGCGGCGAGGCGGGGCTGATCCCGGCGGCGCAGGCCCTGGTGGGGGATGAAGACCCGGTGGTGGCCGACGCGGCCCGCTGGGCGGTGGAGAGGTTGCGATGAAACTGGTCATCTTCGGCATGGGCTACACCGCGCAGGCGCTGGTGGCCGAGATGCAGCCGCTTGCCACCGGGACGGTGATCGGCACCACCCGGTCCGAGGACAAGGCCGCCGTGCTGCGCGACACGGGCGTGACACCGCGCCTCTTCCCCGGCGACGACATGCGCCCCGATCTGGAAGCGGCCAGCCATGTGCTGATCACCGCCGGGCCGCAGGACGGGGCGGACCCGGTGCTCTACCACCTGCGCGGGCTCTTGGCAGAGCTTGCGCCGCGCCTCGACTGGGTCGGGTATCTGTCCACCACCGGGGTTTACGGCGATCATCAGGGCGGCTGGGTCGATGAAAGCACGCCGCTGACGCCGGCGACGCGCCGCGGCCGCGCGCGGGTGGCCACGGAGGGCGAATGGCAGGCCTTGGCGCGCGATCACGGCCTGCCGCTGCACATCTTCCGTCTGCCCGGCATCTACGGCCCCGGCCGCGGCCCGTTCGAGAAGGTTCGCGATGGCACCGCGCGGCGGATCATCAAGGACGGACAGGTTTTCAGCCGCATCCATGTGGAGGATATCGCGCAAGCGCTTCTGGCCTCCATGGCGCGGCCCGATCCTGGCGCGATCTACAATATCTGCGATGACGACCCGGCGCCGCCGCAGGATGTGCTGTCCTACGCAGCGGAGCTGCTGGGCGTCGCCCTGCCCCCCGCGATTGCCTTCGAGGACGCCGGGATGTCCCCTATGGCGCGCAGTTTCTATGCCGAGAGCAAGCGGGTCGACAACACGCGCATGAAGCGCGAGCTTGGGGTGCGGCTGCGCTATCCGACCTACAAGGCGGGGCTTGAGGCGCTTTTGGCCGCCGAGCGCCGGAAGAGTTGATTTCCCGGTGCGCGGCATTCGGGTAGAGTGGTGCGAACCCGAAAGGTCCCGGTTCCAGATGCGCCTCCTTCCTGTTTTCCTGCTGCTTGTCCTGCTCGCCGTCGCGGGATGCAGCCGCTTTGCCACCTATGACGGGCCAGAGGTCACCCGGCTGATCGTCAACAAAAGCGCAAGGCAGCTTGTCCTCATGCATCACGACGAGGTGCTGCGCGCCTACGAGGTGGAGCTTGGCTTCGCCCCTGACGGGCACAAGGCGGTAGAAGGCGACGGGCGCACGCCCGAGGGCAACTACATCATCGACCGGCGAAACCCGAACAGTTCCTACTACCTGTCGATCGGCATTTCCTACCCCGATGCCGATGACATCGCCGCGGCCGAGGCGCTTGGCCTCGATCCGGGCGGCGATATCTTCATCCACGGCACCCCGACGCCGTGGCGGCGCGGCGAGGATTGGACGGCAGGGTGTATTGCGGTCTCCAACCGGGACATGCGCGAGGTTTATGCGATGGTGCGCCTTGGCACCCCGATCGACATAAATCCCTGACGCGGGTCAGCTGTTGCTGTTGTCAGGCAGGCCCTGCCCGGTGATGCTGCCGTCGCCGGTCAGCATCGTCCACCAGATCTTGCCATTGTCTTCCTGGTAGAAGGCAAAGCCCATGTCGCGCGCATCCGGGTCGGTAATCACGGACCGGGTATCTTCTTGCTGCATCCATGCCGCGACGGTTTCCAGTTCCGATTCGTAGGTTTCCGAGATGTTTTGACCCAGGATCCGGCCCCGGTACCCGGCCCGTCGCGCCCGGTCTATGGGCGAGGACCCGTCGGACCCGAAATGCCATGGCCGGTTTTGCAGGCTCATGTCGCGCGAATGGGTGGCAGCGGCGGCGTTCAGTTCGGCGTTCAGCACAAGCTGCGGCGCGCCGGCGCCGGTTCGCAGGGCATTGACGCTGTCGAGTACGCGAAACTGTATCTCGCCAGTATCGTTCGGGTTGATCCGGTAGATCGTAGGCAACGGGCGCCCATCGGGGCCAAGCCGGGGTGGCGGCGCGGTCAGGCCACAGGCCGACAGCGCGGCAAGGGATGTCGTCAGCAGGAAGGTGCGTCGCAGCATGGGGAAGACTCTTGCCTGTCGGTTCCGAGTGTTGAACGCTCTCTTACCCCCCCAGACATGCCCGATCAAACCCAACGGGCGCGATTCCGCGCATTGTGATCGTGCCGTCAATGGACCTGAGACGCAATTTGCCGTATTTTCACACTCTACAGGCAGTTTCCCGATGGGTGCATGAAGATGAGCACGACCAAGTCAAAGGACCTCAACCGCCGCGCCTTTCTTGGTGCCGCAGCCGCAACCGTGGCAAGCCCCGTCTTCGCGCAACAGGAACCGACTGCGGCCGAACTTGCCGAACTGGCCGCTTCGGTCGAGATGGAGCGCGATGTCAGCCAGACGGTGCGGCACAATATTTCCAGCTTCCGCACGTTGGAATGGCAGGATTATTTTGACAACCTGAACAACGGCGCGATCCTCGTCGATATTACATCGCGCGCGCTGCACTACTGGAACGAGGATGAGACGATCTATCGCCTTTACCCCACATCCGTTCCCGCGACGGAGGATCTGACCCGTCGCGGCAGCACCCGTGTGGTGCGCCGGGTCGAAGGCCCCGACTGGCGTCCGACGCCCTCGATGCAGGAACGCAACCCCGAATGGCCCGACTACGTTCCGCCGGGGCCGAGCAACCCGCTTGGCACCCATGCGCTTTACCTCAGCTGGACCTATTACCGCATCCACGGCACCCACGACACGCGCAAGATCGGGCGGCGCAGCTCGAACGGCTGCATCGGCCTCTACAACGAACACATCGCGGAACTGTTCGATCTCGCTCGTGTCGGAACGCAGGTGTTGCTCATTTGACCACAAACCGGCCAAGATAAGACCGAGCGCCGTTTCCCGGCATTGCAATCGCTCGTGTTTGCTGCTTAAACCTTCACATGAGGGTACAGTCTTGGGTGCCCCGCTATGCGCAATATTGCGCGAAATTCTTGGGGCGTATCTTGGAGGATACTATGAAAAAAATCGCACTTGCAGCCGCTCTGTCCGTTGCCGCCACCTCCGCTTTCGCGGGCGGCTACGTTGAGCCCGTTCTGGAACCCGTCGTGATCGTGGAAGACACCTCGTCCTCCGCCGGTGGCGTCCTCGTTCCCCTGCTGGCCATCATCCTGATCGCCGCTGCAATTTCGGCCAGCAACTGAGCATCGGTCGAGAACAAAGAACAAGAAAAGCGGCCCTTTGCAGGGCCGTTTTTTTCATTTCTGGTGATTGTCTCTATCCGATCGAGCGATCAGGATGCTCATCCCGACGCGATCTCCTGTGCTATTTGCGCCCGTGACTTTCGGGCGCGTTCGGTGGCCGATTTCAACTGACCGCAGGCAGCCATGATATCCTCGCCTCGCGGGGTTCGAATCGGGCTTGCATAGCCTGCATTATAGATAATGTCGGCGAACGCCTCGATTCGCGTCCAGTCGGACCGCTCATAGGGCGCGCCGGGCCATTCATTGAACGGGATCAGGTTGATCTTGGCGGGTATCCCCTTGATCAGCTTCACCAGCCGGCGCGCATCCGCATCACTGTCGTTCACACCCTTCAGCATCACATATTCGAACGTGATTCGCTCCGAGTTCGACAACTTGGGATAGGCGCGCAGCGCGTCCAGCAGATCGGCGATCGGCCAGCGTTTGTTGATCGGCACCAGCGTGTTGCGCACCTCGTCCGTGGTGGCGTGGAAAGACACTGCCAACATGCAGCCGATTTCCTCGGCGGTTCTGGCGATCTCGGGCACCACGCCCGAGGTGGACAGGGTGATTCGCCGCCGCGACAGCGAAATGCCCTCGCCGTCCATGGCGATCTTCATCGCGTCGCGCACGTTCTCGAAATTGTAGAGCGGTTCGCCCATGCCCATCAGCACGACATTCGACAGAAGCCGTGGACCGTTCTCGCCGGTGCCCTCGCCCGGTTCCGGCCATTCGCCAAGGTCGTCACGCGCCACCATGATCTGGCCGACGATCTCGCCCGCCGTCAGGTTGCGCACCAGTTTCTGGGTGCCGGTATGGCAAAAGGAACAGGTCAGCGTGCACCCGACCTGGGACGATATGCACAGCGTGCCACGGTCGGTTTCGGGAATGTAGACAACCTCCACCTCGTGCCCGCCGGCAATGCGGACAAGGTATTTTCGAGTGCCATCCGTGGAAACGGTGCGGCTGACCACCTCGGGGATCACGATCACGAAATGCTCGGCCAGCGTGGCGCGATACGCCTTGGCGAGGTTCGTCATCTCGTCGAAGCTGCGCACGCCCCAGTGATAGACCCATTGCCAGATCTGGTTGACCCGCATCTTGGCCTGCTTTTCCGGCGTGCCGGCGGCGATCAGCGCCTCGCGCAATTGCGGACGGGTCAGGCCGACGATGTTCGTCGGGCCTTCGGGCAATTTGCGCGGAATGGTCAGGACATCCTGCGTGATCGGGGCGCTGGTGGACATGGGGCATAACCTCCGGGGTGGGTGCGGACACATATAAGCTTCCGCCCGGGATCGCAAACCTTGTCTTTGCGGGGTCAGGCGCCGCAGCGCGCCTCGGCATCCTCGACCGCGGCGGTGAACCCGAAGAGCGAGAAGGTATCCTGCGTCTGCGTTCCGCGACTCGACACCGCCGTCAACACCGCATCGGTCCCGCGCTTCATCGCGGTTATGATCCGCTGATCGTCCTGCTGCGACGCGGCCCAGGCCATTTCGCCATCGGAAAACAGCTCGAACGTCGTCTCGCCGATTTCCAATGAAACGGTCGAGCCATCGGCAAAGGGATAACCACCGGTAAAAGACACCTCGCCCATCCGGTTTTCCGACGGCCAGTAGCTGACGAAAAGCAGGATCTCGCCCCGGCGGACGGCGACGACGCGGCCATCGCGGGTGTTGACCGTTTCGCGCGGGGCCGACACCACCCAGCATTGCGTCGGGTCGTCTTCGACGAAGACGCTCCAATCCGTTTCGGCGTTGACCCGGTTTTCGGATTCCTCGATCTCCTGGGCGATCAGGGGCGACGTCAGCGCCAACGCGATCACCGTTCCAGCAACCCAGTTCTTCATATTGATCCAGCCTCCAGCCGTCTCTGCCTCCGGTTCGGGGCCCGGCCTGTTTGTCAGGTCTTGCACTCGGTTCCCGTCCGCTTCTTTACTGCGCGCAGAGAGTAACCCGAAAATCCGCAAAGGGAAAAGCCCCGGTGGCGGAAATTTGCCGGGGCAGGGACACGGAAGGACGTGCGATGACAGGACAGGCCGAAACACTGGTGGAAATCTGGCGCGGGCCGTTCTGCGAAAGCCTGCATCGCGGGCACGCCGTGGTGTGGCAGGACGGCGGCGGCGTCGTCGCGTCGTGGGGCGATCCCGGCAAGACCATCTTGCCGCGATCATCGTGCAAGATGTTGCAGGCCTTGCCTATGGTCGAAAGCGGCGCGGCGGATGCCGTCGGGCTGAGCGAGGCGCAATTGGCGCTGTCGTGCGCGTCGCACAACGCGGCGGCGGTGCACACCGGCATGGTGACGGAGTGGTTGACCGGCATCGGGCTGGATCCCGAGGCGGCGCTGCGCTGCGGCCCGCAGGTGCCAAACGATCGTGACGCGCGAAATGCCTTGATCAAGACCGACTCCGCGCCCTGCCAGATCCACAACAACTGTTCCGGCAAACATTCGGGGTTCCTGACGTTGAACAAGCACCTGCATGGCGGGCCGGACTATGTCGACCCCGACCACCCGGTTCAGCGCGCCGTCCGGGCCGCCTTCGAGGAGGTGACCGGGGAAACCAGCCCCGGCTATGGGATCGACGGATGTTCCGCGCCGAATTTCGCCTGTACGGTGACCGGACTCGCCCGTGCCATGGCCGGGTTCGCGGCGGCGACCGGCGCGGGCGATGCCCGCGACCGGGCAATGCATCGGCTGACCCGCGCGATGGCAGCCCATCCGCACCTGGTGGCGGGCGAGGGCCGCGCCTGCACCGTGCTGATGCGCGCGATGGCGGGCCGCGCGAGCATCAAGACAGGGGCCGAGGCGGTTTTCGTCGCCATTGTGCCGGAACATCGCATGGGGGTCGCGCTGAAGATCGAGGATGGCGGCACCCGCGGGGCCGAGGCGGCGGTGGCGCAGATCCTGATCGGCATCGGGGTGCTGGACGCGAACCATCCCGCCGCGCGGTCCTATACCCACGGGCCGATCCTGAACCGGCGAGAGATCGAGACCGGTTTCCTCAAACCGGTCGATGCGCTGACGCGCTGGCGACTGTGACCCTCAGCCCGGCATCACCGGGCAAACGCCATCGGGCATCCCCGCCACGATCTGTTCGATGATCTTGTCCTTCTTCAAGGGCTTGGTCAGGAAGTGATCGACGCCTGCCGCGAAAATCTCCGCCTTGTGGTCCTCCATGGCGTGGGCGGTCATGGCGACGATGGGCAGTGGCGGCAGGCCATCCTCGGCCTCCAGCCGGCGGATTTCGCGGGCCAGCGCAAGCCCGTCCATCTCGGGCATGGAGATATCGGTAAACAGGATGTCGGGCCGGTCCTCGCGGTAGGCGGCAAGCGCCTCGACGCCATTGCCCGCCATCGTCAGGTCAAGGTCGAGCGCCTTGATCATCTTGCGAAAGATCATCTGGTTGGTCTTGTTGTCCTCCGCCGCGAGAAGGCGCAGCTTTCGTGGCGCGGCGGGCTGGGTTTCGGATGTCCGCGTCACCGGGGCGGACGGACCAGACTGCGCAAGCGCGATGATGTCGGATCGCAGGTCGTGCAGGCTGCGGTCCAGCGCGATAACCGGCAGCGGCGCATCCCCACCCCCGCGCGCGGACCGACACTGCAACACCGGGCAAGAAAAACCGGCGGCGTCACTGTCCCCAGCCTCTTCGGTCAGCACGACAAGGTCGGGCTGACCGGCAATCGCCCGAACCGTTTCGACAAGCTGAAGCTCTGACTTCAGCTTCAGAAACTGGCGTTCCACGGTGCGCCGGAGGGTTGTGTCCGGCCCGACGAGGGCGATGCGTGACAACGCCTTGGGCAGGGGCGGCACCGGGTCGGTCACCGGTTCATCCGGCAGGTCGAGCGTCAGTCGCAAGGCGAAGGTCGACCCCTGCCCAAGCGCCGACTCGATCCAGATCTGCCCGCCCATCAGGGTGACGAGCTTTTGGGTGATCGCAAGGCCCAACCCGGTGCCCTCGTATTTGCGGTTGGCCTGATCCTCCACCTGGTTGAATTCGCCGAAGATGTGCGCCTGCTTGTCCGGGGCAATGCCGATGCCTGTATCTTCCACCGAAAGGACGACCGTCGCCGTCCCACCGCCCTGCTCCTCGCCCAGCACGCGCACCAGGACATGTCCCTTCTCCGAGAATTTCACCGCGTTGCCGATCAGGTTGGTCAGGATTTGCCGGATGCGACCCTTGTCGCCCACAAGTTTCGGGGGCAGGAAGATATCGTAGTCGAGCAACAGTTGCAGGTCGCGCCCCTGGACCGACGGTCGCAGAAGCCGGAAAATTTCGCGGATCAGGTCTTCCAGATCGAACGGGGCAGGGTGCAGCACCATCTTTTGTGCCTCGACCTTGGAATAATCCAGCACATCGTTGATGATCTCCAGCAGCGCCTCACCGGAATTGTGGATCGTGTCGGCGCATTGGCGCTGATCCTCGTCGAGGTCGGTTTCGCGCAACAGGTCGGCCATGGCGACGACGCCGTTCATCGGGGTGCGGATTTCGTGGCTCATATTCGCAAGGAAGGCGGATTTGGCGCGATTCGCGGCCTCGGCGGCATCGCGCGCTTCCAGCAACTCGTGCTCGCGCCGGATGGTCTCGGTAATGTCGAGCATCAGGCTGACCATGTCGCCGCCGGGCGCGCGCTTGTCCACCAGCTTTACGAAGCCGCCGTTCCACAGCTTCACAGTGCGCGGCGGGATCGGGTCCTGTTCCCATCTTGCGATCATGTCGCCGACCCAATCGTCGGGATCGACGCCTTGCAGATTGACCACGCCTTCATCCACCGCGATGCGCAGGATCGAATCGTAGTGTGCCCCCGGCCCGACCTCTGCTATCTGGTCGAACACGTTCAGAAACGCACCGTTCGCCGCGACCAGCCGACCGGTGGCATCGTAGATGGCAAAGCCGTCCTCGATGATATCGAGCGAATCCCACAGCCGCCGTTCGGCTTTTTCGGCCTTTTCGGTGGCCACCTCCAGATCGGCGCGCGCGCGGCTGGTTTGACCGACAAGTTCGGCGTTTTCCGTGCGCTGCTCGATCACCGTGTCGGAAAGCTGCCCGGCCTGCGCGGCCAGCTTGCGGTTGGCGTTGAACAATTCCTCCTGCTTTTGAACAAGCAATCGTTCAGCGGCCAGCCGCGCCCGGCGTTCCTGCGCCAAGCGATCGTCGAAGCCCCGCCCGTCCATCCGCTTTTCCATCTCTTGCCTGCGCGTCCGAGGCAGCATGCAGCGGTTTTCTTTACATTGGCTTAAGCTGCGGCAAGTCGGGGCATGGACTCGGGGTTTATGAATGTGTAATTATGTCACTAACTTTATTCTCGAATGCCTTTTACGTTTGGAGGTTGAGATGCGCCTTTTCCTTGCGGTCCTGATCCTGTCCCTGTTCCCCCTTGCCGCGCTGGCCCAGGATGGCCCGGTGGCGCAACGGTTCCTGTCCATTTCGCAAGACACCGATTTTCCCGGTGGCGACCTTGGCCCCATTTACGACGTGACGTTCGAAACATGCAGCCGCGCCTGCATGGCAGACCCCGATTGCGCGGCGTTTACCTACAATACCCGCTCCAATGCCTGTTTCCCCAAGTCCGAGGTTCTGGGGATGCAAGGCTATGACGGCGCGCTCTCGGCGCAGCTACACGTCACCGACAGGGCCGTTCTGGCGCGCCTCGATGCACGGCGGGAACAACTCGCCTTCCTGTCCGCCAGTGACCTGGCCGATGCCCGGCAACAGGCCGCAGACCTGCCGGGTCGTCACTATGCCGGAACCTGGACCGCCGCGCGCATCCTGCAAGCCGCAGAGGCGCGGCTGGCGGAGGGCGATGCGCAGCGCGCGATGAACCTCTATGGCTCGGCCCTGACACTCACCGACGACCCAAGGCACTGGATGGACTACGCGCGCCTCGGGCTGGAGATCGAGGCCGAGAGCCGCGCCGCGCAGCGCCGGCTGAACCGCACCGCCCTGAGCGCCGCCACCAATGCCGCCCTGCGCGCCGATCCGGGGCAACCCCTGTCCGACGCCGCCGCCCTGCTGGCCCGCGCGCTGGAGGAAAACGACCGCGGGCGCGACATGATCGACGCGCTGCGGCTGGCCCAGGCGCAGGCGCCGTCGGACACGCTCGAGGCGGAGCTTGACCGCGCTGTGGGGCTTTACGGCTTCCGCGTGACAGAGACCCGCGTGGAAAACGACGCCGAGGCGCCGCGCATCTGCGCCATCTTCTCGGAGGATCTGGCGGGCGGCGTGACCCATGCCGATTTCCTGCAAACCACGGTCGGCGGCCTGTCGGTCGAGGCCGAGGAGCGGCAGTTCTGCATTTCCGGCGTCCGGCACGGTCAGCGCTACGAGATCACGCTGCGCGCCGGCCTGCCCGCTGCCTCGGGCGAGACCCTGCGCACCCCGGCGACGTTGCGCCTCTACGTGCGCGACCGGTCGCCCGCCGTGCGCTTTCCGGGCCGCGCCTACGTGCTGCCGCGGCTGGCCGGTGGCGCGCTGCCGATCGTGACGGTGAACACCGACGAGGTAGACCTGTCGCTGCACGCGGTGTCAGACCGCAACATCCTGCGCGCCCTGCAAGAGGATTACTTCGGTCGTCCGCTGCAAAGCTGGGAAATCAGCCGCTTTTCCACCGAACTGGCCGAAACCGTGTGGGAGGGCACCGGAGAGGTGGCCAACACGCTCAACAGCGACATGACGACAAGCCTGCCGATGGGCGAGGTGCTGGCGGGGCTGGAGCCCGGCCTTTACGCGCTGGAGGCCCGCATTCCCGGCCCGCCCGACCGTGACACGCCGCCCGCGACGCAATGGTTCTTCGTCTCCGACCTCGGGATCTCGACGCTGACCGGCGCCGACGGCGTGCATGTGACGGTGCGCGCGCTTTCCGATGCCTCCGGCGTCGAGGGCGGGCTTGTGCGGCTCATCTCGGAATCCAACCGGGTGCTGGCAACCCGCGAGACCGATGCCGAGGGCCATGTGCACTTCCCCGCCGATCTGGCGGCCGGGCGCGACGGCGCGGCGCCCGCGATGGTCTCGGTCGAACAGGGCGCGGATTTCGCTTTCCTCAACCTGCGCGAGGCGGAGTTCGACCTGTCCGATCGCGGGGTGGAGGGCCGCCCCGCCGCCCCGCCGATCGACGTGTTCCTGACGACCGAACGCGGTGCCTACCGGGCCGGCGAGACGATCCACGCCACCGCGCTGGCCCGCGACGGGCAGGCGCGGGCACTGTCCGGACTGCCGCTGACCGCGATCCTGACCCGCGCCGACGGCGTCGAATACAGCCGCATGATGCCCGAGGAGGCGGGCGCCGGGGGCTTCGTGTGGCAGATGCCGCTTGGCGCGGGCGTGCCGCGCGGCACATGGCGGCTGACGCTACATGCCGATCCGGACGCGCCGCCGCTGGCCAGCCAGACCCTGCTGGTGGAGGATTTCCTGCCCGAACGCATCGACGTCGAGGTGTCGCTGCCAGACGGCCCGCTTGCCGCGCGCCAGCCGGTGATGCTGGACCTTCAGGCCGATTACCTCTTTGGCGCGCCGGGCGGCGATCTGGCCATCGAGGGCGGCTATCAGATTCGTGCAGCCTCGACCCTTGCCGATTTCCCCGGCTACCGGTTCGGGCGCCACGATGATCCGCCGCGCAGCGTCTTCGGCGGGTTGCCGGATGGCCAGCGGACCGATGACACGGGCGCCGCGCAGCTTGCCATTGCGCTGCCCGAACTGGATGGCCCGCCGCACCCGCGCGAATTGATCGTCACCGCCCGCGTTGCCGAAGGCTCTGGCCGCCCGGTGGAACGTCACATCACCCGCACCTTGGCCCCGTCGGGCATACTGATCGGCATTCGTCCGCTCTTCGACGGGCTTTTGCCCGAGGGTGCCGAGGCGAGCTTCGACCTCATCGCCGTGGGTGGTGACGCTCAACCGGCGCGCTGGACGCTGAACCGGGTCGACCGTCGCTACCAGTGGTATGCCCAGAACGGCCGATGGTCGTGGGAACCGGTGACAACCCGCACCCGAATCGCTGGCGGTGACGTGATCCTTGGGGCAGAGCCGCAGCGCATCGCCGCGCCGACCGGCTGGGGACGGTATGAACTGCGCGTGGAAAGCACCCAAGGCACCTATATCGCCAGTTCGGTCGGCTTCAGCGCCGGCTGGTATGGCGGCGGCGACGCGGCGGGCACGCCCGACCTGCTGGATGTTTCCCTCGATTCTGAGCGCTACGCGGTGGGCGACACGGCCAGCCTGCACATCGCGCCGCGCGTGGGCGGCACGGTGCTGATCCGGGTGCTGTCGAACCGGCTGATCCACGAGGAAGTGGTCGAGATCGGCGATGACCCTGCCACCATCCCACTTGACGTGACCGAGGAGTGGGGCAGTGGCGCCTATGTCACCGCGACGCTGTTGCGCCCGTTGCAGGGCCTGCCGGCGCAGACGCCGGCGCGCGCGCTCGGCCTCGTGCATGCCAGCGTCGATCCCGGCAACCGGGCGCTCGACGTGGTGCTGGAGGCACCGGACCGGGCCGCCCCGCGCGGCCCGCTGGAGGTGGCCTTGCGCGTCGCGGATGCCGTCCCTGGCGACACGGTTCACGCCAGCATCGCGGCGGTGGATCTGGGCATCCTGAACCTCACCGGGTTCGAGCCGCCCGACCCGATGGGGCACTATTTCGGTCAGCGTCGGCTCGGCGTTGGCATCCGCGACCTCTACGGTCGGCTGATCGCCGGCGGCGGACAGCCCGGGGCGATCCGGCAGGGCGGCGATAGCGGCGCCGCGATACGGATGCAGGCCCCACCCCCGACGGAGGCGCTGGTCGCCTTCCATTCCGGCCCCGTCACCGTGGGGGAGGACGGGCTGGCGCGCGCAAGCTTCGACATACCAAGCTTCAACGGCACCGTGCGGGTGATGGCCATGGCCTGGACCGAGGCGGGTATCGGGCAAGACAGCGCCGATGTGCTGGTGCGCGACCCGGTGGTGGTGACCGCCGCGCTGCCGCGCTTCATGGCGCCGAGCGATACCTCTCGCCTGCTTCTGGAGATCACCCATGCCGAGGGGCCGACCGGCGAGATGCCGGTGGACATCAGCGCCTCGCCCGGCCTTAGCTTCGAAACAGGCGCGCTGCGCGTGACCCTTGATGAAGGAGAGACAGAGCGGCTCAGCCTGCCGCTTACCGCGCAAAACGCGCCCGGCGTGCAAGAGGTGCAGGTGACACTCACCACCCCGGACGGGCAGCGCCTGTCGCGCACCCTACGGCTGGTGGTGCAATCGAACGACCCGGTGGTG
>PFEX01000183.1:0-4977 GCA_002783145.1 Rhodobacteraceae bacterium CG17_big_fil_post_rev_8_21_14_2_50_65_11 | reverse complement strand
GGCCGGGCCGTTGGCGCGGTTCGACGCGCCGGGGCTGATGCAGATGCTCGACCGTTACCCCTATGGCTGCACCGAACAGGTCACCAGCCAGGCGATGCCGCTGCTTTACATGGGCGACGTGGCCGAGGCGCTGGGACTCGACCATGCCGGCGACCTGTCGGTGCGGGTTCAGCGGGCCATCGACGCGGTGCTGGTCAACCAGGCGGCGAACGGCGGCTTCGGCCTCTGGTCGGCGCGCTCGGGCGATGCGTGGCTTGACGCCTATGTCACCGATTTCCTGTCACGCGCGCGGGCGGCGGGCCATGACGTGCCAAGCCTTGCCTTCCAGTCGGCGCTCGACAACCTGCGCAATCACGTGGCCACGGCGCCGGATTTCGAGACTGGCGGCCAATCCATCGCCTATGCGCTGATGGTTCTGGCGCGCGAGGGCGCCGCGGCGATCGGCGATCTGCGCTACTATGCTGATGTGAAGGCCGACGCTTTCGCCACCCCGCTGGCGCTGGGCCAGCTTGGGGCGGCGCTGGCGATGTACGGCGATCAGCCACGCGCCGACGCGATGTTCCGGCAGGGCTACGCGCTGTTGCAGGCGCAGGGCGCCGGGGATACCGGCTGGCGCGACGATTTCGGCACCCACCGGCGCGACGCGGCGGCGCTTCTGACGCTCGCCGCCGGGGCCGGGTCCGAGGCGGTGCCTCTCGACGTGCTGGCCGGCGCGTTGCCCGCCCCCGATGCCACTGTCTCGACGCAAGAGGCGGCGTGGGGCCTTCTGGCTGCCAACGCTCTGATCGACCTTGACGGCCTGTCGCAGGTGACGGTGAACGGCGCTGCGATCGACGGCCCGCTGATCGAGGTGCTGGAGGCAGACGATACCACGACACGGACCCTCGCCAATATCGGCCTGCACGAGGAAATCCTGACCCTCACCCGCTATGGCCAGCCCGATGGCGCGACGGAGGCGGGCGGCACCGGTTATCGCATCACCCGCGCCTACCGGACGCTCGAAGGGCTGCCCGCTGACCCCGCCGAGGTGGCCGTCGGCACAAGGCTGGTGGCGCTTCTGACGGTGACGCCCTTCAGCGACCGCGAGGCGCGGCTGATGGTGAACGATCCGCTGCCCGCAGGCTTCGAGATCGACAACCCGAACCTGCTGCGCGGCGGCGATATCGCGGCGTTGGGCGATCTCGGCCTGACCGAGGCCACCGACCATACGGAGTTCCGGCAGGAGCGGTTCCTTGCCGCAATCACCCATCGCGGGACCGATCCGATCCGGCTGGCCTATATCCTGCGCGCGGTCAGCCCCGGCGACTTCCACCACCCCGCCGCCTCGGTCGAGGACATGTATCGCCCCGCCTTCCGGGCGCAGACCGCCTCGGGCCGGGTCGTGATCACCGAGTGATCCGGGTGATCCGGGCGCGCGCATTCTTCCGGGCGGCGCTGCTGCTGCTGGCGCTGGGGCTGGCGCGCGATCGGGTCGATGCGTGGATCGACGCCACCGTGATCCCGCCGCTGGTGCCGGTCACCTCGGTCGAGGTTCTGGACCGCGAGGGTGTGCTGTTGCGCGCCTACACGGTCGAGAATGGGCGCTGGCGCCTGCCGGTCACGCTGGCCGAGGTCGACCCGGACTTCATTGCGCTGCTGCTGGCTTACGAGGATCGCCGGTTTCACGACCATGCGGGCGTCGATTGGCGGGCCATGGCGCGCGCCGCGTGGCAGGTGGCGCGCCATGGCCGGATCGTCTCGGGCGCCTCCACCCTCACCATGCAGGTCGCCCGCCTGCTGGAGGACAGCGGCACCGGCACGTGGCGCGGCAAGCTGCGCCAGATCCGGCTGGCGTTGGCACTGGAACGGCAGATGACCAAGGACGAGATCCTGACGCTCTACCTGCATCTCGCGCCCTATGGCGGCAACATAGAGGGCGTGCGCGCCGCCAGTTTCACGTGGTTCGGGCAGGAACCCCGGCGACTGACCACCGCCGAGGCGGCGCTGCTGGTGGCGATCCCACAGGCCCCGAACAGCCGCCGCCCGGACCAGAACCCGGATAACGCGCGCGCAACTCGCAACCGGGTGCTGGCCCGCGCGCTGCGCTTCGATGTGCTGAGCGCCGAGGACGTCGCCGCCGCCCGTGCCGAACCGCTGCCGGAGGCGCGGCGCGATTTCCCGATCCTCGCGCCGCACCTCGCCGACCGGCTGGTGGCCGAGGACCCTGCCGGGCGGCACCGGCTGACGCTCGACGCAACGCTTCAGGCGCAGATGGAGGCGTTGGCGCGCGACGCGGTGCGCGGACAGGGCGACAGGCTCAATGCCGCAATCATGGTGATGGATCACCGGACGGGCGCGGTTCTGGCTTCGGTCGGATCCGCCGATTACACCGACACCGCGCGGCAGGGCTTCGTTGACATGACACGGGCGCTGCGCTCCCCCGGTTCCACCCTGAAACCGCTGATCTACGGGCTGGGGTTCGAGGCCGGGTTGGTCCACCCCGAAAGCCTGATCGCCGACCGCCCGACCCGCTTCGGCGACTACGCGCCGCAGAATTTCGACCGCCAGTTCCGCGGCGAGCTTTCGGTGCGCCGCGCGTTGCAGGCTTCGCTCAACGTGCCCGCGGTGGCGCTGCTGGACGCGGTTGGCCCGGCCGAGCTGATGACCCGGATGCGCCGCGCCGGAATGGTGCCGCAACTGCCTGTCGGCCAACCGGGGCTGGCCGTCGCGCTTGGCGGCGTGGGCGTGACGATGGAGGACATGATACGTCTTTACGGCGCGCTTGCGGCGGGCGGTGCGAGGGTGCCGCTGCATTACCGGCAAGGCGCGGCGGGCGCCGACCCGGTGCAAGTGCTGTCGCCGGTGGCGGCGTGGTATACCGGCGACATCCTGTCGGATATGCCGCCGCCGCCGACCGCGCCGCGCAACGGGCTGGCCTACAAGACCGGCACCAGCTACGGCCACCGCGACGCTTGGGCGTTCGGCTATGACGGACGGCACGTGGTCGGCATCTGGCTGGGCCGGGCCGATGGCGCGTCGGTGCCCGGTGCCTTCGGGGCCGACCGCGCCGCGCCGCTTCTGTTCGAGGCGTTCGCCCGCATCGCGCCGCGCCTTGCCCCGTTGCCGCCGCCGCCCCGCGGTGCGCTGACTGTCGGCCATGACGCGCTACCCGGACCGCTGCGCCGTTTCGCCGGGCGCGATGGCGCGACCGGCGACCCCGAAGCGCCCGAGATTGCCTTCCCTCCCGATGGCGCGGTTCTCGCCCGCCAGCCCGGCCTGCCGATGATCGCGCGCGTCGACCGGGGCACGCCGCCCTACACATGGCTCTGGAACGGGCGTCCGGTCGAGATCGGCCAGCAAATGCGCGAGGTCAGCATCGGCCAGCCCGACGAGGGCTTCGCCCACCTCACCGTGATCGATTCAGAGGGGCGAGGGGCCTCCGTGTTTCTGGAAATCACGGCGCCGTAACCAGGCGCGACGGTCTTGTCCGTTGCGCAGTCCCCGATGTGCATTTCCGCACCATCATCACAACAATCTCTCCTTTTCGTTGGGTGAAACACCATGACCGACGCCTTAGATTGAGTATCAGACGGGGCAGACGCCTCGACACGGACCGCACTCGAAAGGAAAGACCCATGAAAACCCTCGCCATCGTCACCGCCCTGACCGCCGCCCTCGCCGCCCCGGCCGCGTTCGCATCCGACAGCCTTGCCCGCTCGCTCGGCGTGGAGCCCGGCCAGTTCAGCACTGCGCAGCTTCTGCGCCTGCACACGGCCTATGAGGACCAGGACACCAACTACGTCAACTTCCTGCTCAACAGCGGATCGAACCCGGTCGCTGCGTCGGTCGCCTACGATGCCCGCCTGCGCCAGGCGATCGAGGACCAGGACACGCATTTCATCAGCTTCCTGCGCAGCGGCGGGCCGGAACTGATCTCGAGCCAAGGCAGCGGTCACAGCGCCCACGCCCAGGCTATTTTCGACCGGATCCGCGCCGAGAGCCTTGAAGACGAGTAAGCCCCACTCACGGGCCGGACCCGGCGGGGTGCTTTTCTCCCCATCCTGCCGCGCCCACGAAGAAACCCCCGATGCCGCATAGGCACCGGGGGTTTTTTCTGTCTCGAGTCTGCCGATCAGGGTCGTTCGATGGCAATCGCGATGCCCTGCCCACCGCCGATGCACATGGTGATCAGCGCCCGTTTGCCGCCGGTCCGTTCCAACTCGTACATCGCTTTCACGGTCAGCAGTGCGCCGGTCGCGCCGACCGGGTGGCCAAGCGCGATGGCGCCGCCATTGGGGTTCACCCTGGCCGGGTCGAGGCCCAGCTCTTTGTTCACCGCAAGCGCCTGCGCGGCGAAAGCCTCGTTCGATTCGATGACGTCGAAATCGGTGATGGCAAGCCCGGTTCGTTCCAGCAGCTTCTTGATCGCAGGCACCGGGCCGATCCCCATTACCTCGGGCCGCACCCCGGCATGGGCATAGCCGAGGATACGCGCCCGCGGTTTCAGCCCCGCCGCCTCTGCCGCATCGGCGCGCGCCAGAACCAGCGCCGCCGCGCCGTCATTGATGCCCGAGGAATTGCCCGCCGTCACTCGCCCGTCCTTCCGGAACACCGCCCGCAACCCGGCCAGCGTTTCCAATGTCGACGCCTTCGGGTGCTCGTCGGTGTCGAACGGCACGAGGTCGCGCTTTACCTTCACCTCGACCGGGGCGATCTGCTCCTTGAAATGCCCAGCTTCGATGGCGGCAAGCGCGCGCTTCTGGCTTTCGGCGGCGAACGCGTCCATCGCTTCGCGGCTGATCTGATGTTCCTCGGCGACGTTTTCCGCCGTCACCCCCATATGCCCGGTCCCGAAGGGGCAGTTCAGCGCGCCGACCATCATGTCCTGCGCACCCATGTCGCCCATCTTCTGGCCCCAGCGGATGCCTGGCACGATATAGGGTCCGCGGCTCATGCATTCGGCACCGCCGGCAAGGCCGAACTCCGCATCGCCCAGTA
>PFEX01000032.1 GCA_002783145.1 Rhodobacteraceae bacterium CG17_big_fil_post_rev_8_21_14_2_50_65_11 | reverse complement strand
TTTGCTGACACCGCCTCAGTTGATGATGTCGGCCAAGAAGAAATGGCGCAAGCTCGATGGGCAAAATCGCCTGCCTGAAATCATCCAGGGGGTTGAATTCCGCGACGGCATCAGGCACGAAATCAAAGCCGCCTGATCAGACCGTCGCCAACTTTCGGCCATAGCTCCTATTCTTCGCTGATCAAGGGGTACGTCAAGGGGGGCAGATGCGTCAAATGAAAAATGCACGCGAATTCAATGGCTTCTGGCAGGTGTCTTCCAGTGGCTGGCTTCCGGCAAGGTGGCTTCCGCAAACTGGCTTCCCTGGATTCCGCAAAAGAATCCAGCACGCCAAGATCGTGATTCCGCAAGCCTTTGATAATGAGTCGCTTTTTCCCAGATCGCGCGCCAAGTGGATTCCGCCTGGCTTCCCCGGTGAAGAAGTCAGTCGCTAGCGAAACGCCGCGCTGCGCCCCCCCGCATACGTTAGGGGCCGGGGAGGAACCAGAGAGGGGGGGGGTCACGGGACTGTGAGGTCTCTATCCGTCGCCAAAGCCTTGATCCCGCATACGCCCCACGGTGTCGAGCGCGTGTCTTGATTGCAGATCGGACGGAACGCGACGCGGCATTGATGCGCAGACTTCAAGGATCTGTTGATCCTTCGGCGTGAGGCGCTTCCGCTCTCGTCCCCACGCGAGGACCTCCTTCCAGAAATCGGCACCGAGCGTGACAACCTCCGACTGGGCGTTGATGCCCTCTGTCATCGCTTTCCTTGCCTTGGCGTCGCGTGTTGCGGTGCGGACCGCTTCCACCAGCGTCAGACAACTGCCGAAGTCTTCGTCGTAATTGAGCGTGCGCCCCTTCATGCCGTTCCAGCAGGCCTGCTGCTTTGCCCATTCCGACATGTTCCGCACGCCCTGTGGGGGGTGTGTGATCACGTCATGTGCCTCGGCGGCTGCAACCATCAGCGCCCCCGAAAGCGCGTCTGTCACGGCCTGACGGCGCCAGACTGCATCAAGGTCAAGCACCTGTTTCTCGTCGGTTGCATCGTGAAAGACCTTGGCCATCGCGTAGGTCACGATGTTGGCGCGATAGCCGCCTTCATACCACGCCTGTTTCGGGACTTCGGCCTCCAGCTTGCGGAAGATCAGCGTCTTGGCGATCAGCCGCCGGAACCACAGTTCGTCGTATTTCGTATCGCTTTTCTTCCAGGCATCGCCGATATCCTTCGCGAATTCGGCAAAGTTCTTCTGCGCCCCACGCGAGACGACATTGGGCTGACCGCTTGCCGAGAATTCGTACTTTGCCAGATCGGTCTTGCTGAACATCTGGGCTTTCGGGAATTCGAGGTCGAACTTCTTCTGCTGAGCCAACGTCAATCGGCTACGAGCGTTGATGTATTGCCCACGCGAGCGTTCGTAGAACCACTTGCTGTCGTGCCGCTCGCCCTCGCGCGCGGTGAAGATGACGTGGCGCGAGAACTGCTCCATCCGGACATGGAAAGGGTGGTTCGATGAGAAATCGGCGGCATTCACCTTGGTCTGGGTGTTGGCGAATTCGGAAATCTTCGGAACGATGTCCTCGGACCGCTCCGGCGGCACCACCGTCAGCTTCATCTGGACGAAGACCTGTGGCAACTGCTCCGCCGCCGATTTCAGCCCGGCGTGGATTGATCCCGTCGTCTGTGCGCCGTTGACGATCTGCAGGTTGCTGATCGCGGCGATGGTCAGCCCCTCGGCGGTCTGCACACAGGTCACCGCATCGGCAGTGGCCGAAAGTCCGTTGTTGTAGGGAAAGAACAGTTCCGGTTCATCCCTGATCGTCTTCTGGATACCCTTGTTCGTCTTCGCCCTCGCCTGAAGGAAAGACCGCACGTTGGCCTCCAGCAGACGCGCGCCCCAGCGGTCGTAGATCGCGGCGAGCTGCTGGCCCGGCACAATCATCAGATAGCTTTCCAGTGCCGCCCCCGCCTGGCTGGCCTTGAGCGCAGGAAGCGCGCCGCCGAAATCGTTAGCGAAGTCGATCACCATGTCCGCGCGCGCCTGGCCCGAGCGGTCGAAGCGTTCGAACCGGGCAAGATCCCAGACCGACCAGGTGACCGGAACGTCACCGACCTCCGCCAGCTTCACCGCATCGTCGCGGCTGGTGTAGTGCCGGTTCGAGACCAGGATCAGCTTGACCTTGGTGACCTGCTTCCAGGTCGTGATGATCAGGTCCGAGACCTGAAAGGCCGGACTGACTTCGTTCAGGGAATCGCGAAATTCCTCGCTTCTGGCCTTTTTCAAAAAGCGAATCAGCGGGTTGAGGATCGGCGGGACGTCGGATTTGGCAAAGGTCCGCACCTCGTCCGAGTCCACGAAATCGCAGACGATCAGGCCGAGGATGCCTTCGCAATCGCGCGGGTCACCCGCATATCCGTCAATCCTGATCCTCTGTGCGCCGTCAGTGTTCTCGTAAAAGGCGCGATCCGCCACTTCCAGTTCGCCCGCCTCGGTCAGCCGCTCGGTCATCCGGTCGAAGAATGCCTCAACCATCATGACGCCGCTGGCATCCGCTTCACGTCGGATGTCGGCCATCAGGTTCTGGTGGTATTCCTCAAGCTCGCTCATCGTCGTCCTCGGCAAAAAGCAGCGGATGCACTGTCTCCCACGTTCTGCTGAACGGGGCGCAGGCGGACAGGGCAAGGGCGTAGGTGACGTTCGACAAGCCAAGCGGAACCGGCGCAGCGATTCTCGGGAACCCTTCCGTGACGGCGTGGAACTCGGGGGCCGACACGATCCAGCGCCAGGGCGCATAGTCGTGCAACCCATCGTAACCGGCATCGGCCAGATGCAGGTCCCAAGCAAGGATTGCCGAGGGTTCAGTGCGCTCCAGCATGTCCGTGACCTCGGCCACACAGTCGGTCAGGGTGCGGCCATGCGGTGGTTGCACCTTGTCCACGGCAAGGATGGACAACCAAAGGCGTCGGTCCGGAACGTCGGACAACTGGTATTCATTCGATATTTTAACGAAGGGCTGCGAGGCCCCGCGCCGCGCCTTCACCTCGATACAATCCGCCTTCAGTTCAAAATCCTTCGGGGCACCGGACGGGCCGGTCCACGCCATCAGCGCGGGTTTCGCCCCAAGACCGGCGATCAGCCGCTTCAGGACTTCGATCTCGCCGATCAACCCCTTCTGGGCCTCTTCCGACAGCACCTCGGCCCTGCCGCCACGCAGCAGGTAATGCCAGCGGAAGGTGCGCCCGATCGACCGCTCCAGCGCCTCGGCCTCGGTCGCAGACAACCCGGCCGCAGCGACGACGTCGCGACACAGGGTTTCGAACAGCTCCATCTGTGCGCTGTCCTTGAGGCGGATGTAGAGGATCGGCCCGCCAGGCAGGGTCTGGAAGCGGATTTCGAGGTTCTTGAGTTTTGGCAGATCCGGCACCGGTTTCGGCAGCTCCGCCAATTGCAGCACCAGCGCTACGTCAGCGCGCGGCATCACCGCCCAGAAGAAATTCCACCGTCCCTTGGCATCGACCCGCCGGGTGTCGACCTTGCCAGCTTCGAGGCCGGTCCATGGTGTGTCATTCGGTATCACCCAGTGCCTCCTCTTCGATCTCTTCCTCGCCGAACATCTCGCGCATGCGGATCGTGTTGACGACGTATTCGACGGTTCCGCCCGCGATCGCGCTGGATGGGAAGGATAGTCCCCAGGCAAGCACGTCCGCGGAATGTTGCGCGACACCATCCACCTCGCCGGTCCTGGGGCGCACCAGCCGAAGGATCAGCAGTGGGCGGCGGCCCGGAACCTGACGATAGATTCTGGGTGAAACGGTCTTGGGCAGGGTCTTGTCCGGGCGGGTCAGCCGGTAGGCCTCGAGTGCCACATCGATCTGGTCTTTCAAAAGACCTTCGCGCTCGTCCTCTGATGAACCGATCCTGCGACTTGCGCCGCTGATGGTCAGAATGCCGTTGCGATAGTCGCCAGGATCAACCGAGCGTTCAAACGGAACCAGGTTCAGATGAGCCAAAGGCACCGGCTCGAATTCCCGCCGGGTCGAGCTTGCGATGAAGACATCCCACTTCGCCAGTTCGCAAGCAGCGCGGGCGTCGATGTAGTCGCCGATCAGCTTGGGATCCGTCAACGGATCGGCAGGGGGATTGCCGGGGTCGGCCCGATAGCTGCGCAAAAGATCCTTGATCAGAGCAACATCGACGGCGCGGCACAGATAGCCACGGGGGCGGGGTTCAAACACCTGGCCGACCGCTGCCATGCCACGGAGCAGCGCCTCTCCTGCCGCCATGTTCTGCGCAAGTTGCCTCGGGTCGCAAACGATGCGCGTCGTCTCGATCAGGTTCTCCGCCAACCCGACCCTCACCGGCAGTTGCTTGCCGCTGCCCATCTTGTTGCGGGCGGTGACGATCAGGGTCTCGGGATGACTGCGGACGGCAAGGCCGAATTGTTCAGGCGTCGCCTTGGCCAGTTCCATGCGCTTCAATTGGGCCTGCAGGTCCTCCATCGCCTCGTGGATATGAGCGTACCAGCCCACACCGTCGGCAGGCATCCAGACGCGACAGAGATCCTCGTAGCCGGGGCGATAGCCGAACCAGCGACCCATCTGCATCAGGGTGTCGTACATCATGGAATTGCGCAGGAAATAGCTGACCATCAGCCCCTCCAGCGTCAGCCCCCGCGACAGGGAATACCCGCCCACCGCGATGACCGTCACGCCATGCTCGCCGCCCCGATCGTAGTCCAGCGCCTGCGAGCGTTTCGAGGCGTTGACCTCGACCACGCGGGCCGCGACCAGAACTTCGTGCAGGCGCTCCTGAACCTCGGGCCAGCCCATGCCCTCGGCCTCAGCATATTCCTCCTCCCAGACTGCGTGCAGCGCTGCAATCTCGGGGTTGCGCAGGGCGGCGCGGCCCTTGCCCGCATCCACCGCAACGGCATCGCGGATGCGGCCCACGACATCGGCAATCCGTGATCGCAACCGGCCCTGCACATCGGTGAAGCGCGAGGCATTGACCAGCATCGAGGCATGGGCCGCCTG
>PFEX01000009.1 GCA_002783145.1 Rhodobacteraceae bacterium CG17_big_fil_post_rev_8_21_14_2_50_65_11 | reverse complement strand
CTGCAGAATTCCGTTCAACCGCGCACCGACGAGCGCGGCGCCCGGCAGATCATCGACAAGATACTTTTCCGCCAAACCGGCTTGGGACGATCCCGACATCAGACAACCCACGCGATCAAATATACCGCTAAAGCCAAGCACGGTGACTGGCCGGAAGGCAATCCAAAAATCCCGAGAAATCAGAGAGATCAGGCCGAACGGCACCGCCACCACTACGCGCCATTCGGCCAGCGCACCCAGCGGCTGCGCCTCTCGCGTGTTGCGGCTCTGTTCCCCTCGAAGGCGATTGACACGATGGGCGAAGTTTTGGCGGGGTTGAAACTCAGGCCATTGGAAAGGCGTGAAAAAATCCAACCGAACCGAAAACGGCGAGGTTCGCCCGAACAGAGACGGAGCGGCGTTCAGAGCCCGAAACGGGCTTGGCGCGCAGTCTCAGAGGTTCGCACGGGGGAGGCAAAGCCCTTTGAAAACACTACTATTTCAGCGCCGCGATGGGCGCCTGTCCGTGTTCGCAACAGGGATGATGGCGGAGACGATGGGATTCGAACCCACGAGACCCTTCCGGGCCTACTCCCTTAGCAGGGGAGCGCCTTCGACCACTCGGCCACGTCTCCGATCGGGGGTGTAGCCGCGAACGGCCCCCAAGCACAACCCCGGAAAACAGCGTTTTGGTCCGGCTTTCGGGTTGCCGGGCGAAAATGCAAGGCTCATGGTCCGGGCAACGAGTGGGAGGCCCAAGATGAAGAACACGCAAGTCATCCTTGCCAGACGCCCCGTGGGGGTGCCCGCCGCGTCGCATTTCGAGATCCGCGAAACCGCTGTTGCGGACCTGACGGATGGCCAGCTTCTGATCCGCGTCAGCCATTGGTCGGTGGACCCGGCGATGCGGGGCTGGGCCAATGACGTGCCCAACTACAGCCCGCCGGTGGCGCTCGGCGATCCGATGCGCAGCTTTGCGGTGGGCGAGGTCATCGCCAGCCGCCACCCCGACTATGCCGAGGGCGAGGTGGTCGAGGGGCTTCTGGGCTGGCAGACCCATGTGATCACTGACGGCTCCGACATCGGGCGCAAGGTGACGGAAACCGACCTGCCGCGCAGCTATGCGCTCGGCATCATGGGGCTGAACGGCACCACCGCCTATTTCGGCCTGCTGGAGTCCTGCGCGGCGAAAGCGGGCGACACGGTTGTGGTCTCGACCGCCGCGGGTGCCGTGGGATCCGCCGTGGGGCAGGTTGCCAAGGTAATCGGCTGTCGCACGGTCGGAATCGCGGGCGGGCCGGAGAAAACCCGTGCCTGCCTTGAGACGTTCGGCTACGACGCGGCCATCGACTACAAGGCCGAGGACGTGGCCGGGGCCATCTCGGCGGCCTGCCCGGACGGGGTGGATTGCTATTTCGACAACACCTGCGGGCCGATCTCCGACGCGGTGATGACCCGGTTGGCGCAAGGTGCGCGCATCACCATCTGCGGCACGGCGGCGATCACCGAGTGGGATCCGCTGCCCGTTGGCCCGCGCGTGCACCGGCAATTGCTGGTCGCCCGGGCCCGGATGCAGGGCTTTTTGATCTTCGACTACAAGGACAGGCTGCACGAGGCACATGCGGCCCTCGCCGGCTGGTTGCGCGATGGCAAGATCACGGTGCGCGAACATATCCTCGACGGGCCAGAGGCGGCGCCGGGCGCGATCGGGATGCTCTACCGGGGCGAGAACACCGGCAAGCTGATCGTGAAGGTGGGCTAGGCGCAGCTTGCCTGCCTGCGCCTGGCTGCCCAAGCCGCGACGCGGCGGGATGCGCGCGGGGGCGGGCCTGCGGCAATGCGGTGGCGGGTGTCCTGCGGTTTGCCCTTGCCGACTCGCTCTCGCTCGCATCACGCGCGGGGGTCTCGCCTGCATGGCCGCCGCCGCAGACCCGGCCCGGCGCCCGCCGCTGCCCCCGATCCCGCGGCCCGCGGCCCGCGCCTTGTCCTCGCGTTTGCCTGCCTTGCCGGTCTGCTCTCTGCGCGTGTCGGGGCGCTGTCACTGCGAGAGCCGCTCGACCCCGCCACCCTGGCGTTCCCGTGGCAGGACCACTGGGCCGAGGTGCTGGCCGATCCGGCGCGCGGCGCGGCGCGGCGCTGCGCGGGGAGGGGCCGATTTACCTGATGATCGTGACGACGCTGCTGCCCACCGTCATCCACCTGGTCGCCGGGTTCAGCGCGGTGTTCACACGACGCAGCCATGGTCTGGCGCACGCGGCGGGCGCGCTGGAAGCGCGGCTGAAGAGGGGAGACGCGCTGACGGCGATCGCGCGTGGCGATATCGGTTGGCGGATCAGGCGGGCACCCACCCCCCGCGGGCTACGGGCTTGCCACGCTGCTGACCGGCGCGCTGCTGGCCGGGATCGTCTGGGGGTTGTGGTCACTCGCGTTCCGAGCGACGTCACGCGTTGAACAGGAAGTGCAGCACGTCGCCGTCCTTTACGATATAGGTCTTGCCTTCGACCCGCATCTTGCCCGCGTCCTTGGCACCCTGTTCGCCACCCAACGTGACGAAATCCTCAAAGGCGATGGTTTCCGCGCGGATGAAGCCACGCTCGAAATCGCCATGGATGACGCCCGCCGCCTGCGGGGCTGCCGTGCCCCGGCGGATCGTCCACGCCCGCGCTTCCTTCGGGCCAACGGTGAAATAGGTCTCCAGGTTGAGCATTGCGTAGCCCGCCCGGATCAACCGGTCCAGCCCGGCCTCCTCCAGCCCCATTTCGTCGAGGAACATCGCCGCCTCTTCCGGGTCCAGCTGGCTGATTTCCTCCTCGATCTGGGCCGAGATCACGACCGACGCGGCGCCTTGTTCCTCGGCCATCCGCGCCACCTTTTCGGAAAACGCGTTGCCCGACGCGGCGGCGCCTTCATCGACGTTGCACACGTAAAGCACCGGTTTCGTGGTCAGCAGTTGCAACCCCTTCCAGGCCTTGGCGTCCTCGGCCGGCACCTCCACCAGCCGCGCCGGCTTGCCCGCTTCCAGCATCGCCTGCGCCTCGGCCAGCAGGCGGTCCTGCTGCTGCGCCTCCCGGTCGTTGCCCTTGAGCTTGCGGACAAGGTTGGCGCGCCGTTTCTCGACGCTTTCCAGATCGGCCAACATCAATTCTGTCTCGATGGTTTCGGCATCGGCGATCGGGTCGATGCGACCATCGACATGGGTGATGTCGTCATCCTCGAAACAGCGCAGCACCTGCGCGATGGCGTCGGTTTCGCGGATATTGGCAAGGAACTGGTTACCGAGCCCCTCGCCCTTGCTGGCGCCTTTCACAAGCCCGGCGATATCCACGAAGGTCATCCGTGTCGGGATGATCTGTTTCGACCCGGCGGCCCTGGCCAGCCTGTCAAGCCGCGGTTCCGGCACGGCGACGTCGCCCACATTGGGCTCGATCGTGCAGAAGGGGAAATTTGCCGCCTGCGCTGCTGCCGTCTTGGTCAGCGCGTTGAAGAGCGTGGACTTGCCCACGTTCGGCAGCCCGACGATACCCATCTTGAAGCCCATGCCAGCCCTCCTGAACGATTGCGCGCCGCTTGTATGCATCATCGGCACCGATAGCAAGCGAGCATCACCTTTCGGTGTGCTCACATGGTTGTGCGGGCGAACGGCGCCTCGGGCGCTTGTGGCGCATCGCGGTTTTCATGCAGCCTTGGCGGGGGCATCAATGCACCCTGCCGAAACGGAGATCGGGATGAACAGACTGACAGCACTTGCCGTGGCAACTTGCCTTGCCGGACCCGCAGCCGCGCAAAGCGTGGTGGTGGGGATTGGCTACACGGATTTCGGGGCAAGCGCCGCCGATGATCAGGCGGTGTTTTCGCTTGAATATCACCACACCCCGTTCTACCGCGCGGCCCGACTTGCGATCGGCGTTGGCGGCGCGCTGTCGCTTCATGAAGACGGCGGCACGGATCTGGGCCTTGGGATCGTCGGAACCTACGACCTTGAGCGCAACTGGTTTCTTGAGGCCAGCGTCATGCCCGGTGTGTACTGGGAGACGGGGATAGGCAACGATCTGGGCGGTGAATTCCAGATCCGAAGCCTGCTCGGCGTCGGCTACACCTTTGAAAACGACAACAGCGTCTCGCTGGCCGTGACCCATATCTCCAACGCGGGCACGAACAATTTCAACCCCGGCGCGAACAGCCTGCTCTTGCGCTACAGCATCGCTTTTTGACCACAGGTTGCCGGGACAGGATTGATTTTCCCCGCGACTTTCTGCACATCGGGCTGATCGTGAACGCAAGGAAGCCCGATGACCCGTATCGACGCCAAGTTCGCCGCCCTCAAGGCCGAGAGCAAGAAAGCCTTCGTTGCCTATATCATGGCAGGCGATCCGGATTACGACACCTCGCTGGAGGTGATGAAGGGCCTGCCCGGTGCCGGTGTCGATATCATCGAGCTTGGCTTGCCCTTTACCGACCCGATGGCCGATGGTCCCACCATCCAGATGGCCGGGCAGCGCGCGTTAAAGGCCGGGCAGACCCTGCAAAAAACGCTCCAGATGGCCGCAGCCTTCCGCGAAGCGGACGATGAGACGCCGATCGTGCTGATGGGCTATTACAACCCGATCCACAGCCGCGGGGTGAACCGCTTCCTTGCCGAGGCAACGGCGGCCGGGATCGACGGGTTGATCATCGTGGACCTGCCGCCCGAGGAGGACGCGGAACTTTGCATCCCCGCACAGGCGGCGGGGTTGAACTTCATCCGTCTGGCCACGCCGACGACCGACGACGAACGCCTGCCCAAGGTGCTGACCAATACCAGCGGTTTCGTCTACTACGTCTCGATCACCGGCATCACCGGCGCGGCGGCGGCGCAATCGGCCGATGTCGGCCCGGAAGTGGCGCGCATCAAGGCGCAGACCGACCTGCCGGTGATCGTCGGCTTCGGCATCCGCACGCCGGACACAGCGCAAGACATCGCTTCCGTTGCTGACGGGGCGGTGGTCGGTTCCGCCATCGTGGGCGAGATCGCGGCCGGCAAGCCGGTGGCCGAGGGGCTGGCCTTCGTCAGGGGACTTGCCGACGGCGCGCACCGGGCCTGACCTCTCTTCCTATCGCCGTCTGCACGCGGCCCGCCCGGTTCACACCGGTGCGGACGGTGCCTTTTGTCTGCACGGGAGCCGGTGCGGACGGTGCCTTTTGTCTGCACGGGAGC
>PFEX01000036.1 GCA_002783145.1 Rhodobacteraceae bacterium CG17_big_fil_post_rev_8_21_14_2_50_65_11 | reverse complement strand
CGAAAGAGATCGACACAGCGAGGGCCAGCGGCACGAGGTAATCGGGCAGCACCCCCGCCGCGACGATCAACCCGAACTCGGAATAGGCGGTCAGGCTCAGCGCCGACAGGAACCCGCTGCGCGCGCGCAGCTTGAACGCCACCATGATCGCAAAGAACAGCACGCCCTTGAACGCCAGCGCGATGCCCACGGCCACGGCAAAAACCATCGCACCCCAATCCGGCAGGCCGGTCAGCCCGATCTGGAGAAAGAAGCCGACGAGAAATATTTCCTTGAGCGACCAGAGCGAGGCGCCCAGTTCCCTGGCGCGGGAATGGGTCGAGAGAAGCACGCCCATCACCAGCGCGCCGATTTCCGAGGACAGCCCCATCGCCTCGAACCCCATGCCGCCGATAACCAGCGACAGCATCATGCCCATCAGCACGAGGAGTTCGTCGTGGCCGGCGAAATCCAGCAGCCAGTGCAGCACCGGGCGCAACAGCGGCACGGCGAAGACCAGCAGCGCCCAGATATTCGGCGTCTGGCCGGACCAGATGGCCAGCACCACCAGCGCGATGATGTCCTGCACGATCAGGATGCCGATGGCGGTGCGGCCGTGAAAGGCGCCCAGCTCGCGCTTGGTCTCCAGCAGTTTCGCCGCCAGCACGGTCGAGGAAAACGACAACGCAATGGCGATGAGCAGCGCGGTGTTCCAGTCGACCCCCATGAACAGCTTGAGCCCCGGCACGAACACCGCCACCGAGATGGCGAAGTGCAACAAGGCTCCGCCCACCACCTGCGGCTGCGCGATCTGTTCGAGCTTCAGCTTCAGCCCAACGGTAAAGAGCAGCATCAGGACGCCCAGGTGAGCGACGTGGTCGAGGGTTTCGCCGGTATAGTCCGGCAGGCCCAGAGACGGGCCGAAGATGTTGATGGCGAACCCGGCGGCAAGAAAGCCGACCAGCGGCGGCAACCCGATCTGGCGCACCGCGAGGCCAAAGAAAAAGGCGAAACTGATGGTGATGACTTCGAACATTCTGCGCGCGTTTCTGCAATGTGACATGGCGCGCCACGCGGCGATTGACCGCCCGGAGCGCGACTGAGGGCCTTGGGTGGTTATGTCACATGCAAACGGAAATGGCACCCGGTTTGGCAGCGACGACTGGCGCGGCAGCACCGGCCACGACGCCCTGTGCTCTACATCTTGCCAAGGGCCCGCCCACGTGCAGGAGGCGATCGGGTGTGAGGCTCGGTTCGGCGGGACGGAGCGAATAGTCGGGGCGGTGTGCCCGCGCGCGGCTCGCGCCAACCGTTCGCAAATCGCTCCTGGCGATCACTGGACCGCCCATCTGGTCCAGCGAACACCGGAGGTGAAAAAGGTTGCCAGACCCGGAGCGGATGACGTTTCATGCAAGCACCCCATGTTTTTCAGCCTTCAACTCAAGGGTATTGCCATGCTGACCAGATCCGTTCTGCTGTCCACCACGCTTGCCGCCGGGCTTGCCGGGCTTGGCGCACCGGCCACGGCGCAGACCGTCACCTTGCGCGACCTGTTCAACCTCGACCGGTTGGCGACGCTCGGCGGCCAATGGGCCATCGCCGCGCTGCGCGGCGTCGCCGACGTGACCTATGCGCATCTCGACATCAGCCCGTTGTCGGGGCGGATGGTGCTGACCGGGCTGGCCGTCACCCCCTATGAGCAGCCCGACTGCACCTTCACCATGGATCGCGTGGTGATCAGCACCGCGCCGCTCGATCAGATCGCCTTTGGCGCGCTGGAAATCGACGTGATGGGCTACGAGATGACGCAAGACTGCCTGCCGCGCGGCGACCGGCGCGACCTCGCCGAACTGGGCATCACCGACCTTGCGCTCGACCGGGCCGAGCTGCGCGCCGAATACGATTTTGCCAGCGCCGGCATGGCGGTCGATTTCCAGGCCGTGTCGGGCGATCTGGCCGAACTGCGCGGCCACGCCGATTTCGATTATTTCGCGGTCAATCTGGATACCGAGGAACCGGTGGTCGATTTCACCTATGGCGAGATCGAGCTGACCGACCGCGGCGCGTGGCGCCTCTTCGCGGCGATGATTCCGCCGCAGATGCTCGACCCCGATACGCTGACCGCGATGCTGGCGGGCGAGTTGCTGGACGCCTCGGGCGCGCCGATCGTCACCCGGCCCGACGACGCAGCCCCGGTGGCGCCGCCCACGGAGGGCAAGGACCCCGACGGCCCGGCCCCGGCGCCCGCGCCGCCCCCCCTGCCCTCCGAGCCGGTTGGCGACCTCAGCGATGCCGGCGCCGCCGCCTACGCGGTGCTGGAAACCGGCGCCGCCGCCTTTGCCCGCTTCGCCGGGGATCCGGGCCTCTTGCGGCTGGAATTCACGCCCGAGACGCCGGTGCGCCTGACCGAGGATCATTTCGAGGATTTCACCCTCTTCGTCGCCGACCTGCGCCCGGCGCTCATGACCGAGGGGGACCGCCCGGACATGCGCCTGACGCCAGAGGATGCGGCGCTCATCGAGGGCTGGTTCGGCGGCATCAGCGATCTCGGCGAGGCGGACCTGATGCGCTATGCCCGTGCCTTCCTGACCGGTGTCGGCGCACCGCGCGACCCGGATATCGCGATGGAGCTGCTGACCCCGCTGCTGGATGCGGGCAACGCGCAGGCGATGGCGATGGCGCTTGACACGCTGGACGCGCTCGACCCGGAATACGCTTACCAGATCGCGCTTCACGCCGCCGCACAAGGCGACCGTGCCGCCTTTGCGGAGCTTGACCGGCTGGAGGCCGGGCTCGACCTGCCCGACATTCTGGCGGTTCAGCGCGATGCCGGCGACGCCCCGGCCTATACCGGCGACGAAACCGCGCGGGACCTGCGCGAGACGGCCTATGCCGCGCTGACCGGCCTTGGCGCGCCCCGCAATTACGAAGTGGCCTATCTCCATGGGCTTCTGGCGCTTGCCGCGGGCGACGGCGCGGCGCGCTCCATCTTGGATGAGCTTGAAGCGATGGCCACCCGGATGTCGGACGAGCAAGCAGGTCAGTGGGCGCGCATCCTCGACCAGACGCGCGAAGAGGCGATCAGGGCGTGGTTCGGCGTCGAGTAAGGGGCGGAATGCATGGCCGGTTCGGGCGCGGCGCGGGACCATCCGCCGCTGCGCCCGTCTGTTAGCGTGAACAGAATTGAACGCCGCCGGGGGCTGTCCTAACAGGAGACAAGTCGCGGGTCGCGCCCGCCCCATTTGCAGCACCAAGGATCATCAGACATGCCCAATCAGGACCAGACGACCCGCATCCGCGCCGGACAGGGTTTCATCGCCGCGCTCGACCAGTCGGGCGGGTCCACGCCCAAGGCGCTACGCCTCTACGGCATCGCGGAGGACGCCTATTCCTCCGAAGCGGAGATGTTCGACCTCATCCACGCGATGCGCAGCCGTATCGTGACCTCGCCCGCCTTCACCGGCGCGCGGGTGGTCGGCGCGATCCTGTTCGAGATGACGATGGACCGCAGCATCGCGGGCCAGCCGACTGCGGATTACCTCTGGAAGGAAAAGGGCGTCGTGCCGTTCCTGAAGGTCGACAAGGGGCTGGCGGCGGCGGAAAACGGTTGCCAGGTAATGAAGCCGATGCCGGATCTTGACGCCACGCTGGACCGCGCGGGCGCGCAGGGCATCTACGGCACCAAGATGCGCTCCGTCGTCGGGGCGGCGAATGCGGACGGAATCAGGGCCGTGGTCGACCAGCAATTCGAGGTGGGCAAGCAGATCCTTGCCCATGACCTCGTGCCGATCATCGAACCCGAGGTGACGATCTCCATCTCCGACAAGGCCGAGGCCGAGGCGCTGCTGCTGGCGGCGCTGACCGCACAACTCGACGCGCTGCCCGCCGACCGGCAGGTGATGCTGAAACTGACCCTGCCGGAGGTCGACAACCTCTACAAACCGCTGGTCGGTCACCCGCGCGTTCTGAAGGTGGTGGCGCTGTCGGGCGGCTACTCGCGCGACGAGGCGAACGCGCGACTCGCCCGGCAGACCGGCGTGGTCGCCAGTTTCAGCCGCGCCCTGACCGAGGGGCTGTCGGCGGACCAGTCGGACGCCGCGTTCAACGCCACGCTCGACGCCGCGATCCAGTCGATTTACGACGCCTCGGTCGCGGGCTGAGCGGCCCCCAGTCACGACAAAACGGCGCCGCGGTCCCGACACGGCGCCGTTTTCCATTTCCATGGCAGTACTTCAGGCTTCGGCGCCCGCTGCGCTTTCGCCCATCTGGCTTTGCATGTAGACGCCCTCGCCCAGACGCTCCAGCAGGTCGAGCTGCTGGTCGAGCCAGCCCCAATGGCCTTCCTCGTCCAGCGCGATGGTCTCGAACAGGATCCGGCTGCCGATATCGTTGGTCTCGTAGGCGGCCTTGGCGGCATTCGAATAGACCTCGATCGCCTCGGCCTCGTCGGCGCGGTCGACCTCGAACATTTCTTTCAGGCTGTGGGCGCGGACCGGTTTCTTGGCCGGGGTCAGGTCGGGATCACCGCCGAGGAACAGGATCCGGTCGATGAACTGCCCGGCATGGCCAAGCTCCTCGTGCATTTCCTCGCGCATCTTGCCGGCGAGCTTGCCAAGCCCCCAATCCGCCAGCACATGGGCGTGCAGCAGGTATTGCTGAGAGGCGGAAAGCTCCATCGACAGGGCTTGTTGAAGGGCGGCGACACTGGCCTGATTGCGGCGCATGGGATTGTCCTTTCGCTCCGGTTTCTGTTTAGAACGAATCTAAACTCAGGTTCGCCGGATGCAACCCCCTGCGGCGGATTGACGGCGTCACCCGATCCGCGCCAGCACCGGGCCGACATCGCCCTCGGGCAGGCTGCCGGCGATCTGTCCGCGCGCCCCCGTCAGCCGGGTCGCGGCATAGGCGGCGGCGACGGCCCCCGGCGCCTGCCGGATCAAGACCGCCGCGGTCAGCAACCGGGCGAGGCTTTCGGCGAACCAGCGCGCTTCTGCCTCCGGCGGCAGGCCGGGCCAGCGATCCCGGTGCGCGCGCAGCGCCGCGTCATAGGCCGCGACCTGCCCCGTCGCCGCGTGCAATTCGGCCCACAGCGCCTCGCCCGCCAAGGCCTCGCGCGCCAGCGTGCGCAGGATATCGAGGCAGATCACGTTGCCCGAGCCTTCCCAGATGGAATTGAGCGGTGCCTCGCGGTAGAGCATCGGCAGGGGTGTGTCATTGACATAG
>PFEX01000093.1:23236-30201 GCA_002783145.1 Rhodobacteraceae bacterium CG17_big_fil_post_rev_8_21_14_2_50_65_11 | reverse complement strand
TGTGTCGGCGGCATGGATTTCCGCGACGAACGCCGCACGCTGGAGCGCGGCGCGCATATCGTCGTCGGCACGCCGGGCCGCCTGCGCGACCACATCCAGCGCGGCACGCTGGACATGTCGGGCCTGCGCGCCATCGTGCTCGACGAGGCCGATGAAATGCTCGATTTGGGCTTCCGCGAAGACCTCGAATTCATGCTCGGCGAAGCACCCGAGGAGCGGCGCACACTGATGTTCTCGGCCACAGTGCCGCAGACGATCGCCACGCTGGCGAAAAACTACCAGCGCGATGCGGTGCGCGTCACCACCGTGACCAGCGGCAAGCAACATAGCGACATCACCTACAAGGCGCTGCGCGTGGCCGCACCCGATGCCGAACACGCCATCATCAACCTCTTGCGCTATCACGAGGGCAAGAAGGCGATCGTCTTCGCCAACACCCGCGCCATGGTCGCGCGCCTGACCACCCGCTTCGCCAATCGTGGCTTTTCCGTCGTCAGCCTGTCGGGTGAGCTTAGCCAGTCGGAGCGCACCAACGCCCTGCAAGCGATGCGCGACGGGCGGGCCAAGGTCTGCGTGGCCACCGACGTGGCCGCGCGCGGCATCGACCTGCCCGATCTGGAACTGGTGATTCACGCCGATCTGCCCTCCAACACCGAATCCCTGCTGCACCGGTCGGGCCGCACGGGCCGCGCCGGGCGCAAGGGATTGTCGGCGCTGATCGTGCCGATGAAGGCGGCGAACAAGGCCGAGCGGCTGCTGAAATGGGCCAAGATCACCGCCGAATGGACCGTGCCGCCTTCGGCCGAAGACATCCTGCGGATGGATGAGGAGCGGCTCTTGTCCGATCCCGTCTGGTCGGACGCGGTAAGCGAGGACGAAACCGCCTTCGCCGCCCGCTTGCTGGAATTGCACGACCCCACGACCATCGCCGCCGCCTATCTGCGCCTGTTCCGCAGCCACCATTCCGCCCCCGAAGAGCTTTCGGCCCCCGACGCCGCGCCACCGGCCCGCGAGCGCAAGCCCTTCGGTCCAAGCCGCTGGGTCGCGCTGTCTGTCGGCGCCGATGACCGGGCCGAGGCGCGCTGGCTTCTGCCGCTTTTGTGCCGGGCCGGAAAGCTCGACAAGACCGCCATCGGCGCGATCCGCGTGCAGGCGTCGGAGACCTTCGTGGAACTGACCGAGGCCAGCATCACGGGCTTCCTCGCAGCACTTGGCGACGGCGCGGAACTGGATGAGGGGATCACCGTGCGCGCGCTCGACGCCGCGCCGGATGTTGGCCCGCCGCCGCGCAAACCGCGCCCCGACGCCCCGCGCGGCAACCCGGCCCCGCGCGGTGACAAACCGCATCGCGCGCCGCGCGAAACGACGTCCCGCCGCAGCCCCGAAGAGGCCGCAGAGCGCGAGGCCTATGTCCGGGATTCGGTCAAACCCTACGCCAAGCCAAGGCGCGACGGCGACGCCCCCAAGGGCAAGCTGCGCGCCAGACCCGCAGACGGGCCGAAGGGCCACACCGGCAAGCCCGGCAAGCCCGGTGGCGATGGGCCAAAACCGCGCGGCGACAAGCCCTGGTCGGACAAACCCCGGCCCGACAAACCCCGGCCCGACAAACCCCGGTCGGACAAGCCGCGCGGGCCGAAACCGGATGCCAGAAAGCCCGACGCCAAACCACGCGATGCAGGCAAGCCCGCCACCCGCCCCTCTGCCGCCGATCCGTCCAAGCGGTTCGAGCGTCCCGGCGGCAAGTCCAAGGGCAAACCCGGCGGCAAGCCTGCGCACAAGGGCCACAGTCAGCCGCCACGCCGCCCCAAGGGCTGATCAGACGCGGCTGTAGCGGCTGGTCGACAAAAGCAGGCTGGTTTCCGAGGTGCTCACCCCCTCCAGCCTGCGAATATCGCGCAGCACCGCGTCGAGGTCTTCCAGCGTCTCGGTGCCAAGCTCCACGATCAGATCCCATTTGCCGTTGGTGGCGTGCACGGCCTGCACCTCGCGCCGGCCCGACAATTGCCGCCGGATCCGCTCCATCCCCGGCCCCTCGATGCCCAGCATGGTCAGCGCGCGCACCGGGCTGCGGGCCAGATCGCCGCGCGTGACGACGGTAAAGCCACGGATCTCGCCGGCGTTTGACAGCCGCGCCATCCGGGCGCGCACCGTGGCGCGGGTTACCCCAAGTTCCACCGACAGATCAGAGACCGAGGCCCGCCCGTCGCGCCGCAGCGCCGACAGCAAGCGGCGATCGGTATCGTCCATTACGTTCATCTTAACTGCTCACTTTGATTTATTAACCGCCATAATGATCACTTTAACGGCTTCTGTCTAATTCGATCCGGGCGCTATCCCTAACGAAATCGCGACACAGGACGGAAAACAGATGACCAAGACCCCCTGCCTTCTGATCGGCGTGCCCGTCGATAGCGGCAAGCGCGCCGATGGCTGCCTGATGGGCCCCGACGCCTACCGCACCGCCGGGCTGGCCGCGCACCTGGCCAGCCTTGGCCTTGAAACCCGTGACCTCGGCAATATCGCCCCTGCCCCACTGCGCGACCTGCCACCGCAGGGCAAGGTTCACGGGCTCGCCGAAACCGTCGCCTGGACCGAAGCATTGATCCCCGCCGCGCGCGATGCGGTGGCGGCGGGCTTCCCGATCTTCATGGGCGGCGATCACAGCCTGTCGCTGGGCACCGTGGCAGGCGTGGCGGAACATGCTCATGCGCAGGGGCGCCCGCAATTCGTCCTGTGGCTCGACGCGCATTCCGATTTCCACACGCCCGCGACCAGCGGATCGGGCAACCTGCACGGCATGCCTGTCGGCTATGTCACCGGCCTGCCGGGCTTCGAGGCCTTCCCGCCCCTCGCCGCCCCGGTACCGGAGGAAAACGTCTGCCTTCTGGGCCTGCGGTCCGTCGATCAGGCCGAACGACAGGCGCTTGCCAAAACCCGGATCGACCGCCACGACATGCGCGCCATTGATGAACACGGCATCGCCGCCCCCTTGCGCGCCTTCCTCGACCGGGTGGCGGCGGCGCACGGCAGGCTGCATGTCTCGCTCGACGTCGATTTCCTCGACCCGGCCATCGCCCCCGCCGTGGGCACCACCGTGCCGGGCGGCGCCAGTTTCCGAGAGGCGCACCTGGTGATGGAGATCCTGCACGATTGCGGCCTTGTCACCTCGCTCGACCTTGTCGAACTGAACCCCTTTCTAGACGACCGGGGCCGCACCGCATCCCTTATGGTAGACCTCACCGCGTCCTTGATGGGCCGCCGCGTCTTTGACCGCCCGACCCGGAGTTTCGCCGCATGAAGACTTTGCCCCAACCCTCTGATCGCGCGTTCGTTCCCTTCGTCTCCGTCGCCAACATGATGCGCCTTGTGCACACAATCGGGCTGGAGCGGATGCTGATCGAACTCGCCGGATACATCGAGGAGGATTTCCGCCGCTGGCCGCTGTTCGACAAGACGCCGCGCGTGGCGGCGCATTCGGCCGAAGGGGTCATCGAGCTGATGCCGACCTCCGACGGGCAGCAATACGCGTTCAAATACGTGAACGGCCATCCGACCAACACGAAATCGGGCTTGCAGACCGTGACCGCCTTCGGCCTTCTGGCAGATGTTTCAACGGGGTATCCGACGCTGCTCACGGAGATGACGCTGCTTACGGCGATCCGCACCGCCGCGACCTCGGCCATGGTGGCGAGGCAGCTCGCGCCCGAAGGCGCGAAAACCATGGCGATGATCGGCAACGGCGCGCAATCGGAATTCCAGTCTCTGGCGATGAAGGCCGTCCTCGGGATCGACACCGTGCAGCTTTACGATATCGACCGGGCCGCGACACAAAAGGCAGCGCGCAACCTCGCGGCCCATGGCCTCAAGGTCGTGCAGTGTGCCACGCCCGAGTCGGCCATCGAAGGCGCGCAGATCATCACCACCTGCACCGCCGACAAGCAATTCGCCACCATCCTCAGCGACAACATGGTCGGCGCCGGCGTGCATATCAACGCCATCGGCGGCGACTGTCCCGGCAAGACCGAACTGGCCCCGGCAATCCTGCACCGCGCCTCGATCTTCGTGGAATACCCTCCGCAAACGCGGGTGGAGGGCGAGATTCAGCAACTGGCCGAAGATCACCCGGTGACGGAGCTATGGCAGGTGATCACAGGCGCAGCCGAGGGGCGCGTGTCGCCGGGCCAGATCACCCTGTTCGATTCCGTGGGCTTCGCGATCGAGGACTTCTCCGCCCTGCGCTACGTGCGCGACCGGCTCGACGGGACGGAGCTGTTCCAGCAGCTAGACATGCTGGCCGACCCGGATGACCCGCGTGACCTTTTCGGCATGCTTGGGCGCGCAAGGCCCTGACAGGCTTGACAGCCGCGCGCCGCCGGGGCAGGTCTGCCCACAAACCTATACCCGCAACCGGGCGTTTCGTGGGCGCCAAACCGACGAGGAGCTTTCGGCATGGCCGATATTTCCCTAACCTTTCCCGATGGCACTGCGCGCGACTACACCGCCGGCGTGACCCCCGCCGAGGTCGCCGGGAGCATCTCCAAATCGTTGGCCAAAAAGGCCATTTCCGCCACCGTCAACGGCGCCCACTGGGATCTGCAATGGCCGATCGAACAGGACGCGCAGATCGCCATCCACTCCATGCAGGATGACGCGCAGGCGCTGGAACTGATCCGCCACGACGCCGCCCATATCATGGCCCGCGCGGTGCAGGAAATCTGGCCCGAGGTGAAGGTCACAATCGGCCCGGTGATCGAGAACGGCTGGTATTACGATTTCGACCGCGACGAACCGTTCACGCCAGAAGACCTCGACCGCATCGAAGCAAAGATGAAAGAAATCATCAACCGCCGCGACCCGGTCACCACCGAGATCTGGGAGCGTGACCGCGCGATCAAGTTTTATCAAGCCAATAAAGAACCTTACAAGGTGGAGTTGATCGAGGCGATCCCCGGCGATCAGCCCTTGCGCATGTATTGGCACGGCCATTGGCAAGACCTCTGCCGTGGGCCGCACCTGCAACATACCGGGCAGCTTCCCGCCGATGCCTTCAAACTGATGAGCGTCGCCGGCGCCTACTGGCGCGGCGATTCCAACCGCGCGATGCTGCAACGCATCTACGGCGTCGCCTTCAAGAACAAGCAGGATCTCAAGGCCCACCTGACGATGCTGGAAGAGGCCGCCAAGCGCGATCACCGCAAGCTTGGCCGGGAAATGGACCTCTTTCACATGCAGGAGGAAGCGCCGGGCCAGATTTTCTGGCACCCCAATGGCTGGACGATCTACACCACGCTGCAAGACTACATGCGCCGGCAGCAGACGCGCGGCGGCTATGTCGAGGTGAACACCCCACAGGTGGTGGACCGCCGCCTCTGGGAAGAATCGGGCCACTGGGACAAGTATCAGGAACACATGTTCATCGTTGAAGTGGACGAGGAACACGCGCGCGAAAAAACGGTGAACGCCCTGAAGCCGATGAACTGCCCCTGCCACGTGCAAATCTACAACCAGGGACTGAAATCCTACCGCGACCTGCCGCTGCGCATGGCCGAATTCGGTTCGTGTAGCCGGTATGAACCCTCGGGCGCGCTGCATGGCATCATGCGGGTGCGCGGTTTCACGCAGGATGACGCGCATATCTTCTGCACCGAGGAGCAGATCGAGAGTGAAACGCTGCGCTATATCGAGTTTCTGTCGAACATCTACCGCGACCTTGGATTCCCCGATTTCAAGGTGAAGTTCTCCGATCGACCAGAGACCCGCGCGGGCGAGGATGCGATCTGGGACAAGGCCGAAACCGCGCTGCTGGCCGCGACCCGCAAGGCCGGGATCGAGCCCGATCTGAACCCCGGCGAAGGGGCTTTCTATGGCCCGAAGCTGGAATTCGTGCTGACCGACGCCATCGGGCGCGATTGGCAATGCGGCACCCACCAGGTGGATTTCGTGCTGCCCGAACGGCTCGATGCGACCTATATCGGCGAGGACGGTGCCAAGCACCGCCCGGTCATGCTGCACCGCGCGACGCTGGGCAGTTTCGAGCGTTTCATCGGCATCCTGATCGAGGAACATGCCGGCAAGCTGCCCTTCTGGCTCGCTCCTCGGCAGGTCGTCGTGGCCTCGATCGTGTCGGAGGCGGATGAGTACGTGCACGAGGTCGTGGCCAAGCTGCGCAAGGCGGGCGTTCGGGCGGAGGCCGATATTCGCAACGAGAAGATCAATTACAAGGTGCGCGAACATTCCGTCGGCAAGGTGCCGGTGATCCTCGCCATCGGCCGCAAGGAGGTTGAAGATCGCTCCGTAACCCTGCGCCGTCTTGGGGAAAAGCAGACCTCAGTCGTGGCGCTGGATGCGGTTCTGACCAGCCTCGCCGCCGAAGCGGTGCCACCGGATCTGCGCTGAACCGTCGCGAAGACAGCCAAGGGCTGGATGAGCGGCTCCTCCGCGCCCTTGGCGCGTCCTCGCGGAAGTTCAGAAGTGGCTGACCTCTTCGTCGGGCCGCCCGGCGGCGAGCGCCAACACCCCGCCGAGACCGCACAGCGCGATCGGAAACATGGTAAAAACGCCAAAGCCGAAGGCGTAATACATCCCCCCCGCCGACATGAGCAGGAAGATCCCGCCCCACAGCGCCCGCGCCCGCGCCATCGCGCCCCCGGCAATCCCGAGGATCGGCGCGATCAGGCTTGCGGCGCGGATCAGGTCCGGGTTTTCCACTTGGCGGGCAAGGTCCGGAACCTCGCCATACCAGTCGATGAAGGTCACGTAGCCATAGCCGAAGAACCCGACAATCATCCCCAGAAGTCCACCGATGATACCCAGGACGAGGGCCGCGTTGCGCATCGGTTCATTCCTTCTTGTCTGCTGCGTCACCCGACATAGGGCATCTCGCGCCAGTCGCCAAGGGCTCAGTCTCGCGCAGAAGGGGCCACGGGAGTCGCGCGCCTCAGACCAACGCCGCCTGAACCGACTTA
>PFEX01000093.1:22521-23209 GCA_002783145.1 Rhodobacteraceae bacterium CG17_big_fil_post_rev_8_21_14_2_50_65_11 | reverse complement strand
CCTGCGCGGATCACGGGGCGTTTCATCACGGCGGGATGCGCCCCGAGCAGCGTCAGCGGATCGGCGGTGCGCGCCGCCTCCGGCAGCCCGCGCCAGGTGGTGGAGCGTCGATTGACCAACTCGGCCCCGAATGCGGCATGGAATTCGGCCAGCACACCCCGCGCCAGCGGCTCCGCCCGCACATCGTGGAACCGCACCGCATGGCCCGCCGCTTCCAGCGCCCTCACCGCCTTGCGGCAGGTGTCGCAGCTCCTGATCCCGTAAAGATCCATCTGCCTCCTCCTTGGGCAGGACCGGTCACAATCCCGCAAACCGGCCCGAAAAGTCTTGCGTTTCGGCCAAAGCACCGCATTTTTTGCGCCGTGACAACAAGATTTCACGCAAGCGTGCTCTCAACGAGGCCGGCGGAGATCCTCTGTCGGCACCACCCCGCCGCGCCTGTCGTGGGCGGACAAGACTGGACTTGAGAAGGAAGACGGATATGCCCACTGGCACCGTGAAATGGTTCAACACCACCAAAGGTTACGGCTTCATCGCGCCCGATGCGGGCGGCAAGGACGTGTTCGTGCACATCTCTGCCGTCGAGAGATCGGGCCTTACAGGGCTCGCCGACAATGAAAAGGTCGGATACGAGCTGCAAGAAGGCCGCGACGGCCGCGAATCGGCGGTGGAGTTGCACAAGCTCTGA
>PFEX01000093.1:0-22476 GCA_002783145.1 Rhodobacteraceae bacterium CG17_big_fil_post_rev_8_21_14_2_50_65_11 | reverse complement strand
TGCGCCGCGGGGGACCATCCCTCGCGGCGCATTTTCGTTAAGCGGGTGGCCCGCGGGGCGTCATACTCGCGTCGTGGCCCCGTCACCCCTTTCCTGCCCAAAGCACATCGCCGCCACGTGAGGGCCGAAGCGCACCCCGACAAGCCGCGCGCGGAGGGGGGGGGAAGGCATTGAGCGTGTGCACAACAAACCTGCAAATCCCCGAGCGAAATAGACAAACCGAATTCGGAGGGCGTTCTTGAAGGACGATTTCCACCCATTTCAACCGCTCTTTTCTCAACCGCTCGCTTCCTGATTGTATTCTGCGACGCGTTCCCGGTGCAGCCATCCCTCTCGGACAGAATGGCGACTGCCGCGTATTCCAAGACAATCCCGTCACGGAGCTCTTTCTCCAACGCGTTGATTCGGGCCTGCGTCGTGTCGAGCCGATGCTGCCTCGCAACGGCCCAAAAGCTGAACCCGCCTGCAAGAACAACAGCCAATGCTGAAAGCCCGCCCGCGGCACTTATTGCCGCTTCCATACCCGCTACCCAAACACCTCCACAAACTCCCGCCATTCCCCCTTGCTCATCCCCGAGCTCTCCTGCGTCACAGCTTCCCCGGCCAGCCGCCGCCTGATCACCTCGACGCCCTTGGCGCTCAACTGCACACCGCCCATCCGGTAATCCTCGAAGGCGCCGTAGGCGGCCGGCACCCAGTCCTTAACCATCGCGGCAATCGCCTCGGCATAGACCCGGATTTCATACTGCGCGTGGGCATCGGCCCGCAGCCTGAGGAAATGGAACAGGTTGTGCAGGTCGGTCTTCCAGTACCATTGCGTATAGATATTGGCTGGCAGGTTCATCCGCGCCAGTTCCCGCGCCAGCCCCTGCTGGCCGTCTTGCGAGAGCATGTCCTCGTAATGGTCATAGGCGCGCATCGAATCGTCCTTGAGGATGCGCAGCACCCGCTCCGCCTCTTCGCCCTGCAACACGTCCCCCCGGCCCTGGTTGTTCACGGTGGATTGCGCCGCCAGCGAATCGGGCGCGGGGATGTAGAATTCGCGGTCGAGGATGGAATACCGCGCCGAGTACTCGTTGACGTTCGCCGTGCGGTGCCGGATCCACTGCCGCGCCACGAAGACCGGCAGCTTCACATGCAGCTTGATCTCGCACATCTCGAACGGCGTCGAATGCCAGTGCCGCATGAGATACCGGATCAAACCACTGTCATCGCGCGCCTTTTTCGTCCCGGCGCCGTAGCTGACCCGCGCCGCCTGCACGATGGCGGCATCGTCGCCCATGTAATCCACCACCCGGACGAAGCCATGGTCCAGCACCCGCTGCGCGATATAGAGGTGCTTCTCCATCCCCGGTGAAACGGCGCGAAGGGTGGGCTGCGCGGTGGCACGCGCGGCGGTGATCTCGGCCTGTTGGTCTTCGCTCAGCGGCATGGCGGTCTCTTTTCGTGACAGGGTTCTGCTGCCCCCGTTGTGCCCCACGGATCGCGCCTGCTCAAGCCGCTGCCTTTGGGCGAATATTTTTCACCCGCCACGCGACAAAGCCGGCCCGGCGCGCTACCCTCTGGCGGAGACGAAAGGAACCAAGATGTCGATCAAGTACCTGCACACCATGGTCCGAGTGAAAGACCTGGAAACCAGCATGGCCTTCTACCAGCTGCTCGGCCTGCAAGAGACGCGCCGCTACGACAATGAGGGCGGCCGCTTCACCCTCGTGTTCATGGCTCCCCCCAACCAGCCCGAATGCCCGGTGGAGCTGACGTGGAACTGGGATGGCGATGACGGCCTGCCCTCCGACAGCCGCCATTTCGGACACCTCGCCTACCAGGTGGACAACATCTACGAGACCTGCCGCCACCTGATGGAGAGCGGCGTCACCATCAACCGCCCACCGCGCGACGGCCGCATGGCCTTCGTGCGCTCGCCCGACAATATCTCGATCGAGCTTCTTCAGGCCGGCGAGGCCCTGCCCCCGGCCGAGCCGTGGGAAAGCATGGAAAACATCGGTCACTGGTGATCCGCGCCGCCGTCATAGGGGCGCTGGCTTGTCTGGTTGCCACCGCGCCAGCCGCCGCGCAGGATTGCCGGCTGGCGCTTCTCCTCGCGCTCGACGTGTCGTCCTCGGTCGACGCGGCCGAACACCGGCTCCAGCGCGAGGGACTCGCCGCCGCCCTCTTGGCGCCCCAGGTGCAGGATCCGCTCCTGAACGGCCCCGGCCCGGTGGCACTCGCCATCTACGAATGGTCGGGCCGGTTCCAGCAGGACGTTCTGACCGACTGGCAACTCGTCACCACCGAGACGCAGCTTTTCGAGATTGCCGAAACCCTGCGCAGTGCGCCACGCAGCACCGGCGAATTTCCCACCGCCCTGGGCTACGCCATCGGTTTCGCGGCGGACATGTTCGCCGCCGCGCCGCCCTGCCTCTTTCAGACCCTCGACATCGCCGGCGACGGCGAAAACAACGACGGCTTCCCTCCCGCGCTGGCCTTTGAACACTTCGCCTTGTCAGGAATCACTGTGAACGGACTCGCCATCGGCGGTGCTGGCGCGGCCATCGGCGCCTATTACGAGGCCGAAGTCATACGCGGCCCCGGCGCCTTCGTCGAATACGCCACCAGCCATGACGACTTCGCCACCGCGATACGCCGCAAGCTGGAACGCGAACTCCGCGTCATGACCCTGACGCTCGACACCCCGTAACGCTTTTTCTTCTTGGCAAAAATACCTCCGGGGGGCGCCGACAGGCGCGGGGGCAGCGCCCCCTCCGCCCTCTCAGCCTTCGCGCCAGCCGGAAAGGTCCGGATACCCCGGGCCGATGAGCGCAAGCGAAGAGGCCCCGCCTCACACCGGCAGCAGTGCCACCGCCACGAGCCGCCCCTCGGCAAGCAGCACGTTATAGGTCCGCGCCGCTGCGGGCGACCCCATCGGTTCGGGCGCGAGGCCGGCCGCTTCCAGCACCTGCCGTATCTCGCTTGGCAGCGGCGTCAGCTCCGCCCCCATACCGATCAGCAGCACATCGACCTCGTCGGCAAGCGCCAGCAGCGACGCCACATCTTCCAGCCCGTCCCACGACGAGACCCCCTTTGCACTCAACAGCACCGCGCCCTCGACGACCTTGCCGCCGATTCGGAAGAATCCCGGCCCATAGCCATCCACCGGTCGCGCGTCTTCAAATCCGATCTCGTTCAAGCGCATATTGCCCCCTTTTTGCTGTCGCGTCCTGTTCGTCTCAGTCCCAGATCGGCAACCCGGTGACAAGCGCAAGCCCGATCACCCCATAGGCCACCGCCCGGTAGAGCCTTTCGTGACGCGGATCGAACAGCGCCTGCCCGACCAATGTGGTTACAAAATGGGGCGCTGACAGCAGCATCGCCAGTATCACCGTTTCAAACCCGACGGAACCGCGCAGCAACAGGCTACCGATCACCGCCACGTCCAGCATGGCAAGAAACAGGATCGTGTTGGCACGCACCGCCCGCGCCGCGCCTTGCCCGGCAAGGTAGAACAGGATGACAGCCGGGCCAGTCAGGCCAGTCAGGCCGCCGATCAACCCGGCAAGCGCCCCGATTCCGGCCAGCCCCGACCGCCGCAACCGCCCGTGAAAGCGCCACCCGACGATCAGCGCGCCAAGCGTTGTTGCCGCGACGCCGGTCACGATCCAGCGCACCGTTTCGCGGTCGAGCTGCGCCAGCAGCCACAGCCCCAGCGGAACCGTCGCCATAGCCGCCAGCCCCAGCAGCACGACCTCGCCGCGATCCGCCTGCCCCCATGCGCGCGGCACCGGTGCGCCACTGCTGGCCACCCCCGTCAGGGTGATCAACGCGATGGTGATTTCCGGCTCAAGGAAGATCCCGGCCACGGGCACGAAGATCAGCGCTGTGCCAAAGCCGCTGAAACCGCGTACGATCCCCGCGACCGCGATGGTCAGACCCAGCCAGCCAACGCCCGGCGCCGACAGCGCCGAGGCGAGGATGTCAGGCATCCACGTTGGCAAATTGCGTTCCGCCACCCGATCCGCCGCCGGGGCCGCTATCGCTCTTTGACCAGTCGCGCGTAACGCCAAGGCGCAGCAACACCGCCGAGGCCACGAAAACCGAGCTGTAGGTGCCCACGACCACGCCCCAGATCATCGCGAAGACAAAGCCCCGGATCACGTCGCCGCCCAGCACGAACAGTGCAATCAGCGCAATCAGCGTCGTGACCGAGGTCATCACCGTGCGGCTCAGCGTTTCGTTGATCGACAGGTTCAAAACTTCGCCCAGTGGCCGCTTCTTGTATTTGCGCAGGTTCTCGCGCACCCGGTCAAACACCACCACAGTGTCGTTCAGCGAATAGCCGACGATGGTCAAAAGCGCCGCGATGATGGCAAGGTCGAAGCGAATCTGAAACAGGCTGAACACGCCGATGGTCAGCATGACATCATGCACCAGCGCCACCACCGCGCCGAGCGAGAACTGCCATTCGAAGCGCAACCAGATATAGATCAGCACCGCCGCGATTGCGAGCGTCACGGCAAGGATCGCGGTCTGCACCAGCTCGCCCGACACGGTCGGCCCGACGCTCTCGACCGAGGGGAAAGTGATCGTCGGGTCGACCTCTTCCAGCGCCGCCTCGATCGCGGTGATCGTGTCGGGCGTCACCGCCTCCTGCCCGTCCTGCGCCTGCACGTTGACCATGGTGACGTGCTGGTCGGCATTGAAATTCGGGTCGAACACCTCGGTGATCGAAATATCACCAAGCGCCAGCCCTTGCAGGGCGTCGCGGTAGGCGGCCACGTCCACGGCGGAATGGGCCTCGGTGCGGATCGTTGTGCCGCCCCGGAAGTCGATCCCGAAATTGAGGCCGGCCACGAAAAACAGCACGATCGAGGCAATGACAGCCAGCGCCGATCCGCCAAGCGCCAGCTTCGAAAAGCGGAAAAAGTCCCAAGTCGTCTCGGAGGGAACAAGTTTCAGTCGCATGGGATCACACCTCGATTGTCTTGGGACGGCGGCGCTCGAACCACATCACGATCAGAAGCCGGGTGACGAACAGCGCGGTAAAGACCGAGGTGACGATGCCAAGCCCCAGCGTGATGGCAAAGCCCCGCACCGGGCCCGAACCCATCATGAAAAGGATCAGCGCGGTGATGAAGGTGGTGACATTGGCATCATAGATCGCCGAACGCGCCCTTTCATAGCCAAGCTCGATAGCGCGCGCCGGCCCCTTGGCGGTCTTCAACTCCTCGCGGATGCGTTCGAAGATCAGCACGTTGGCATCGACCGCCATACCGATGGTCAGCACGATCCCCGCGATCCCCGGCAGGGTCAGCGTCGCCCCGATCAGCGACAGCAAGCCAAAGATCAGCACCACGTTCAAGATCAGCGCGATATTGGCGAAGAGGCCGAACAGCCCGTAGCTCAACCCCATGAACAAAAGCACGACAACACCGGCGACCACGGCCGCGACCTCGCCCGCGGCAATGCTGTCAGCGCCCAGTTCCGGCCCGATGGTGCGTTCTTCAAGGAAGATCATCTCGGCGGGCAGCGCACCGGCACGCAACAGAACTGCCAGTTCGGTGGAGCTTTCGACGGTGAAATTGCCGCTGATCTGGCCCGACCCGCCACAGATCGCCTCGCGGATCGTGGGGGCGGAAATCACTTCCTCGTCGAGAACGATGGCGAAGGGCGCGCCAACATTGTTCTGGCTGTATTGGCAAAACGCCCGCGCGCCCGAGGTGGTCAGCGTGAAATTCACCGTCGGCTGGCCGTTCTGGTTGAAGCCCGGTTGCGCGTCCGACAGATCCTCGCCCGACAACACCGGCGTTTGTTCGAGCCGGTAGAACACGCCCGTTTCCTCGATATCGGGCAGGACGATTTCGCGCGATTGCGGCTGCAACCCGGCGCCGCCACGCCCGGTGACGGGGTGGAACGTCAGCCGCGCGGTGGTGCCGATCAGGCGTTTGAGTTCTTCGGCGCTTCCGATCCCCGGCACCTGGATCAGGACCCTGTCCTCGCCCTGGCGCTGGATCGTGGGTTCGCGGGTGCCGACCTCGTCGACGCGGCGGCGCACGATCTCGACCGACTGGCGCATGGTGCGATCATCGGTCGCCGCACGCTCCGCCTGCGACAGTGTGACGATCAGAGTGTCGCCTTCAGCGCGCACGTCGAGCGTCGAGGCGCCAACCCCGGTCAGGCTGCTGACCGGTTGCGACAGGGCGCGCACGGCCCCGAGTGCGGCGGTCATCCCCTCTGGCTGCGAGATCCTGACATGCAACTCGCCGGGCGGCGAATCCTGTCGCCTGATGGTGCCAACCGTATCGCGCTGCTCGCGCAGTGCGTCGCGCACCGATGGCCACAGCGCATCCATCCGCGCCTCGTACACGTCCTCGACCTGCACCTGCGCCAGCAAATGCGCCCCGCCGCGCAGGTCGAGCCCGAGATTGACCAGCGTCGAGGGCAGGAAGGACGGCCAGGCGGCAAGATCCGCCTGCGCGCCCTCTTCCGCCAGCCCCGCCTCGATCGCGGCGGCGGCATCGTTGTGGCGCTCGACGCGCGGGTAGAAGAGGTTTGGCGCCGCGAAGGCAAGCCCGAGGGCGACGATGCCCCAGATCACGATCCGGTTCCAGAGGGAGATATTGAGCATCGTCGAGCTTTCCTGTCAGAGGATCAGGCGTCTGCCGGTTCGGTCTTGTTGACAACCTTGGCGATGGTATTGCGCACCACGCGCACCTTGACACCGTCGGCCAGTTCGACCTCGACCTCGTCTTCGTCCTTGACCTTGGTGACCTTGCCGATGAACCCACCGGAGGTGATCACCTGATCGCCGCGCCGCAGCGCCGCGATCATGGCCTGGTGCTGCTTGCGCTGCTGCTGCTGCGGGCGGATCATCAGGAAATACATGATCACGAAGATCAGGATGAGCGGGATAAAGCTTCCGATTGCGTCCATCTGTGGGGCGTCCTTTGTTCGGTGGCGCGGGGCCTTGATCGGTCGTTTCGCCCCCGCGAAATCGGCGGCACGTTACTGGCGCGAAGGACGGAGCGCAAGGCGGCCCGTCCGTGAAACCCCTTCGCCGGGTGTGGTGTCCTGCGCATATGGTATGTGACCGGGGGAACGCAATGCGCGAGCGGGCCGGAAATGAGTGACACAGTGACCTTGCCCTTTTCCCGAAGTCGGACCGGCGCGATGCGGAGCTCTTGATCGAGAAACAAGATGCAGCAGGATCCGCGGAGCTTGGGCAGGACTGGCGCAAATGGCAGGCCACCCGCCCCGATTTCGCCCCCTCCTGGCGACACAACTGAACCCGAAGCTGCGCGAATCGTCCCAACGATCCGCCAATGCCGCGCGGCCATCACCGGCTCTCCCCTGTCAGGGGGCGCGCTACCCCTTGCGCCCGATGCGGCGAAACAGCCGCCGGTTGAGGGCGACGAAGGCGTCGAGCAGCGCCGCGAATGGCCCGAGCGCCCGGCCCCGCAGGTAAAGCGCCCCCATGGTGCCGCCGAAGCCGGCCCCGATCACGTCGACGATGAGGTCGCCCATCGTGTCCATCAGCCCCGTTTTCTGCATGTTCATGCCGAAGGTCCGGTCCATGACAAACTCGAAGATTTCCCAAAGCACGCCGATCATCACCCCGAAGGATGTCGCCAGCAGCCCGATGGCCCAGGGCGGCGCGGCGTAGCGGTCGCCCTCGAACAGGATGAACACCAGAAGGAATCCGGCGATGCCGAACCCCACCGCCGACAGCCCGTGCAACGCGATATCCCACCACCAAAGCCGCTCGTAGAAACCGAACGCCTCGCCCATGAAGATCGAGGCAAAGACGAAGACCACCGCCACCGCGACGATGCTGCGCGGCAGGCGGATATTGAGGCGCGAGGCGAAAAACAGCGGCAGCATCGACAGCAAAAGCGTGCTCGCCGCCACGTAGGCCGCCAGCCAGCGGGCGGTGATCAGCGCCGCCAGCACCTCCACCGCCAGCCCGCCCCATATCAGGAGGGTCAGACGGCTCTGATCCTTCAGCGCCGCAAGGATGGGCCCGGTTCCGATCATGCCGAAATGATAAGCAATCGGGCGCCATGCGCAATGGCAGGGCTTGCGCGCGGGCCCGGGCGCGGCAAACTGTCGGCATGCCGTTTCCGCCCCCCGCCACGCCGGCCACGATCCGGGTTGCAAGTTACAATATCCGCAAGTGCATCGGGCTCGACCGGCGCCGCGATCCGCATCGCATTGCGCGGGTTCTGGCGGCACTCGGGGCCGGGATCGTGGCTGTGCAGGAGGCCGACAAGCGCCTGCCGCCACGCCCCGCCGCGCTGCCGCGCGCGGTTATCCTGTCGGAAACCGGGCTGATCCCCGCGCCGGTGTCGGCGACCTCGGTCAGCCTCGGCTGGCATGGCAATGCACTGTTGCTTGGCCCGGACTGGCGCGTCGCGCATCTGCACCGCCTGCCGCTGCCGGGGCTGGAGCCGCGCGGCGCGCTGATCGCCGACCTCACCGGCCCCGCGGGGCCCTTGCGCATCGTCGCCACCCATCTGGGCCTGCGAAGGCGCGACCGGCAGCGGCAGATGACGCAGATCATGGCCAGCCTCAACAGGGCGCCCGCCCGGCCCACGGTGCTGCTTGGCGATCTGAACGAATGGGCGCCACAAGCGGGCTTTGCGCCGCTCGACCCGTTCTTCACCCTGCACAATCCGGGGCGAAGCTTTCACGCCCGCCGGCCCGTCGCCGCGCTCGACCGGATCGCCACCGGGCCGGGGCTGGACGTGGCGGCGATGGGGGTCTGCCGCTCGGGCGAGGCGGCGCGCGGGTCGGACCACCTGCCTATCTGGGCCGATCTCGAACCGGGCGGTTGATCAGCAGCAGACCGGCACAGACCAGCCCCAGCGACAGCCACACGCCAAGCCCGATCGCCTCGTTCAGCAGCGCCCAGCCCAGCACCACGCCAAGGATCGGGGTCAGGAAGCTGAACGACGCCACCGAAGAGGCCGGGTAAATCGTCAGCAGCCAGAACCAGAACAGGAAGCCAAAGGATGCGATGGCGACGATCTGGAAGGCCAGCAGGGCGAAATGGTAGGGTTCAAGGTCGCGGATGAGCGGCCCGAACCACAGCGACAGCAACAGCAGAAGCGGCGCAGAGACCGCCAGTTGCCAGAACAACTGCATCTCCGGCGTGGCGCGCCGGATCGGCGTGACCCTTGCGGCCAGCGCGATCCCCGCCCAGCACAGCGCCGCCCCCAGCGCCAACGCATCGCCCGCGAGGCTCGCCGCGCCGCCCTCGCCCCGGTTGAACACCGCCACGGCGACGCCCGCGAGGGCCAGGATCTGCCCGGCCAGCTTGACCGGGCTCAACCGCTCGCCGGGGAGCAACAGGTGCGCCGCGAAGCCTAGCCAGACCGGCATCGAGTAGAACAGGATCGAGGTGCGCGCGACAGTGGTCAGGTCGAGCGCGAAGAACAGGCAGGTGAATTCCGCCGCGAACAGCGCGCCAAGCGCCACGCCCGCCGGCATGGTCCCCGGCACGATGTGCACCCGCACCCCGCGCAGCCGCATCCAGACCAGCAGCACCAAAAGCGCCCCGACCGACCGCAGCCCGGCCATGAATACCGGCTGGAACCCGTCATTGCCAAGCTTGATCGCCACCTGGTTGATGCCCAGAAGCAAGGCGAAAACACTCAGCGAGACAGCCCCGAAGAGGTCGATATGCGGTTTGCGCTCCATGTTCGTCCCTTCACATGTGAACCATTTGGTCAAGAAACGTGACAGATGGGAGATGTCAAGCACCCCGGCCCCGGCGCGACACCCGCGCCGGGTTTCCTGACGGTTTCGCTGCGAAAGGGCTTTCCGAGTCGCGGTGGGATCGGCTAAACCGAACCCCCGAGACGATCAAAAGGGGCGCCGATGCCGGCCACCATCGAACAGCGCTGCGAGGCCAAGGGTCTGCGCATGACCGGTCAGCGACGGGTGATCGCGCAGGTGCTGGAAGGGTCGTTGGATCATCCGGATGTCGAGGAGCTCTACGCGCGCGCCAGCGGGCAGGATCCCAATATTTCCATCGCCACGGTGTATCGCACCGTGAAGCTGTTCGAGGAGGCCGGAATCCTCGAAAAGCTGGAATTCGGCGATGGACGCGCGCGATACGAAGACGCCGAGCGCGATCATCACGACCACCTGATCGACATGCAGACCGGCGAGGTGATCGAATTCGTGGACCCCGAGATAGAGGCGCTTCAGGACAGGATAGCAGAGAAACTGGGCTACCGATTGATGGGGCACAGGCTGGAACTTTACGGCGTGCCGACCCGAAAATAGGGCTGGACCCTCGCGCTGAAAGCAGGTCAAACCGGGCCGGCCTGCCCTTTGGATTCCCCTCATGCCCTCCGCCTCCGACAATGTGCGCGGCATTATTCTGATGCTGCTGTCCATGGCCGGCTTCGCCCTTGGCGATGTCGGGATCAAGCTGCTGTCCGGCGCGGTGCCGCCAGGGCAGATCATGGGCACGATGGGGCTGGTCGGCACGATCGTGTTTGCCATGATGACCCTCGCGCGCGGCTTGCCCCTGTTGCCGCGCGAGGTGTTCCACCCGGCGGTCGGCATGCGGTTCATGGCCGAGATGGTGGCCGGGGCCGGCATGATCCTCGCGCTGACGCTGAACCCGCTGTCTCTGGTCACCGCGATCCTTCAGGCGGCGCCATTGGTAGTGACGATGGGGGCGGCACAGATCTTCGGCGAGCGGATCGGCCGGCGCAGGTGGAGCGCCATTCTGGTCGGCATCCTTGGCGTTGTGATCATCCTGCGGCCGGGACTTCAAGGCTTCTCGATCCATGCGCTGTGGATTGTCCTTGCCATGCTGGGCCTTGCGGCCCGCGATCTTGCCACGCGGGCCGCGCCGGTGACGCTGAACAACCTGCAACTGGCAACCGTGGGGTTCTTCGCGCTGGTGCCCACTGGCGCGATCCTGCTGCTGTTCGGGCCGGCACCGGTCTGGCCCACTGTCGGAAACTGGGCGACCCTGGCCGTGACCGTGCTGGCGACGCTTGGCGGCTATTATGCCATTACCGCAGCGATGCGGGTGGGCGAGATCGGGGCGGTGACGCCATTCCGCTATTCGCGGTTGGTCTTTGGAATGATCCTCGGCATGGCGATCTTTGCCGAACGGCCCGATCTGCTGTCCTATGTCGGGGCGGTGCTGATCCTCGGGGCCGGCCTTTACGCCGCGTGGCGCGAACAAAAGGTCGCGCGGCGCGCGGCCTGACGCGCCGGGGCGGGCACTGTTGGCGCAAACACCACCGCAGCCCGGTTAACAAAGACTGTTAGCGCTATCAGACGCAGTTTACTTTTGTCCTGCCCCTGCTATGACTGCATCCGCAGTTTTCCCGTTTTCCGAGGACCCCACCCCATGAGCACAATCATCGACATCCACGCCCGCGAAATTCTCGACAGCCGGGGCAACCCGACGGTCGAGGTCGACGTGATCCTCGAAGACGGCACCATGGGCCGTGCAGCGGTTCCGTCGGGTGCCTCGACCGGCGTGCACGAGGCGGTGGAACGGCGCGACGGCGACAAGGCCCGCTACAAGGGCAAGGGCGTGCTGGACGCCGTGGCCGCCGTAAACGGTGAACTGGCCGAAGCGCTGGTCGGCTTCGACGCCACCGAACAGGCCGCCATCGACGCCGCGATGATCGAACTGGACGGGACCGAGAACAAGGGCCGCCTCGGCGCCAACGCGATCCTCGGCGTCAGCCTCGCGGTGGCCAAGGCCGCCGCCGAGTACACCGGTCAGCCGCTTTATCGCTACATCGGCGGCACCTCGGCGCATGTTCTGCCGGTTCCGATGATGAACATCATCAATGGCGGCGAACACGCCGACAACCCGATCGACATCCAGGAATTCATGATCATGCCGATCGGCGCCGAGACGATCGGCGACGCGGTCCGCATGGGCTCGGAAATCTTCCACACCCTCAAGAAGGAACTGACCGCGGCGGGCCTGTCGACCGGGCTCGGCGACGAGGGCGGCTTCGCACCCAACCTCGGCTCCACCCGCGAGGCACTGGATTTCATCCTGAAATCCGTGACCAAGGCAGGCTACACGGCGGGCGAGGATGTCATGCTGGCGCTCGATTGCGCCGCGACCGAGTATTACAAGGACGGCAAATACGAGATGGCGGGCGAAGGCATTTCGCTGACCGCAGCCGAAAACGTCGACTACCTTGAGGCGCTGGTGCGCGACTACCCGATCCTGTCGATCGAGGATGGCTGCGCCGAGGATGACTGGGACGGCTGGGCGCTGCTGACAGCGCGGCTTGGCGACAAGGTGCAGCTTGTCGGCGATGACCTGTTCGTGACCAACCCCGCCCGGCTGGCCATGGGGATCGAGCGCAACTGCGCCAATTCGCTGCTGGTCAAGGTGAACCAGATCGGCACCCTGACCGAAACGCTGGCGGCGGTCGAGATGGCGCATCGCAACCGCATGACCTGCGTGATGAGCCACCGGTCCGGCGAGACCGAGGATGCCACAATCGCCGATCTCGCCGTGGCCACCAATTGCGGGCAGATCAAGACCGGCAGCCTTGCCCGCTCCGACCGGCTGGCGAAATACAACCAGTTGATCCGGATCGAGGAAATGCTGGCAGAGACCGCCGAATACGCGGGCCGGTCGATCCTGCGCTGACCACAGTCGCCTTGCAGCGCGGGCTTCACCGGGAAGCCCGCGCCTGGAACTTGAAGGTCGGCAAGCTGTCGAGCGCGCTTTTCAGCGCATCGCTCCAGCCTTGTGATACATCCATGAAATAGGGGTCATCGACGGCAATGCGCCCGGTCTTGCCCACGTGCAGGCCGTCAGCCTCGTAGACATGGTAATCGAACGGGGCGCCGACGCTCAGGTTGGCCTTGACGGTAGAATCGAAACTGACCAGCAAGAGGCGCAGCGCCTCGTCAAAGCGCATCCCCGGATCAAAGGCGCGCACAAGGATCGGACGGCCATACTTGGTTTCGCCGATCTGGAAAAATGGGGTATCGGCGCTTGCCTCGATGAAATTTCCCTCAGGGTAGATCAGGAACAGGCGCGGCGGGCCGCCCGCGATCTGGCCGCCGAGGATCACCGTGGCGTTGAAGGATGCATCCGCCCGCTGGCCGGTTTGCGCATGTTCCGCGATCACTTCGCGCAGCGTGTCGGCCACCAGCCGCGCGGCCTGGAACATCGACGGCACCGCCAACAGCGACGGCGCGCGCTCATCCGGGGCCTTGGTGCGTTCGTCAAGCAGGCTGACCAACGCCTGCGTCGTTGCAAGGTTCCCGGCCGTCATCATGGTGACGATGCGTTCGCCCGGCGCCTCCCAGACATGCATCTTGCGGAAGGTGGAGATATTGTCCAACCCCGCATTGGTGCGAGTGTCGGACATGAAAACCAGCCCCGCGTCCAGAACCAATCCCACGCAATAGGTCATCGCCCGCCCTTACTGCTGCGCCACCCCGATCTGAACGGTCAGCACTTCGCCGATCCCACCAATCCGCATGCCAGTTACAGGCGCGGCCTCCGAATAGTCCAGCCCCGTTGCGACGCGAACGTAACGGCGATCGGGCGCGATTGCGTTGGCCACGTCGAAGCCGACCCAGCCGAGCCCGGCGACATGCGCCTCGGCCCAGGCGTGCATCGCCTCCTGCTCCACCCGGTCATCGAGCATCAGGTAGCCCGACACGTAGCGGGCGGGCCAGCCCATGTCGCGGGCTGCGGCCAGAAAGACATGGGTGTGGTCCTGGCAGACCCCCCGGCCCGCGGCAAGCGCGTCCTCCGCGCTCCACCCCGCGTGGGGATCGCCGATTTCAAACGCGACGGCGGCATGGATCACCTGCATCAGGCTGTGCAGGCGGTCAAGCTCCGTCTCGCCCTCGACGCTGCGGGCCAGCCCGCGCACGCCTTGCCCCGCTTTCGTCAGCGTCGTGCCCCGCTGATACAGCCAGAGCGGCGAGGGCCCGGAATGCGGGCCGAGAACGCCGCTGGTGTCGCGGATTTCCACCTCGCCCTCCGACATGACGGCCAGGTCCTGCGTGCCACGTTCAAAGCTGATCAGTTCCACCACATTGTTGTGATGATCCTCGTAAGATAGCTCCTTGCGCCCACCCTCGATCTCGGTGCGCCAGTGGATCACCTGCTGCTGGTGCCCGGTCTTGGGAACCTTGCGCAGCTGTTGCAGGCCGTAACTGACAGGGCTTTCGAACCGGTATCGGGTGGTATGGCGGATCGTCAGGCGCATCGGGTCACTCATAAAACCGGTAATCCCTTTCGATCTGCGCGCCGAGGTCGGACAGAAGCGCGAGCAGGCGCTGAATGAATTCGTGCAACCCGTAATCGAAGATTGTTTCGATCGTGTGCGACAGGTAGGCGCGATCTATGTGGTCGGCCTTGGTCCATGCCTCGCGCCGGTCGCCGTAGCACTCGACGAGATAGCCGAGATTGTCGCGCAGTTTGCGCACGCAAAACGCAAGGCTGCGCGGCATCCGCCGGTCGAGGATCAGGAATTTCGCAATGTCCTGCGGATCGTAGTTGTTGCCGTATTCCATGCGAAAGCCGCCCCGCGCCGAGACCGAACGCAGGATCGTTTCCCATTGCACGTTGTCCAGCGAAGACCCGATCGACGAGACCGACGGCAGCAGCACGTAGTATTTCACGTCAAGGATTCTGGCGGTGTTGTCGGCGCGTTCGAGGAACGTCCCGATGCGGGCGAAATCGTAAATGTCGTTTCGCAGCATCGTGCCAAGGGTCGCCCCGCGCACCAGCGAGATCGACTGCCGCACTGCGCCCAGCACGGCGGACAGGTCGCGCTCGCCCACCTTGCGGGCCAGCAATCGCTGCGCGCGCATGTAGGCGTCATTGATCGCTTCCCAGACCTCGTGGGTCAGAGCGGTGCGCACAAGCCGCGCGTTCTGTCGCGCCGCGGAAATGCATGACTGCAACGAGGACGGGTTGTCCTTTGATCGCAACATCCAGTCGATCGCCGCGTCCTTGGTGATTTCCTGATTCACCTGAAGAAAGGCGTCGAGGGCGCCCGCCGTTTGCAGCACTGGGCGCCATTCCAGATCGGACGCGCCAGAGCGGGTCAGCGCAATGCGCTGTCCGGTCTCGATCAGGCGCGCGGTGTTTTCCGCCCGTTCAAGGAAACGATACATCCAGAACAGCCCGTTCGCGGTCTTGCCGAGCATCAGTCCTCCAACACCCAAGTGTCCTTGGTGCCCCCGCCCTGCGAGGAATTCACCACCAGCGACCCCTTCTTCAGCGCCACCCGCGTCAGCCCGCCGGGCGTGATGTGGATGCCCTCGGGGCAACACAGCACGAACGGGCGCAGATCGACATGGCGCGGCGCAAGGCCCGCGCGGCTGAAGATCGGTACGGTGGACAGCGCCAGCGTGGGCTGCGCGATGTAATGGCCGGGCCGCGCGCGCAGCTTGCGGCGGAAGGCGGCGATATCCCTTTTCGTGGCGGTCGGCCCGATCAGCATGCCGTAGCCGCCTGATCCATGCACCTCCTTGACCACAAGATCGGACAGGTTGTCGAGCACGTAGGCCAGAGAGTCGGGGTCCGAACAACGCCACGTCGGCACGTTTTCCAGAAGCGGGCGCTCGCCGGTGTAGAATTCCACGATCTCGGGCATGTAGGAATAGATCGCCTTGTCATCCGCGATGCCGGTGCCGGGCGCGTTGGCGATGGTGATGCCGCCGGCGCGGTAGACATCCATGATGCCGGGGGGGCCAAGCTGGCTTTCGGGGTTGAAATTCAGCGGATCGAGGAAATCGTCATCGACCCGGCGGTAGAGCACGTCGATGGGCTTGTAACCGCGCGTCGTACGCATCGCCACGCGTCCATCGACAACGCGCAGGTCGCTGCCCTCGACCAACTCCACCCCCATCTGGTCGGCAAGGAAGGCGTGTTCGTAATAGGCGGAATTGTAGATACCGGGGGTCAGCACGGCCACGGTCGGACGGCCCGACGCGCCCGCAGGCGCGCAGGCCGCCAGAGACCGGCGCAGATCGGTCGGGTAATTCTGCACCGGCTGAACCCGGTTGCGCACGAAAAGCTCCGGAAACATCTGCAACATGGTTTCACGGTTTTCCAGCATGTAGGACACACCGGAGGGCGTGCGGGCATTATCCTCCAGCACGTAGAACTGCCCCGGCCCGGTGCGCACAAGGTCGATGCCCACGATATGGGTATAGATGCCGCCCGGCGGGGTCACATTGATCATCTGCGGCAGGAAGGCGTCGTTGCGCGCCAACATGCCTTCGGGGATACGCCCCGCCTTCACGATCTCCTGCCGGTGGTAGATGTCGTAAAGAAAGGCATTGATCGCGCGCACCCGCTGCTCGATCCCGCGCGACAGGCGCTGCCATTCGGCGTTCGAAATGATCCGCGGGATAATGTCGAACGGGATCAGCCGTTCCTCCGCCGCAGAGCGCCCATAGACGTTGAAGGTGATCCCCGCGAGCCGGAAAAGATCCTCCGCCTCGCGCTGCTTCGCCCTCAGGTCCTTGGGGTTTTCATCATCGAACCATGTCGCGAAGCGCCGGTAAGGATCCCTGACACCGCCCTCTTCAAGCCACATTTCATCAAAGAAAGTATCGTTACTCATGGCCCGATTACGGGTCAATTTCCGGTCGGTTGCAACCGCATCAAGCGGCCCCGACCGGTAAAAACGCGCTGGTTGCCTGTTTTTTAGGCGCCCAACGCGCTGATCGCGGTCCGCAACAGGCGGGCTGTGCAGCTCACGCCATGTATCCGGAGTACGAACACAACGGCCGACCCAGCATCGCCTCCTTGCACGGGGCTACTGCGAAAGCGCGTTGCGCAGCCTTTGCGTGACCTCTTGGAGCATCGCGGGATTTGCCCGCGCCTGCTCGATCGCGGCGACAAGGGCCGCACGCGCGATCGGGGAAAGATCAGCCGCATTGACCTCGGCCAACGCGGCGTCGGCATCGAAGGACGCGCCGCCCGTGTCCTGCGGGTCCGGTTCAGGCGCCGTGGTGGCGTCGTCTTGCAGCGCGGCTTCCGGTTCGGGGGCGGCATCCGAGGCTGCACTGTCGTCCGTTGCCGGTTCCTCCTCCGGGGCTGGGGCATCGTCGTTCTGCTCAAGCCCGGCCTGCAATGCGGAGAGTTCCGCCTCTGCCTCGGCCCGCCCGGCCTGTTCGACAGCAAGCCGGGCCAGCGCGGCGTTGAGGTCACCGCCGAGCGTCTCCATCTCGACCTGCGCTTCGGCGGCGTTGGCCCGCGCCTCGTCCAGAAGACCCTGCAACTCGGCAATCCGTTCGCGCTGCGTCAGAAAAGTGCCGAGCAGGCCGTCGAAATCCGAACTCATCACCGCAAGCTGCGTCTCCGCCGCCGCAAGTTCGGCCTCGGCCTGCGCGAGCTGATCGCGCAGCGCCGCACGCGACGCCTCCTGCGCTGCGTTCCGGGCCATCAGGTCCTCGATTTCCGCCTGCGCCTCGGCCAGCTCCGCCGCCGCTGCGTCGCGCGCACCACTCGCAGCATCGCGCATCAGGATCGCCGCCTGCCGGTCGCCGCGCGCCGCGTTCAGCGCCGTCGAAAGGTTGGCGACCTCGCCCTCCAGTTCGACAAGCCGGGCCATCATGTGCGCGTCGGGCGCGCCACCGGTCAGCGCGGCCTCGCCGGTGACCTCGACACAGTCCCATTTACCCTGATCCGGGCCATGGTCGATCTGCACCCCGGTCGGGTCGATCACGTAGGTCGTGCCGTCGCGGGTCAGAACATAGAGATCCTCGGCCAGCACTTGCAGCGTTCCCGACCCGTCGGCCATCGCGCCGTCGGAAATTGCGAAACGTTCGCTCTGCCCGTTGATCTGGCAGTCGAGCACAAGGCCATCGCCGTCTGCCCCCTGCACCGGTGGCCCGGCCAGCGCAGTGGAGGACAGTAGCGACAGGGCAAGGGGCAGGCAGGAAAGCACTCGGGTCATCGGGCGACCTTTCTTCAATGCGATTGACCGAAACGCGCCCCGCCGACGCAATGCACGGCGGAACGGCCTCTTGCGCCAAGCCTAATCAATCCGCGCGCGTCTGCCTAGCCTCGGCCTTGGCGACCTGCACTTTCACAGCGGCGAAACTGTCCGGCGTGACGGAAATCGAGTCGATTCCGGCCTCGACCAGCACCCGCGCGAAGGCCGGGTCATTCGACGGCGCCTGCCCGCATAGCCCGATCTTTCGCCCCGCCTTGCGGGCCTTCTCGATCACCGTCCGGATCATCCAGATCACGGCCGGATCGTTTTCGTCGAAGAGCGCCGCCAGCCGGTCGCTGTCACGATCCACGCCAAGGGTCAGCTGCGTCAGGTCATTGGAACCGATGGAGAAGCCGTCGAACCGGTCCGCGAAGTCCTCCGCCCGGATCACGTTGGCCGGGATCTCGCACATCACGTAGACCTCCAGCCCGGCCTGCCCGCGCGCCAGCCCCGCCTTTTCCATCACCGCCAGCACGCGGTCGGCCTCTTCCGGCGTTCGGCAGAACGGGATCATGACGGCGACGTTGGAAAAGCCCATCTCTTCGCGCAGCCGCTTGATCGCCCGGCATTCCAGAGCGAATCCGGGGGCATAGGCCGGATCGGTATAGCGCGAGGCGCCGCGAAACCCGATCATCGGGTTTTCTTCCTCCGGCTCGAAGGCCCGCCCGCCCAGAAGCTCGGCATATTCGTTGGTCTTGAAATCGCTCATCCGCACGATCACCGGGTTGGGATGGGCGAACGCCGCGATCTGTGACAGGCCGCGCGCCAGCCCGTCCACGAAATAGGCCGGTTTGTCGGGGTACCCGGCGGTCAGCGCCTCGATCCGCGCGCGGTCGTCCGGGTCGCTGACCTTGTCGAACGCGATCAGCGCCATGGGATGCACCTGCACGGCGTTGGTCACCACGAATTCCATCCGCGCCAGCCCGACCCCGTCGACCGGTAGCCGCCACCATCGGAAGGCGGCCGACGGATTGGCCATGTTGAGCATGATCTTCGTGCGCGTCTCGGGTAAATCGGAGACATCCGTTTCCTCGACGCTGACCTCGGCGAGGCCGTCATGCACCAGCCCGTCCTCGCCGCCGGCGCAATTCACCGTCACGTCCTGCTGGTCATGCAGAACATGGGTGGCGGTGCCGGTGCCCACGATGGCCGGCACCCCCAGTTCGCGGCTGACGATGGCAGCGTGCGAGGTGCGCCCGCCATGGTCGGTGACGATGGCGGCGGCGCGCTTCATCACCGGCACCCAGTCGGGATCGGTGTTGGAGGTAACGAGGATCGCACCATCGACGAAACGGTCGATCTCGTCCACGTCCTCGATCAGGCAGACCCGGCCGGTGGCCACGGCACTGCCCACAGACAACCCCTTGATCAGCACCTTACCCGCCCCCGACATCGAATAGCTGCGCAGCGCCCCGGCCTTGAGGCGCGATTGCACGGTTTCGGGCCGCGCCTGCACGATGAACAATTCGCCCGTATCGCCATCGCGCGCCCATTCCATATCCATCGGGCAGCCGTAGTGGCGCTCGATCGTGGCGGCCATGCGCGCCAGCGCGAGGATTTCCGGGTCACTCAGCACCCATGCCGCGCGTTCGGACTTGGCGGTCGGCACGTTGCGCACCGGCGCCGGGCCTTCGCCGCCGAGGATCATCTTGATGTCCTTGGCCCCCTTGCGCTTGCCCACGATGGGCGAGAGCGACGCGTCGTCGAGGAACGGCTTGAACACCTGGTATTCATCGGGGTCCACCGCGCCCTGCACGACGTTTTCCCCCAACCCCCAGGCAGCGTTGATCAGCACCACCCGGTCGAAACCGGTCTCGGTGTCGATGGAAAACATGACCCCCGACCCGCCGGTATCGGCCCGAACCATGCGCTGCACCCCCACCGACAGCGCCACCGCCATATGGTCGAACCCCTTCACCTCGCGGTAGCTGATCGCTCGGTCGGTGAAGAGCGACGCAAAGCAGCGACGGCAGGCGACCAGCAGGTCGACCTCGCCCGAGATATTGAGGAAGGTTTCCTGCTGCCCGGCGAAACTGGCATCCGGCAGGTCCTCGGCGGTGGCCGAACTGCGCACCGCGACGGCGAGGTCGGGCGTGCCGGCCTCCGCGCCCAGATCCCGGTAGGCGGCGAGGATGTTCTCACGCACCTCCTCGGGCCAGTCGCCGGCGACGATGGCGGCGCGGATGGCGCGGCCTGCCTCGGCCAGCGTGATCTTGTGCGCCTGCCAGCGGGCGATGGTTTCGGACACCGTGGCCGCGAGGTCGTTTTCGGCGAGGAAGGCGCGGTAGGCGTCGGCGGTGGTCGCAAAGCCCCCCGGTACCGCGATCCCCTGCCCGGCCAGTTCGTGCACCATCTCGCCAAGGCTGCTGTTCTTGCCCCCCACGAGGGCGACATCCGCACGCCGAAGCGCCTCGAACCCTATAACATAACGCGACATGCGACCTCCTCCCAAAGCTTCGCCGATTGTCACGAAGCTACCGGTGGTCGCGGGGGCGCGCCTTGATGCAGGTCATGGTTGAACGGCACGGTTCGCGCGACAAGACCGGACACAGGAAAGGGAGCCTTGCGCCATGACACAGACCGACCTTACCGACCGCCTCGCCGCCGCGACGATGCTGGACACCGACCTGCTGGTCGAGATCGGCGCCGCCGCCGCAAGGGTCTTTCCCGACGCCCCGGCCCACCCCGAAGGGATCGCGGATGCCTCCGAGGCGGTGGTGCATGTGATTTCGCGCTGCCTGCCGGGCTGGCACATCCACCTGACCGGGCAGGCCTCCGAGCCGGACGCGCATTGGCGCTGTTCGCTGCGCGCCTCCGAGGCGCATGACGATGACGACGTTGTCGGGGCCGCCCACGGGCCGACGATCCCGCTGACACTGGCCCGCGCGCTGTGGGACGTGGTGAAGAAATCGGGGTAAGTGGAGACAGAGGCGCGCGCCGGACAGCCATGCGGGACGACGCGCACGCTCGGGCGGGGTGCCCGCGCGAACAGCGCCGCAGGCGCCCGCCATACGCCCGCCCTGCGCCCGCCCTACGCCAAGCGAACCACCCTACCCCTGACGCAAAGACTGGAACTTGTGCGGCGACACGGCGTATTTTTCGCGGAACCGGCGCGAGAAATGGTTGGCGGACTCGAACCCGCAGGAACTGGCGATATCGGCCACCTTCATGTCGGTTTCGGCCAGCAGCATCCGCCCCCGGCGCAGGCGCAGATCGGTCAGGTATTGCTTCGGCGTCGCCTTCACATAGGTCAGGAACAGCCGCTCGATCTGGCGCCGCGAAATCGTGAACCGTTGCGCCAGATCGTCGAGCGAGATCACCTCCTCGATATTCTCTTCCATGTAGCGCAGGATTTGCAACAGCTTGAGGTTGCGGGTGCCGAGCGAGGCGGCGCGGGAACTTTGCTGCGCTTCCTCCTCCGACCGGTGCACCGGGTGCAGGCACATGTTCAGCACCGAATGCGACAGGATCGGGCCGAAGCGTTCCGAGATCAGCCGCAGGAACAGGTCGGTGGCGGAAGACCCGCCACCGCAGGACACGATGCGCCCGTCGATGGCGTAAAGCTGGTCCAGCGGTTCGAGATCGGGAAAGCTTTCGCGGAAGGGCGGCATGTTTTCCCAGTGCAGGGTGAAATCGCGCCCCTTGAGGATACCCGCCTTCGCCAGCGCGTAGGCGCCAGTGCAGAGCCCGCCCACCATGTGCCCCATGCGCCAATGCTTGCGCACCAGCCCGGCCACCTGGTCGCTGACCACGGTATCGGGTTCCACCCCGGAACAGACGAACAGCGCGCCGGGGATCGTCGCCTCGGGCAGCGCGCAGGTCGCGCCGATCTCTACCCCGTTGGAGGCGCGCACCGGGCGGCCGTCCTCTGTGATCATCTGCCAGCTGTAAAGCTTCTGCCCGGTCAACTGGTTGGCGATGCGCAAAGGCTCGATCGCCGAGGTGAAGGCCAGCAGCGACAGCTTGGGCAGCAGAAGGAAGCTGATGACCTCGGTCGTCTGGCCGGGGGGCAGATCCACATGCGCCACCCCCTTGGGGATGAACTCGTCAGTCATAGGCCAAGGGCCCTCCGCCGGTCCTGCGCGAAGCCCTGTACAATGCGGTCGGCGATCAGCGCAAGGATCGCCATTGCCGCGCCCGCCGCGATGCCAAGCCCGACATCGCCCGCGCCCAGCGCGATATAGATCGACTGGCCCAGCCCGGTGGTGCCGATCAGCGCCGCGATCACCAGCATCGCGAAAGCGTAAAGGATGGTCTGGTTCAGCCCCAGCAGGATCGTCGGCGCGGCATAGGGCGCACGCACGTCGCGCATGATCTGGCCCGGCGTGGCCCCCGAAGACACCGCGGCCTCGACAAGCTCGGGCGGGGTGCTGACCAGACCGTGGCGGGTGTAACGGATCATCGGCACGATGGCATAGGCGATGATGGCCAGGAAGGCGGAGAACTCGCCGATCTGGAAGAACATCAGCACCGGGATCAGGAAAACGAACAGCGGGATGGT
>PFEX01000043.1:3656-5073 GCA_002783145.1 Rhodobacteraceae bacterium CG17_big_fil_post_rev_8_21_14_2_50_65_11 | reverse complement strand
CGGGCGCCCTGCGCAACCCGTCGGCAGCCGCCGGCCAGACCGCAACGCTGTTCATCGGCATCGCATTCGCAGAAGCACTGGGGATCTTTTCGTTCCTCGTCGCCCTGCTGCTGATGTTCGCCGTCTAAGCCTTTTGCGAACCATCCTTACGGCCGGTCCGCCACGCGCATGCGCGGGCGGATCGGTGTAACCGGGTTCCACGGAGGACACGATGGCCGTTGACGTACCAGAGGGCGCTGCTTCCGCACCCGGAATGCCGCAGCTCGACTTTTCTACCTTTCCGAACCAGATCTTCTGGCTCGTGGTCACCGTCGCGGTGATCTACCTGATCCTGTCTCGCATCGCGCTGCCCCGGATCGGGGCCGTTCTGGCCGAGCGTCAGGGAACGATAACGAATGACATCGCTGCCGCCGAAGACCTGAAACGCCAGGCCGCAGAGGCCGAGGAGGCCTACAAGAAGGCGCTTGCCGACGCGCGGGCCGAGGCGCAGGCCATTGCCGCCGAGGCGCGGGCCGAGATCATGGCCGACCTTGCAGATGCAACCGCGAGGGCCGACGCCGAGATCGCTGCCAAGGGGGCCGAGTCGGCCGCCCGGATCGGCGAGATCCGCGCCGGTGCGCTGGAAGCCGTCGAAACGGTTGCCCGCGACACCGCCGCCGAGCTCGTTGCCGCTCTCGCCCCGACGGCATCGGACGAGGCCAGCATCGACGCGGCTGTCACTGCCCGAGTGAAAGGATAAGCGCCATGAAACGCCTTGCAGTTCTTTTCGCGCTGACCGGCTCGCCTGCTTTCGCGGCCACGGGTCCGTTCTTCTCGCTCTTCAACACCGACTTCGTGGTGTCGATCGCGTTCCTCGCCTTCATCGGCGTTCTGGTCTATTTCAAGGTGCCCGGTATCCTTACGGGCATGCTCGACAAACGTGCCGAACAGATCCGCGCCGACCTCGATGAGGCGCGTGCGCTGCGCGAAGAGGCGCAGACAATTCTTGCCACCTATGAGCGCCAGCAGCGCGAGGTTGCCGATCAGGCCGACCGCATCGTTGCCCATGCCAAGGAAGAATCGCAGCTTGCGGCGGAGCAGGCCAAGATTGACCTGCAAGCGTCGATCGACCGGCGCCTTCAGGCCGCCGAGGAACAGATCGCATCCGCCGAGTCCGGTGCGGTGCGCGAGGTGCGCGACCGTGCAGTGTCGATCGCTGTGGCCGCCGCCGCCGAGGTGATCGCCGCAAGAACCAGTGCCGCCGATCAGAACAAGCTGATCGACAGCGCCATTGACGAGGTTTCGGCGCGCTTCCACTGAGACCGCGCCCGACCCGCATGGAACAGCCCCGGCCGACAGAACGTCGCGTCGGGGCTTTCTTTTCATCCCGTCAGGGTCTGCCCTGCTGCGCCCGGATCACATCCCGAACATCATCAAT
>PFEX01000043.1:0-3597 GCA_002783145.1 Rhodobacteraceae bacterium CG17_big_fil_post_rev_8_21_14_2_50_65_11 | reverse complement strand
CTGCACCAGACCCTGATTGCCGATCAGGCCCGACAGCGTGCCGTCCTGGTTGAGGAAGTCCTGCCGGTTCACCCGCCCGATCGAGCCGATGGCGGCCACCATCTGCGCATTGCCCGGCATAGCCCCCATCGAGGGGACCATCGGACTGTCGGCCATCAACGTGATCGAGAAGCTGGACCCCGGCCCGGAATACGCGCCGCGCGCACTGGTGCCGCCGCCCACGCAACTCAGCCCGGCACCGGCGCGAGGGCCAAGGCGGCGACGGCGGCAAGACGTATCGGGTGAATCGGCAACTCCACCTTCGAATGCAGTGCTCAAAGCCTGGCGCCACCTGGCGCAACTGCCAAGCTTAACCGAACCGCGCGTGCCATGTCGGCAGCGGGTCGGTCTCGGCGGGGGTCGCCTCATAGACGCCGCGCGCGATGGCGCGGGCAAGACACAACGCGGCGGCATGGCCCAGTTGCAGCGTGTCCCAGACCGGATCGACCAGGGGCCGGGCGCCGGTTGCGGCGACAAAGACGAGATCCCCGTCCATCGGCGTATGGCTGGGGTAAAGCGCGCGCGCCATGCCGTCATGGGCAGCGGTCGCCATGCGCGTCGCCTGCGCCTGCGTCAGGGTGGCATCGGTGGCGACGACGGCAATCGTCGTCGCCGCGCCCGGCCCGCCCTTGTGGCGCGGCGGTTGGCTGGCGTCGAACCGTGGCGCCGGGCCAAGCCCGCCGAATTCGCCTGCCATCTCGTAGGGCGCGGCCCAGAAATGGCCGCTGTCGCCCACCGTTGCCTGCCCGATCGCGTTCACCGCGACCAGTGCACCGACCGTGTGGCCAGAGGGTAGCAGCACCGAGGCCGAACCGAGACCGCCCTTGAGATCGGCAAGAATCGCCCCGGTTCCGGCCCCGGCGGTGCCAAGCGCAAAATCCTCGCCCGCCCGATCCGCCGCCGCTGCCCCAAGCCGCTGGTAAAGCCCGTCGGGCCACGCAGCCTCGCCGCCGTTGATCAGATCGAACAGGATCGCCCCCGGCACGATCGGCACGCGCTGATCGCCCACGACAAAGCCGCGCCCGCGCGCCCGCAGCCAGCCGGCCACGCCCGAGGCCGCATCGAGCCCGAAGGCAGACCCGCCCGACAGCACCAGCGCGTCGACCTCCTGCACCGTCTTGTCGGGGGCCAGGAGGTCGGTTTCGCGGGTGCCGGGGGCGCCGCCCATCACATGCACGGCGGCGGTGAAGGGCCGCGCGCCAAGCAGCACGGTGGTGCCGGTCTTGACGGCGTGATCCTCGGAATTGCCGACCTTGAGGCCGGGCACGTCGGTGATCAGGTTGCGGGGACCGGGGCGCATCAAATGCAGCGCCCCCCGTCCACCTCCATGGCGACGCCGGTCACCATGCTTGCCTCGTCCGAACACAGGTAAAGCGCCGCTCCCGCGATATCCTCGGGCGTCGAGAAGCGGCCGATCGGAATGGTGGACAGGAACTTGGCCCGGATTTCCGGCGTGTCCTCGCCCATGAAGCTTTTCAACAGCGGTGTCTCGCCCGCCACCGGGTTGACGGCGTTCACGCGGATGCCGAACGGGGCAAGCTCCACCGCCATGGCCTTGGTCGCGGTGATCATCCAGCCCTTGGAGGCGTTGTACCAGTTGAGGTTGGGCCGCGGCGACACGCCGGCGGTGGAGGCGACGTTGAGGATCGCGCCGGCGCCGGCGTCCTTCATGTGCGGCACGACCTCGCGCGCCGTCAGGTAGACTGACTTGGCGTTGACCGCGAAGACCCTGTCGAACTCCGCCTCGGTGACGGTTTCCAGTGGCTGCGGCTTGTGGGTGATCCCGGCGTTGTTGACGACGATATCGACCCGCCCCCATGCGGCGATCGCGGCCTCTGTCATGGCGCGGACGCTTTCGGCGGTCGAGACATCCGCCACCTGCGCGATGCCGCCGATCTGCTGCGCGACGGCCGCCGCCGCCTCACCGTTCAGATCAACGACCATCACCTGCGCGCCCTCTGCGGCGAAGCGCCGCGCGATGCCCGCACCAAACCCCGATCCGCCGCCGGTCACGATGGCGGTCTTTGCCTCAAGTCTCATCTGCTGCCTCCCGTTTCGGTGGTGGCGATGGTTCCACGAAACGGTCGGAACGAAAAGGGGCGAGCACCGCGATCGCGGTGCTCGCCCCCGTCATATCGGCCGGCGCCCTGACCTGTCAGACGGTCAGCACGGGGATGATCTGTTTCTTGCGGCTGACCACGCCGGGCAGCACCACTGTGTCGGCATCGCCGCAGACGGTCGAAAAGCTTTTCTCGGCGACGGTTTTCACCAGCGTGTTGGGCAGCAGCAGCGTTGCCTCCTCGTTCAGGATGTCGACCACGAACAGCAGAACCTGGTCGACGCCGTCTTCCTTGGCCACCTGCGGCATGGCGGCGACAAGCGCGTCCTTGCGCGCCAGAACGCTTGCCGGCGCGGTGGTTTCCAGCACCGACACGCGGAATTTCGTGCCCCCGACCTCGTAGGCCTTGGAATCCATGCGCAGCAATTCCGCCTCGGAAAAGGCCGATACGTCGGACTTTGCGGCAAACATCTCTGCCGCGTAATCGGAGATTGACACGCCGAGATCCTTCGCCAGATCCTCGGCGATGGCGCGGTCGTGCGGCGTGGTGGTGGGCGAGCGGAATTCCAGCGTGTCGCTGAGGATGCAGGTCAGCGCCGCGCCCTTGGCCCAGTCGGGCATCTTGGCTGCGTCGTCGCCCATGAGATCGACCATGATGGTCGCGGTGCAGGCCAGCGGGCGGATGGTGATGTCGATGGGGCCCCTGGTTTCCAGCCCACCGACCAGCTTGTGATGGTCGATGATCGCCTGCACATCCGCATCGTTGATGGCGGCGGGCAGTTCGGCGGGGTTGTTGGTGTCGACCACGACGCAAGCCTGTCCGGCGTCGAGCCCCGCGATGATGCGCGGCTTGGGCAGGTCCCAGCGGTCGAGCATGAAGGCAGCCTCGGTGTTGGGTTCGCCGAGCAGGACAGCCTCGGCGTCGCCGCCTTTCACCTCGTTCAGATACCACGCCCAGAGGATGGGTGAGCCGGTGGAATCGGTGTCGGGAGATTTGTGGCCGAAGACGAGCGTGGTCATGGGCTATGCCTATCTGTTGAATGCGAATTTGCGCGCGTTATAGGCAGCGGGGCGTTGGATGTTAAGGGGCGATCTTGCTGCTACTGCGCGGCGATCTGCCCTTTTTCCGAAAACGCCGAAACCACGCAGTCGCGTCCCCGATCCTTGGCCTTGTATAGCGCAAGGTCGGCATGTTTGAGCATATCTTCCACGTGTGCGCCGCAATCGGGGGCCGATGTCACCCCGGCGGAGGCTGTGATCGGTGGCAGCTTGCCGTCGCCATAGGTAAGGTCGAGCGCCGACAGCGCGATACGGAACCGGTCGGCGATGTCCATCGCGGCGCCATGGGTCAGGCCGGGGCAGAGTACGACGAATTCCTCGCCACCAAGGCGGCAGGGGGCCAGCGGCGGCGGGAAGACCTCTCGCATCAATGCGCCGACTTCGCGCAGCACGATGTCGCCGGCATCATGGCCGTGATGGTCGTTGAACTTCTTGAAATG
>PFEX01000028.1 GCA_002783145.1 Rhodobacteraceae bacterium CG17_big_fil_post_rev_8_21_14_2_50_65_11 | reverse complement strand
GCCCGCCGCCTCATGCGCCCGGCCCAGCCAGTAGCCCGCCCGGCCCACGGAAATGGGCGAGGTCACGGCAGACCGGAAGCGCGTGAAATGCGCCACCGCCGTGTCGGCCCGGCCCAGCCGCAGGGCGCTGTAGCCCGCCAGCCATTCGAGATCGGCATAGTTGTTGTCGTCGCTCCCGGGCTCGATATGGTGGTTCGCAGCAAGCTCATACGCCGCCTCCAGATCGCCGCCCCGGATCAGCTCCCGCGTGAGCGACCGGCGCCGGTTGGCCCAGTCCGACGGCCGCCCCAACGCCTCGGCAGAGGTCGACCGGGCGCGGATCAGCTCCAGTGCGCCCTCGGTGTAGCCCGCGCGCAGCCGCCAGATGAACCGCTCATAGGCCAGCCCTGGGTCGCCCTGAAGGTTGCCCGGCACCGCGTCGATGGCCGCATCCACCCCCGGCTCCCGGCTGCGCAACCGCAGCCGCGCCTCGGCCAGCCGCTGCCAACCCTCGCCGACCAGCGGGAACATCCGGCGCGCCTCGGCCTCGCGGTTTTCCCACAGCAGGTGATCGAGCCGCGCCTCGTGATGGCTGCGCAGGGTGCGGGGCCAGTCGATCATGAAGAGGTCGTGCTCCTCCTGCGACAGCGACACCGTGGTCCAGGCGCGCACCGCCTCGGCCATGGCGTCGTCTCGCCGGTCCACATCCCAAAGCGCTTTGGCATAGCGCAACGATCCCCAGCCGGTGCCGGGCGCTTGCCGGTCGAAATAGGCGATCACGGTCTCGGGGGCCGTGTCCTCGGCAAGGTTCTGTTCGCCCATCCGGATCAGATAGGGCAGGCCGGGCCAGTCGGCGTTGCGGGCAAGGAAATCGAAATATTCCGACAGGGTTCCTTCGCCCTGACGCAGGCGGATCCAGGTCACCACATCGGCTGCTGTGGGATCGGTCACGCGGGCCTGTTCGGTTGCCGCCGTCTCGTAGTCGCGCACCCCAAGGGCGGCGATGGCAGCCGCAAGCGCCTCTGGCGTGGCCAGCGCCGGCAGCGGCAAAACTGTCAGGAAAATGCTTAAAAGAATGCGGAACATGCTGTCACCGGATCGACTCAATGGCTATCAGGATAGGGCCTCGGGCCTTGCTTGCAACTCGGTTACTTGGCTATAGGCGGGCGGTGGCCGTGAAAGGCTGTGCGACGGCGCCGGATTCGGCGCATCTGACAGGAAAGGAAGCGTGTGATGTTCAAAGGCTCGATGCCCGCATTGGTCACGCCGTTCAAGGACGGCGCGGTGGATTTCGACACGCTGAAGAAGCTTGTCGACTGGCAGATCGCCGAGGGCAGCAGCGCCCTCGTGCCGGTGGGCACCACCGGGGAAAGCCCGACGCTGAGCCATAGCGAACATGAACAGGTGATCGTCGCCGTGGTGCAGGCGGTGGCGGGCCGGGTGCCGGTGATCGCCGGGGCCGGGTCCAACAACACCACCGAGGCGATCCGTTTCCTGCAACATGCCCAGTCGGTCGGCGCGGAGGCGGGGCTGGTCGTGACGCCTTACTACAACAAGCCGACGCAAGCGGGCCTGATCGCGCATTACACGGCGCTGACCGAGGCTTGCGACCTGCCGATCATCATCTACAACATCCCCGGCCGCTCGGTCATCGACATGAGCCCCGCGACCATGGGCTCCCTGTCGAAGCTGCCCTCGATCATCGGGGTGAAGGACGCCACCGGCAAGCTTGAGCGTGTCAGCATGCAGCGCGCGGCGTGCGGGCCCGACTTCGTGCAGCTGTCGGGCGAGGATGCCACCGCGCTTGGCTTCAACGCCCATGGCGGCGTGGGCTGCATTTCCGTCACCGCCAACGTGGCACCGCGCCTGTGCGCCGAGTTCCAGCAGGCGACGCTGGACGGGGATTACGCCAAGGCGCTTGAATACCAGGACCGGCTGATGCCGCTGCACGAGGCGATCTTTATCGAGCCGGGGCTGGTCGGGGCGAAATACGCGATGTCGGTGCTCGGCCTGTGCTCGGACGAGGTGCGCCTGCCGCTCGTCGGCCTGACCGAAGAGACCAAGGCCACGGTCCGCGCCGCGATGCGCCATGCCGGGTTGATTGCCTGACATGGCCGGGCCGCGCGACGGCGAGGTGGTGCTGCCCTTCGATCCGGCGCAGAGGGCGGCGGATGGCGTCACCTTCATCGGCCGGATCCGCAGCCCGTGGTTCCAGGGCGGTGCGCCGAAGAACCTCGTTCAGGCGCGCGAAAGCGGGCAGAACGCGACGGTGCAGCTCGACCCGGCCTATATCCCCGCGCTCGACGGGCTGGAGGCGGGCCAGCCGGTGATCCTGCTTTACTGGATGGACAAGGCGCCGCGCAACATCGTGGTGCAGAACCCGCATCACACGGAGGGCACGCGCGGCACCTTCGCCCTGCGCTCGCCCGCGCGGCCCAATCCCATCGCGCTTGCGGTCGTGATCCTGCAAGGGATCGACCGGGACAGCGGCGTGCTGACCATTGACGCGATAGATTGCCACGACGACACGCCGCTTCTGGACATCAAGCCGTGGAAGGCGTCCATCGACGTGCCGCCGGGGTGGCGCCCGGCGGGCTGAGCGCCTATATCCCTGCGCCATGGCCAAGAAACCGAAGACAGACTCCAACTACAAGGTGATCGCCGAAAACCGGCGGGCGCGGTACGATTATGCCATCGAGGACGACCTCGAATGCGGAATAATCCTGCAAGGCTCCGAGGTGAAATCGCTGCGCCAGGGCGGGGCCAACATCGCCGAAAGCTACGCCACCGTCGACCAGGGGGAGCTGTGGCTGGTGAACGGCTATATCGCGCCCTACGAACAGGCCAAGACCTGGGGGCACGAGGAACGCCGCCGCCGCAAGCTGCTGGTCAACCGCAAGGAAATGATCAAGCTGTGGAACGCCACGCAAAGGCAGGGCATGACGCTGGTGCCCCTTGTGATGTATTTCAATCACAAGGGGCTGGTGAAGCTGAAGATCGGCATCGCCAAGGGCAAAAAGACACAGGACAAACGCGCCACCGAGGCCAAGCGCGACTGGCAACGCCAGAAGGCGCGACTGCTGCGCGACCGGGGCTGAACCGGGAATCCGCGCAGGATTTTGCCGCGCCCGGCCCACAGGCTTGCACGTCAAGGGCGGGGCGCGTAGGTCTGGGCCGACACCGTTCCTGACGGAGATGACCCATGTCCGCCGATGACCCCAAGATGCTCGTATCCACCCAGTGGCTGGCCGATCACCTGAACGATCCCGATATGCGCATCCTCGACGCCTCGTGGTATCTGCCCGACATGGGCCGCGACGCGAAAGCCGAATACGCCGCCGCCCACATCCCCGGCGCGCGCTTCTACGACCTCGACGCGCAAAGCGATTCCGTCAGCGACCTGCCGCACATGGCGCCGAGCCCGGAAAAATTCATGAGCCGCATGCGCGCCATGGGGGTCGGCGACGGCCACCAGGTGGTGGTCTATGACGGGGCCGGGATCTTCTCGGCGGCGCGGGTGTGGTGGCTGTTCCGGCTGATGGGCAAGACCGATATCGCGGTGCTCGACGGGGGCTTTGGCAAATGGCAAGCCGAGGGCCGCCCGGTTGAGGACATGCCGCCCGTGGTGCGCGACCGGCACATGACCGCGCAGCGTCAGGCGCACCTGGTCAAGGACGTGACACAGGTGGCCGCAGCGGCCAAGCTTGGCGACTGGCAGATCGTGGATGCGCGCGGACCGGACCGCTTTCGCGGCGAGGCGCCGGAGCCGCGCGAAGGCCTGCGCGCGGGCCACATTCCCGGCTCCAGGAACGTCCATTACGCCACGCTTCTGAACGCGGATGGCACGCTGAAGCGCGGGGACGCCCTGCGCGCCGCGTTCGAGGCGGGCGGCGTCGATCTGGATCGCCGGGTAATCACCACCTGCGGCTCCGGCGTCACGGCGGCGATCCTGTCGCTGGGGCTGGAGGTTCTGGGCCACAAGGACTGGTCGCTTTACGATGGGTCGTGGGCTGAATGGGGGCAGTTCGAACAGCTGAAGGTCGAAACCGGATGAACGTGATCCCCGCCGGTGCCGAGGTCACCTATACCGTTACATTTCTTGAAATGAGCGCGCCGCCGCGCGACCGGGCCCCGGCCCTGCCCGAGGATGTCCGGCTGGAATCTTGCGTAAAACCGCCGGTCTGGTTCTTCCTGTCGCTCTACAATGCGGTGGGCTGGATGTATGAATGGGTCGACAAGCTGGCCGAGGACCGCGAGACCTTGCGCAGTTTCGTCCAACACCCGGACGTGACGCTCTGTGTCGCCTTCCGCGACGGCTGGCCTGCCGGGTTCTTCCAACTGGATTGGCGCGTGGCGGGCATATGCGACCTTGCCTATTTCGGGCTGGTGCCCGAGGCGGTTGGCGGCGGGCTCGGCGGCCCGCTTCTGCGCCACGCCATCGCGCAGGGCTGGTCACGGGCAGGCGTCGGAAAGATGACCGTGAATACCTGCACGCTCGACCATCCCCGCGCGCTCGACCTTTACAGACAGGCGGGCTTCCGCCCCGTCCGCACCGAGGATCACAGCCGCATCCTGGCGCGCGACCGCGACCCGTCGCTGTTCCCGGCCTGAGGAGACGCCATTGTTCGAAACTCTGACCGCCCCGCAACCCGACAAGATCATCCAGCTGATGCAGATGTTCCGCGACGATGCGCGCACCGACAAGGTCGATCTGGGCGTCGGTGTCTACCGCACGCCCGAAGGCAAGACGCCGGTGATGAAGGCCGTCAAGGTGGCGGAGGAACTGATCTGGCAGACGCAGGACAGCAAGGGCTACGTCGCGCTCGCCGGCGATGCGGGGTACCTTGCGGCGATGACGCAGCTGATCTTCGCCGACGCTGTCCCCCATGAGCGCGTGGCCGCCGCCGCCACGCCGGGCGGCACCGGCGCGGTGCGGCAACTCATGGAAATGGTCAAGCGCCTGACGCCAGAGGCCACCGTCTGGATCAGCGCCCCGACATGGCCCAACCACCCCGCGATCATCTCGTACCTCGGCCTCGATCTGCGCGAATACCGCTACCTCGATGCCGAAACGGGCGGGCTCGACCGTGCGGGCATGATGGCTGACCTCGCAGCGGTGAGACGGGGCGACCTGATCCTGCTGCATGGCTGCTGCCACAACCCCACAG
>PFEX01000099.1 GCA_002783145.1 Rhodobacteraceae bacterium CG17_big_fil_post_rev_8_21_14_2_50_65_11 | reverse complement strand
CTCGATCGCGCCCGAACACATGGAGGAGGTGCTGTTCGGCCGCGAAAGCCCGGAACGCGGGGTGGAACAGGGGTTGCTGGAACAGGCGCATGGCGGGGTGATCTATTTCGACGAGATCGCCGACATGCCGCCCGGCACCCAGTCCAAGATATTGCGGGTGCTGGTCGACCAGAGCTTCACCCGCGTCGGCGGCACCGCCAAGGTGCGGGTCGATCTGCGCGTGATTTCGTCCACCACGCGCGACCTGAAGGCGGAAATCGCCGCCGGTCGCTTCCGCGAGGAGCTGTATCACCGGCTCAACGTGGTGCCGATCGAGGTGCCGAGCCTCGAGGAAAGGCGCGAGGATATCCCCGACCTCGCGCGCTATTTCATCGCCCGCTTCAACCGCGACCAGGGCCTGCCGCTGCGTGATCTCGGCTTCGACGCCGAGGCGATGCTGCAAACCATGCGCTGGCCCGGAAATATCCGCGAACTCAGGAACGTGATGGAACGGGTGCTGATCCTCGGCGACGGCACCGGCCCGATCGAGGCGCGCGACCTTCCCGGACATGGCGCCGGGGGCGCCCGCGAGGAGGACGCTATCGCGCTGTCCCCCGGGCTGACAACGCTGCCCCTGCGCGAGGCGCGCGAGCTTTTCGAACGCCACTACCTGATGGCCCAGATCAACCGCTTTGGCGGCAATATCAGCCGCACCGCCAGTTTCGTCGGCATGGAACGCAGCGCTCTGCACCGCAAGCTGAAATCGCTTGGCGTCGTGACCTCCAGCCGCGCCGGCAGCCGGGTGGCGCAGGTCGGGGAGGGTGAGGCCTGAGCGCGCCCTCCTCCGCCTCTGCCTGGCGCTGACCTTTCGCGTCTGACACCCTTGCCGATGAGCGTAGCGAAGAGGTGCCGGGTCGGCGCGGGACGCGACGAAACCGGCCACCACCAAGCATGGTCCCGGCAATTGACGCCCGGCCCGCTTCCTGCCATGCAGAGCGACAGGCCGGGCCTGCCCGGTCGCATCAGGATGGGCAACGGCGATGAAGATCATCATTTGCGGCGCGGGCCAGGTCGGCTGGCAGATCGCGCGCCACCTGTCGCGGGAAAACAACGACGTCACCCTCGTCGACAACAACCCGGAGCTTGTCGCCCGCGCCACCGATACGCTCGACGTGCAGGGCATCACCGGCTTCGCCTCCTACCCGGACGTTCTCGAAAAGGCCGGTGCGCGCGATGCCGACATGATCATCGCCGCGACCTTCTCCGATGAGGTCAACATGGTCACCTGCCAGGTGGCGCATTCGATCTTCGCGGTGCCGCGCAAGATCGCGCGGCTGCGTGCGCAAAGTTACCTGACGGCGGTCTACTCCGATCTCTACCGGCGCGAACACCTGCCCGTGGACGTGGTGATCAGCCCCGAACGAGAGGTTGCGAAAGCGGCGCTGCGCCGGCTGGCCTCGCCCTCCACCTTCGATACCGAGACCTTTCTGGGCGGCGACGCGCGCTTGCTGGGCATCCGGATCGAGGCGGATTGCCCGGTCGTTGATACGCCGCTCAAGCAACTGTCGGAGCTTTTCTCGACCCTGCGCGCGGTCGTTGTGGGGGTGCGTCGCAAGACTGTGCTGTTCGCGCCCGATCCCGGCGATCAGCTTTTCGTCGGCGACGAGATCTACGTCTTCACCCATGACAAGGACGCCGCCCGGACGCTGGAGATCTTCGGCAAACCGCCCGGGCGGCTGGATCGGGTGGTGATCATCGGCGGCGGCAATGTCGGGCTTGGCGTGGCGCAGGAGCTGGAAAAATCCTCCAGCCGGGTGCGGGTCCGGGTGATCGAACGAAACCGGGGCCGCGCCGAACGCGCCGCCGATGCGCTCGCGCGAACCATCGTGCTGCACGGCGACGGGATGGATATCGAGATCCTGCGCGAGGCGGGGGTAGAACGCGCCGACGTGGTGCTGTGCGTGTCCGACGACGACAAGACCAACCTGCTGGCCGCTGTCAGGGCCAAGTCGGCAGGCGCCGGCATGGCGATTTCGCTGATCAATGACCCGTCGATGGTGCAGCTGATGGAACCGCTTGGCATCGACGCCTATGTCAACCCGCGCGCCACCACCGTCAGTTCGATCCTGCGCCATATCCGGCAGGGCCGGGTGCGTGGCGTCTATTCCATCGGTGACGCCGAGGCCGAGGTGATCGAGGCGCAGGTGCTGTCGACCTCGCCCATTGCCGGGCGGCAGGTGCGCGAGATCGACATTCCCGAGGGCGCGCTGATCGGTGCGGTTCGCAAGGGCGACACGGTGATCCGCCCCTCCGGCTCCACCTTGATCGAGGAGGGCGACACGGTGGCGATCTTCGCGCTGTCCAAGGACGTGCCTGCGGTCGAGGCGCTGTTGCGCGTCTCGGTCGATTACTTCTGAGCGATGAAGGTCTTCGGGCTCAGGTTGCCGCTTTTCGCCGTGCTGGTCGGGATTTCCGCGCTGGCGATGCTGATCCCGGCCAGCGTCGCGGTGGTGCAGCAAGACCATGCCAGCGGGCGCAGTTTCTTCTATTCCGCCCTGCTGCTGTGCATCCTGACGCTGGTCGCGGTTTTCGCAACGCAAGCGATACGGCCAGCCAAATCGGCGCGCACCCACCTTGCGGGACTGATCGCGGCCTACCTGCTGTTGCCCGTGGTGCTGGCGGTTCCGCTTGCTGATTCCATCGGCAACACGAGAGTTTTCAACAGCTATTTCGAAATGGTCTCGGCGTTGACCACGACTGGCGCGTCGGTGTTCGATCCCGCCCGGCTCAGCGATGCGGAACATCTCTGGCGGGCGCTCGTGGGCTGGCTTGGCGGGCTTCTGGTCTGGGTCACGGCGGCGGCGGTGATGGCGCCGCTCAACCTTGGCGGCTTCGAGGTGTCCTCGGAAACGCAGGACCGGCGCATCCAGTCGAACAAGAGCCAGATCCTCGCCGCCGCGCCGGAACTGCGCTTGCGCCGGGCGATCGGCACGCTGGCGCCGGTTTATGCCGGCCTGACCGGGGTGTTGTGGCTGTTGCAGGTGATTGCAGGCGAGGCCGACCTGCCGGCACTGGCCCATGCGATGGCGGTGATGTCGACATCGGGGATTTCGCCCACCGGCGGACTCGCCGGGGCGCAGGGCGGGCTGCTGTCCGAGGTCTTCATCTTCGCCTTTTTCCTTTTCGCGCTCAGCCATCATGCATTTGGCGACCGGTTGTCTCCCGCCACGCCGGGCCGGCTCTACCAGGACCGCGAGGTCCGGCTTGCCATCTACATCGTCGTCGTGCTGACGGTGCTTCTTTTCCTGCGTCACTGGCTCGGTGCGCTGGAATTTGATGATCAGGCCAATATCGGAGCCGCGTTAGCGGCGCTTTGGGGCGGCCTGTTCACCCTCATGTCGTTTCTCAGCACGACCGGGTTCGTGTCAGAGTTCTGGTCCGTGGCGCGCGACTGGTCCGGTCTGCCCACGCCTGGCCTGCTGCTGGTGGCGCTGGCGCTGACCGGCGGCGGTGCCGCGACCACAGCGGGGGGAATCAAGTTGATCCGGGTCTACGCGCTTTACAAGCACGGGCGGCGTGAACTGTCCAAGCTGACCCATCCCCATTCGGTGGCCGCCGGCGGGCGCCTTGGCCGACGCATCCGGCGCGAGGGCGCCTATATCGCCTGGGTGTTCTTCATGCTGTTCATCCTGTCGATGGCGGGCGTGATGGTGGCGCTGTCGCTGACCGGGCTGGATTTCGAACAGGCTTTCGTTCTCGCCGCCGCCGCCCTGTCCACGACCGGGCCGCTGGCCGCCGTCGGGGCCGATGTGCCGATTGCCTATGCCAGCCTGACCGATCCGGCCAAGGCAGTGCTGATCGGTGCGATGATTCTCGGGCGGGTTGAAACACTGGCGCTGATCGCGCTTTTCAACCCCGGTTTCTGGCGGATCTGACACCGGCCCGACCGGCAAGCCTGCCGATGCAGCAAGCTGTGATGACGGTTGCGGGAATCGGGGTGGAAATCCGCGAAAAACATGCACATACTGGTTTGTGTATAGTCTCCGCGTTCCGCAACAGGGAACGGCAAGCAAGAACAAGGCAAATTTCCAAATGGCCGAAAACAAGCAAAATCTGCAGGACGCGTTCCTGAATCACGTCCGCAAGACCAAGGTCCCGGTCACGGTTTTCCTGATCAACGGGGTCAAGTTGCAGGGAGTGATTACCTGGTTTGACAATTTTTGTGTTCTCTTGCGCCGCGATGGCCAGTCGCAACTGGTCTACAAACACGCGATTTCCACGGTGATGCCGGCCCAGCCCATCAACCTGTACGACGGGGAAGAGTGATCGAATCCGATCTGACCGGACCCGCGCCGGACGACACCGGCCTGACGCGCGCCGTTGTCCTGCATCCCGACATCCGGTCGGAGCGTGAGCGCCGCGACCCGGCGCCGGCACTGGAAGAGGCTGTGGCGCTTGCTGCGGCCCTACCCGGGCTTGAGGTCGTCGCGGCCGAGGTCGTGCGCCTGCCGCGCGCCCATGCCGGGTTGCTGTTCGGCACCGGCAAGATCGCCGAGATCAAGGCCCGGATCGAGGCGGAAGAGGCCGAGCTGGTGCTGGTCGATGGCCCGGTCACGCCGGTGCAGCAGCGCAACCTCGAAAAGGAATGGGGGGTCAAACTGCTCGACCGGACCGGGCTGATCCTCGAGATTTTTGCCGACCGCGCCCGCACGCGCGAGGGCGTGTTGCAGGTGGAACTGGCGGCGCTGAGCTATCAGCGCACCCGCCTGGTGCGCGCCTGGACCCACCTTGAACGGCAGCGCGGCGGGCTTGGATTTGTGGGCGGCCCCGGTGAGACCCAGATCGAGGCCGACCGGCGCGCCATCGACGAGGCGATGACGCGGCTCAGGCGGCAACTGTCGAAGGTCGTCAGGACGCGGGAATTGCACCGCAAGGCGCGGGCCAAGGTGCCTTACCCGGTGGTCGCGCTGGTGGGCTATACCAACGCTGGAAAGTCCACGCTTTTCAACCGTTTGACCGGGGCGGATGTGATGGTGAAGGACATGCTCTTTGCGACGCTCGACCCAACCATGCGGGCGGTGAAACTGCCCGATGGGACGGATGTGATCCTGTCCGATACGGTGGGCTTCATTTCCGACTTGCCGACGCAGCTTGTCGCGGCCTTCCGCGCGACG
>PFEX01000207.1 GCA_002783145.1 Rhodobacteraceae bacterium CG17_big_fil_post_rev_8_21_14_2_50_65_11 | reverse complement strand
CCCCCCTTCATCCCCCTAGCCAGCCAAACCCCCCATACCCCCCGGGGTATGAACCCCCGCTTGGGGCGGGGTTCACCCCAGCCAGATGTGGCTCGAAATTCGGCGCTGTGCCGAAGCAATGGAAAGGAAAACCGATGCTCACGAAACTGAAATCAACCCACGAGGCGCTGCGCAAGACGGCGGCATCCTTGCTCGACCGGGCGCGGCAAGCTGCGGCTGACGCCACGGCTGCCCGCTCGATGGCTGCGGATAGCTTCGCGGCGGGATCTGATGACGCCGCCCGCACCGCCCTGACCCGTGCCGCGGTGCGGGCGGCCGAGGCCGAGGCGTTGACGGCGGCGGCTGGCGAAACCGAGGCGCGGGCTGTGGTGCTGGCCTTGTTGGCGGGGGCGGCAGAGCCGTTCGATGCACCCGGTCCGTTCGCTTTCTCGACGCCCTCGACATTCGCCGCAGGCCCGATTTCGCCGCGCCGTCTCGGCCAGCTGGTGTCGGCCCAGTCCGGCTGACGGAATGGCTGGCGCGGCCACAACGCGCTCGACAATTGGGCGAGTGTCGCATAACCTCCAAGGCCCCCTATGAACGTGTGGTGCTGATGAAGGGCGCGCAAACCGGCAGCTCGGAGGCCGGGCTGAACTGGATCGGCTACATTATCCAGAACGCACATGGGATCGCCATGCTGGTCATGCCGTCTTTCGACATGGTGCGCCCCAATACCACCGTGCGGATTGATCCGCCGATCCAGGCAACCCCTGGGGCCGCGACGAGGAGGCGTGCGTCATCGACTACCGCGTTCGCTGGGGCGACCCTTCCGGCCCACGCCTCTGGTTCGATCTCGACGGAGTGCTGAACGGCACCTATGGCAAACTGCCCGTGCGCGCCGTGGCGGTGGACACTGGCGGCCACCATACCAAGATGGCCTACGAATTCTGCCGCACCCGCCTTGCCCGCCGCATCTGGGCGATCAAAGGACGCGGCGGCACCGGCATCCCGGTCTGGCCACGCCGACGGACGCGCACCAACAAGGGCAAGATCCCACTGTTCATCGTCGGCGTCGACGCAGTGAAGGACGCCGTCTACGCCCGCCTGAAACTCACCGAACCCGGCCCCGGCGTCATCCACTTCCCCCGCCGCCTCGACGCCGGCTATTTCCGCCAACTGACCGCTGAACGCGTCGTCACCCGCTTCGAGAAGGGCCGCCCCATCCGCTCTTGGCAACCCAAGCGCGACGGCGAACGCAACGAGGCCTTCGACGCCTTCGTCTACGCCCACGCCGCCCTGCATGGGCTGATCAGCATGGGGATGCGGCTGAACGAGGAGGTCGAGGGGATGGCGGAACAGGTGCAGGTCGAAACAGAGCGTGCACCGCACCGCAGAATCATTCGCTCGACCTGGCTGTCTTCGTGAGGTAACACTTGATATTGGAGGGTGTTCGCCCTCGCTATCAAGATAATGTAAATAGCGGTGCCGCCTTTGTCGTCCTTGAGCAATGCCAATTCTTGACCACCTCCTGCGCTATGCGCAGCGAATTCGCGACCTTCGCCGTGCACATGCGGCGGTTCAGGAACCGGCTCTTGCACCGGCATTTCAGGAATTGCTCGAAAGCGCGCTGGCCGAAATGCCAGTCGGCGCCCGGCTCACCGTGGTCCCGGAGTTTGTCAATCCAGGGATTGGTCGGCCCGATATCGCGCTAGTCCGTGCCGGTGCCCCCGCACGCGCTTTCGTTGAACTGAAGTCCCCGGACAAGTCGGCGAATCCAGCACGCTGGCGCATTCCGCATGACAAACGTCAGGCTGAGCGGTTTAGGGAACTGCAATGCTGGGGCACATCCAACTTTGTCGACGTTCTTCTGTTCCAGCGCAGCGACGAACTGGCGATGGCCCGCATCGTTCCAGAGCAGGCCATAGATCCGGCCTGTGACGATGCGCGAGCGGCTCGGCTGATCCGAGCACATGATGCTGCGCCTCTGCTTGCCCTGTTCGAGCGTCTGGCTGCTGGGGCGGGTCAGGAACCGGTCGCACGGGACGCCCAGCATCTCGCCCAACTCCTTGCGCATTCATCGAGGCTGGTGCGCGGAATCATTCAGGACCGACTGGCCGATCTTCGGCAGCAAAACGTGGCAGCAGACCCGCTGCTCGATGTTCACGCTGAATTCCAGACCGTCCTTTATGCGCATCCCGAGGCGGGCGGCTACCCGGCGCAGGACTTTGATATCCTGTTTGCCTCGGCCTTCGCACAAACACTCGCTTTCGGCTTGTTGCTCGTTCGGGAAGGCAGCGGTCGCCCGGTCGATGCAACTGCTTATCAGCACATGCCTGGAGAGCATCCTCTGATGCGCACCGCGCTGCGTGTCCTGACGCAGGCGGAAATCCTCGATGTTGTCGGGATTGGCTTCACCGTGCTTATGGACACGGTGAACAGCTTCACGCCGCAAATCCTCGCAATTCAGCCCGGCCAGCGCGACCCGATCCTGTATTTCTACGAGGACTTTCTGTCGGTCTTCGACCCGGCAGCACGGGAACGCCACGGCGTATACTTCACACCGGTCGAGGTCGTGCGGTTCATGGCCGGCGCGCTTGACCGCGTCGCTCGCGCCAACCTCGGGCTGAACGGGCTGCGCGATCCGAACCTGACGATCCTCGATCCTGCCGCAGGGACCGGAACATTCCTGCTCGGCGTGGCAGAACGGGTCAGGGACGAAGCCACGGTAGCGGGTGGGCAAGGCCGGGCAGACCTTGAACTGCGCGACCTGGCAGGGCGGATGTTCGGCCTCGAACTGCTCGTCGGGCCCTATGCGGTGGCGCATTACCGGCTGCACCACACCCTGCGTGACCCGGCGGCACCGGGACCTCGCCCTGCGCTGCCGCGGCTGGGCGTCTACCTTGCCGACACATTGGCCGAGCCAGGTGCGGCGGCACCGCTCGGCAGGTTGGGTTTCGTCTCGGCGGGAATAACCGAAGAACGCCGCGCCGCCGACCGGATCAAGGCCGAGCAGCCAATTCTCGCCATCATCGGAAACCCACCTTACCGGCGACTGGAGGAAGGCGAGGACCGCACGCTCGTTGGCCAGTGGATGAACGCGCTGTGGGACGATCTGAAACGCCCGGTGCGCGAAGCGCATCAGGGCAACCAGCTCAACACCTTCCCGGAACTGTCGGTGGCCTTCTGGCGCTGGGCGATGTGGAAGATCTTCGAGGCCGAGGGTGCCCCGCAGCGCGGGGTCGTCGCCTTCATCTCCAACCGCAAGTTCCTGACCGGCTGGCCCTATGCCGGTCTGCGGCAGATGATGCGCGACCGCTTTGATCGGATCGAGATCATCGACCTGCGCGGCGACCTGCGGCGGGGGCCACGAGCGGGGATCGACCGTGATGTCGGCGTCTTCAACATCCAGGTGGGCACGGCCATTACCATTGCCGTCGCCGATGGTTCGCGCGCCGGGCAACCGGCCGAAATCCACTACCTCGATTCCTGGGCCGAAGGACACTTCTCGCGCGAGGCCAAGCTCCGCTGGCTGGAGGGTGGTGCCGCTGCGGGAACGTTGCCGAACAGCATCCCGGTGGTGCGGGAACCGCTGGAGGATTTTCGCCCGAGACCTTTTGGGAATGGTGAATGGCCGAACCTGCGGGAGTGCTTCGTTTTCTCAAAATCAGGCATGAAGAGCGGGAATGATCCCGTATTTGTGGGCACCCAGCGCGTCGAGTTGGTCCGCAAAGTAGATGAGTTCCTCCTGCAGGGAGAGTTGGGAGTTCATGACGAAGCGCTCGTCTGGCGGCTTTCCTATCGGCCGTTCGACCTGCGGAGGTTCTACAATGACCTGCACCTGCTCAACCGCCCCGGCCCACAGATGCAGCGCGTGTGGGGCGCACAGAACGTCGGCCTGTATGCGTTGCCGGGCGGAACGGGCGCAGGCCCGGCAGTCTGGTGCCACGGACTATTGCCAGACTACCACGCTTTTCGAGGCAGCTATGGCGGTTACGCGTTTCCCCTGCACGACCGCCGCCCGGAATCCGCAGGCCCCAATGTTTCGGTCGTTTTGCTTGAAGGCTTGGCGGCTGCCTATGGCGTTGCCGTCACGCCCGACGAGGTGTTCGACGTGATCCTCTGCCTGCTGTCGGCGCAAAGCTACAGCCTGCGCTTTGCCGAGGACCTGGAGGATGTCTTTCCCCATGTCCCGTTCCCCGCCAACCACGCCGTCTTTGTGCGGGCGGCGCAACTCGGCACCCGCATCCGCGCGATCCAGACCTTCGACCCCGCGCAGCCACCGGCCCGCAGCGCCGACCCGGCCTTCGTTCGCCTGGCCACGGCACCGACGCCGGGCGCGGGGCTTGCGCCATCGGACCCGGACGGCGGCAGCTTGACGCTTTGCGCCGACGGGTCCGGTCAGGTCGAAGGACTGCCTGAAGCGCTCTGGGCCTTCGAGGTCAGCGGTTACCCCGTCCTTCAACGGTGGTTGGAAGGCCGCGCCGGTCAGGCCGTTGATCTGGCGCTGTTCGACGCATTCCGCGATGTCTGTGCGCGGCTTGCAGAGCATATTGATTTCGCCGCTCAAGCGGATAACATCCTTGCCGATGCGCTTGTCGCGACCCTGAATCGGGATGCCCTTGGGCTCTCTGCCGCATGAAGGACAGAACCTCATGACCATCGACGCCCAAGGAAGCCTTTTCGGTGACGGCCGGATGGCACCGCCCGCCCGGCAATCAACTCCCGACCTGCAAGCGATCCGTGGGCGGCTCGGTCGGCTGCTGGAAACCTTGCGCGCATCGGAAACCGTTCCCCTTTCGGACAGGGACATGCGCATGTGGCAGACCGTGGTTCCGAATATGACTCGCTGGCTCCCATCTCACGAGGCCGCTGCCATCCGAGCCGAGTTCTCACGTGAGATGGAGCGCCTTGGTGCCAGTGCCTGATAGGGGCTGGCAGTTGGCCACGGCGGTCTGCATCTTGCTGAAATCTGTTCGCACGCTTTCCTGAACTTTCCAAATAGCTTGCCAACCGCCCGCCATGCGAATCTCCCCGCATGCGCAGCCTGCTCCATCGCCTGTTCGACCGCCCCGGCACCCGTGCGTTTGACGCTGCGGGTGCCCATCGCCAAATGCACCACGATCAGATCAACGCCGAACACGCAGCCAAGAGCGCCATTGCCGCGGAGCGGCTTCGTCCTTGGACCGCCCAGCCCCCCCCGGCATGGTTCCTCCCT
>PFEX01000194.1:3393-5322 GCA_002783145.1 Rhodobacteraceae bacterium CG17_big_fil_post_rev_8_21_14_2_50_65_11 | reverse complement strand
GGCGGCCTGTCGTGCCTGTCGCTGCGCTTCTCGCTGCCCGCGCCGGGGGCTGTCGCGCGATGAAGGGCTTTCCCGATCTGCCGCCGATCTGGTTCGCGGGCTTTTGCGCTGCCGCGTGGCTCCTGGCGCGCGAATTGCCGCTGGTCCGGGCCTTCGGGCCGCTCTTCTGGGGGCTCGGCCTCTTGTTGATCGCAGCCGGGCTGGCCGGGATAAGCTGGTCGGCGTGGTGGTTCTGGCAAAAACGCACGACGATCGAGCCGCATCACGATCCCTCGGCGCTGATCGTCGAAGGCCCCTACCGGTTCAGCCGCAACCCGATCTACCTTGGCCTGTTGGCGATGCTGAGCGGATATGTGCTGTGGCTCGGGGTGCTGAGCCCGGTGCTGTTGCCGTGGCTTTTCGCCGCCGTGCTGGACCGGCGCTTCATCCGGCCGGAGGAAGAGCGGCTGATCGCCGCCTTCGGGCTGGAGGCCCGGCGCTATCTTCAAAAGACGCGGCGTTGGCTGTAACGCTAACTCGCAAAGGCTTGATTGGCGCGGGTGGGACTGTTCGACTACCTTCTCCAGATCATCGGTTAACATTCATGGACGCCATGCGATCAGTCATCCTGTCCCCCGCCCCTGCGCCCGCGCCCGCCCACGCGCCCGCCCCCGCGCTCGCTCTCGTCCTCGGACTTTCGCTGTTGCTGTTGCTGTCGCCGGTGCAGCCTGCGCGCGCGCAAAGCCCGGTGGTGGTGGAACTGTTCACCTCCCAGGGCTGTTCGGCCTGCCCGCCGGCGGACGAGTTGCTGGCCGATCTCGCGCGGCGCGACGACGTGATCGCGCTGGCACTGCACGTCGATTACTGGGACTATATCGGCTGGGCCGATACCTTCGCCTCGCCGCAATTCACCCTCCGTCAGCATGCCTATGCGCGCGCCGAAGGGCACAGCATGGTCTATACCCCGCAGATGATCATCGGCGGTGTGACGCGGGTTCTGGGGCATGAACCGATGCGCGTGACCGAACTGGTGATGGAGCAGCGCGATATCGAATACCCCGTCGAGGTCAGACTCTCGCGTGGCGACGATGGCGCCATCCACCTGCGGGCCGAGGCGTCGATGGCGTTCGACGGACCGCAGATGGTGGTTCAGGTCGTCCGCTATCAGCCGCAGGGAATCGTCGAGATCCGGCGCGGCGAGAATGCCGGGCGCCGCATGGAATATGCCAATATCGTAACCGAATGGACGCAGGTCAGTGAGTGGTCCGGGGCGGAGCCGTTCGCGTTGGACTTCGACGACGAGTCGCCCCAATCCATCGTCGTCCTGGTGCAAATGGCCGGTCCCGGCCAGATCCTGGGGGCGGCACGGCTCGACTGACGCGGGATCAGGCGAGGAAGACGCCGAGCACGACGCTCATCAGGCCAAGCGCCGAGAGCAGCAGCGCCCCCATGTTGAGAAAGACGATGCGTTGCAGACGGTCGCGCATTTCGACATCCGGCAGCCCCGCGCGGCGCACGCGCAGCGCCGCCGCGATGCAATAGGCGATCACGACAAGCCCCACGGCCGTCAACCCCGCGCCAACCCAGACCAGCCATTCCATGTATCGCGCTCCCGCAAGGTGCCTGCCGGACTTCGCCTAACCCGCCGCGGGGCGCTTCGCAAGCCTTGCGGGTGGCGGGCAGGGCGGCTAGACCCCGTGGCTGATGATTTGGGACAAAGCGAGGCAGGCCCGATGGACGACACAACCGCCCCTTCTGACAGCTACCGCGTGACCGCCGATGAACTGCGTCAGTTCATCGAGCGGTTCGAGCGTCTGGAGCAGGAAAAGAAGGATATCGCCGATCAGCAGAAGGAGGTCATGGCCGAGGCCAAGGGGCGCGGCTATGATACCAAGGTGATGCGCAAGGTCATCGCGCTGCGCAAGCGTGAACCCGATGATATCGCCGAGG
>PFEX01000194.1:1082-3350 GCA_002783145.1 Rhodobacteraceae bacterium CG17_big_fil_post_rev_8_21_14_2_50_65_11 | reverse complement strand
CTGACGTCGCCGCGCGCGAGGCGCGTCGATCCGCGCCTCGTCGGTGCCCTCCTCGGCGGGGCGAGCGGCGAATGTGAACGCGCTGTCCCGGCGCGGCGCGGGTGGACCCGGCTGGATGCCTCCGGCGGGAGTATTTGGGCCAAGAAGAAAGCCAGGGGTGCCGCGCCGCGGTCAGGGCGTAATCAGCGTCAGGCCGGGGATATGGGGGATGGCGTCCAAGTCTTCCTCGTAGGCGGTGGTCATTTCATCGAGCATCTCGTCGGGCCAGCCCGGCGTGTCGAGATCTTCGTCGAGCGCGTCGTCGAGCGCGTATTTGTCGAGGAAGGCGGCGACAACGCGGCGGCGCAGATTCTCGCTTTCGGGCGGGTTTTCCGCGAGATAGCCTTGCATGCGGCGAAACCCGGCCGGGTCCATCAGATCCTCGATCAGGTCATCGACACCATCGAGTGCATCGAACGGGTCCAGCCCGGCCATTTCGCGCATGACCTCACCCCAGATCAACGGCGTATCCTCGTTGCACCATGTCGTGATAGGGCAGTCCGGCACGGACTCGCGGAAGCGTGCCAGCATTTCCGACCATGTCAGTGCGTGGGGCTGCATGTCTTCCGTGAACTCCGCGAAATCCCGAAAGCGCGAGGCCTTGAACAGTGCCGGGATCAGCGTCGCCGGGTCGCGCATGCCGAGCATGAATTCGACGTCGTCGCGTGGGAACAGGTTGCGCAGCGATTGCGTCACCCGGTCGATCATGGGCCAGATCTGCGCCCCGATCACCACAAGACGGTTGATCGAGACCATGCGAGAATCCGACAGCACGACCCGTTCGGCATCTTCGGGCACGCGGGCGGCTTGCAGGATTGCACGGCTCATTTCCTCGGGCGCAGGCGCGCCGTCGAGCGCGCGCAGCGTGTCTTTCAGAACATCGCGGTAAAGCGCCGGGGTCGGCACTGCCACGCCCCGTTTCGCAAGGCGGTCGCGGTTTTTCAACAGCGACTGGATAAACCGGTCGTCATCGGTGCATGGTGCCCCAATATGTAACACGACCTGCATGGTTGCCCCTCGTGACTGTCTTTGCACCGCTGCGACCGTATACGCCACGTTCGCCGAGGCAAAGGGGCAAGATGTCACCGCACCGGGTAGCCTTGCCAGAACTTGATCGGGCGCAGCGCGAAGGTGGTGTGCATGGCAGAAACATCCGGCAGGGCGGCGAGGCAATCGCGGTGGATGCGGTCGTAATCGTCCATGTCGCGGGCAACCACGCGCAGGGTGTAGTCGGCCTTGCCGCTGGTCAGGTGGCATTCGAGGATGTCGGGTGCGTCGCGCACCGCCGCCTCGAAACCGTCAAGCACGCGGCGTTCCTGGCTGCGCAGGGTGATCTCGACGAAGACCAGCAGGCTGAAGCCCAGTTTGCGGCGGCTGAGCCGTGCCGAGTAGCCCTTGATCGCGCCCGCCTGTTCCAGCGCCTTGATGCGGCGGTGACAGGCCGACGCCGACAGGCCGAGATCGGCGGCGAGGTCCGCCACCGGGCGGCTGGAGTCGCGTTGCAGGCTGCGCAGGATGCGGGCGTCGGTATGGTTCATTTTCGCGCGTCTTTTGCCGGAAATATGCAGGTTCGTGACGTCAATACCCCAGAAAATCGGTCATAAATCAAGAAATTTCCAGTGATCCCACCCTATCCTTGCGCACAGGAAAATCACAGGCGCAATAGGAGGATGGCATGATCGTCGGCTGCCCGAGGGAAATCAAGAACCATGAATACCGGGTCGGTCTGACCCCGGAAAGCGCCCGCGAACTGGTGGCGCATGGCCACGAGGTGCTGATCGAGACGCAGGCCGGTGCGGGGATCGACGCGTCGGACCTGGAATACACCGATGCCGGCGCCTTGATCGTCGAGACGGCGGCGGAGATCTTCGCACGGGCCGAGATGGTGGTGAAGGTCAAGGAGCCGCAGCCGGGCGAACGCAAGATGCTGCGCGAGGGGCAGATCCTTTACACCTATCTGCACCTTGCCCCGGACCCGGAGCAGACGCGCGACCTGGTCGCCTCGGGCGCGACCTGCATCGCCTATGAAACCGTGACCGGGCCGGGGGGCGGGCTGCCGTTGCTCAAGCCGATGAGCCAGGTCGCGGGCCGGATGTCGGTGCAGGCGGGCGCGACCGCGCTGGAAAAATCGCATGGCGGGCGTGGCGTGCTGTTGGGCGGCGTGCCGGGTGTGGCGCCGGGCAAGGTCGCGGTGATCGGCGGCGGCGTCGTCGGCTTCAACGCGGCGCA
>PFEX01000194.1:0-1069 GCA_002783145.1 Rhodobacteraceae bacterium CG17_big_fil_post_rev_8_21_14_2_50_65_11 | reverse complement strand
CTTGGCGCCGACGTGACCGTTCTCGACCGCAGCCCGGAGGTTCTGGAGCGGCTCTCGACGCATTTCGGCGCGGCGGCGCGCACGCTCTACGCCAACCGCGCCAATCTCGCCGACAGCGTGGCGCGGGCCGATCTGGTGATCGGCGCGGTGCTGGTCCCCGGCGCGGCGGCGCCGAAGCTGGTCAGCCGCGCGATGCTGGCCACCATGCGGCCCGGCGCGGTGCTGGTGGATGTCGCCATCGACCAGGGCGGCTGTTTCGAGACCTCGCGCCCCACCACCCACGCGGCGCCGACTTTCGTCGTGGACGGGATCGTGCATTACTGCGTCGCCAACATGCCCGGCGCGGTGGCGCGCACCTCGGCCTATGCGCTGAACAACGCCACCCTGCCGCACGCGCTGCGCATCGCCGACATGGGGTGGAAGGCTGCGCTGAAGGCCGACGCGCATCTGCTGGCGGGGCTGAACGTGTGGGACGGCAGGATCACCTGCGCGCCGGTGGCGCAGGCGCTGGGCCTGCCCCATACGCCCGCGGCGCAGGCGGTGGCCTGAACGCGCCGTCCCGGCGGGCCAGGGCGGCGTTCATTCCCCATCTTGCGCCTCACGGCGAGGGCGCGTATATCCGCGCTCATCAGCGGCGGTCTCGCCAACCCTTGGCGGGTCCCATGGGATGCGAGACGGGCCGCGTTGTGGCCCGTCTGCGTTTGCGGCGGGCCTTCCCTTGGAGACCGCGCACCGCACCATGGCCGACCTGCTCGCCAAAGCCCCGATCGACCGGCGCCTCGCCGAGATCATCCGCCCCACCGTCGAAGGCATGGGCTTTTCGCTGGTGCGCGTGCGGCTGATGGGGTCAAGGCGCGGCACGCTGCAGGTGATGGCGGAGCGGCCCGACGGGCGGATGGAGATCGACGACTGCGCCGATCTTTCGCGCGCGCTCTCCGCCGTGCTGGACGTCGAGGATCCCATCGACGGCGAATACACCCTGGAGGTGTCCTCTCCCGGCATCGACCGCCCGCTCACGCGGCTTGAGGATTTCGAGCGCTGGAAGGGCTGGACGGCGAAGCTGGAGACC
>PFEX01000206.1:8765-8960 GCA_002783145.1 Rhodobacteraceae bacterium CG17_big_fil_post_rev_8_21_14_2_50_65_11 | reverse complement strand
GCTGGAATTCATGGAAACCCAGTATATCTCGGCCAACTGGTAAGGGGGCGATCATGGACATCCAGGCAAGCCCGAGCACGACGAATTACGCCGCCAACAAAGGCGTCGATCTGGAGGCCCTGGCCAAGGCCACCGGCCGGACGACGCTGGGCAAAGAGGACGTGGACGCGCATCTGAGCGGCGGTGGCGGCGCCC
>PFEX01000206.1:8080-8730 GCA_002783145.1 Rhodobacteraceae bacterium CG17_big_fil_post_rev_8_21_14_2_50_65_11 | reverse complement strand
GACGTGGACCATTCGGCCTACGGACCGGTGACAGAGGAACCTCTGTCGCGCATCGCGCAGATCGCCTCGGCCAACCTCTCGGCGGCCAACGCGATGATCCCGCAGGTCACCCATCACGATCGCGCCGACATGCGCGCGGTGGAGGCATTCCGCAAGACGCTGCGGGATGAGGGCGCGGCGCGCGGCGTCAAGATCACCGCGCTGGCCTTCCACGTGATGGCGCTGGCGCGCTGCCTTCGGGCCTTCCCGCGCTTCAACGCCTCGCTAAGGCCAGGTGGCGAAACACTGGTGCTCAAGGACTATGTTCATATCGGCATCGCGGTCGACACGCCGCACGGGCTGATGGTTCCGGTGATCCGCGACGCGGATGGCAAGGGGCTTTGGCAAATCGCGGGTGATATCGCCGATCTGGCGGGCCGGGCGCAGGCGCGCAAGCTCTCCGGCGACGAGATGGGCGGCGCGTCGATGTCGATCTCCAACCTCGGCGGAATCGGCGGCACTGCCTTCACGCCCATCGTGAACCCGCCGGAGGTGGCCATCCTCGGCCTGACCCGCACCGAGACCGTGCCGGTCCGGGAAAACGGCGACTGGCAACCGGTGCCGATGGTGCCGCTGGACCTCAGCTACGATCACCGGGTGATCAACGGGGC
>PFEX01000206.1:5390-8038 GCA_002783145.1 Rhodobacteraceae bacterium CG17_big_fil_post_rev_8_21_14_2_50_65_11 | reverse complement strand
CGATCCGCGCCGGATGGTGCTGGCCTGACACGGCAAAACGCCAAAACGAAACAGGCCCGGCATTTTCCCCGCCGGGCCTGTTTTCATTTGCCGATAGAACGCCGCTCGCAGCGGCGTCACGCCCTTGCAGGCAAGCCGGGCCGATTCTGTTCCTCCGCCGGGGCCGCGAGGTGATGCGAGACCGCGTCGATCAGGTTTTCCTCGGTCATCGCCGCGCCCTCGAATTCCCCGACCAGCCGCCCTTCGGCCATTGCCAGCACCCGGTGGCTGACGCCCAGAACCTCGGGCATTTCCGAGGATATCACGATCACCGCCAACCCCTCTTCGGCCAGTCTGGCAATCAACTGGTGGATCGCGGACTTGGAGCCGACGTCGATCCCCCGTGTCGGTTCATCGAGGATGATCAGCCTGGGCCCAGCGCATAGCCACTTGGCCAGCACGAATTTCTGCTGGTTGCCACCCGACAGCTTCGACACTTCCTGATCCGGCCCGGTCGTCTTGATCGACAGCGCGTCGCGGTATTTTTCGTAGGTCGCGCGTTCGCGGCCCCGGTCCATCACGGTGGCGCGCGCGTAGCTTTTCAGGTGCGGCAGGGTGGTGTTGTCCTGCCCACCCATCATCAGCACCAGCCCCTGTTCCTTGCGGCTTTCCGGCACCAGCGCCATGCCGAGGTCGATGGCCTGCCGGGGCGTGGGCAGCGCAATGTCCTCGCCCTTCCAGTGCAGCGTGCCACGATCGGCCTTTCGGATGCCGAAGATCGTTTCGACAACCTGAGACCGGCCCGCGCCGACGAGGCCGTAAAACCCCAGAACCTCGCCCTGCCGGACGGAGAAATTCACATCCTCGAATTGCCCCGCAAGGCTGAGGCCCTCGACGCGCAGGACTTCGTCGCCGAAGGTGCTGTCTGCCTTGTGAAAATACGCCTCCAGCGTACGGCCGATCATCATCCGGGTGACACCGGTGGCATCGGTTTCGGCGGTAGTAACCGTGCCTTGAACAACGCCGTCGCGCAGCACCGTGATGCGGTCGGTCAGCTCGAATATCTCGTCCATCTTGTGCGAGATGTAGACGATCGCGACGCCCTGTTCCTGAAGCGCGCGGATGGTGGTGAAAAGCTGGTCCTTCTCGGTATCGGTCAGCGAGGCCGTGGGTTCATCGAAGATCACCACGTTGGCGCTGAAGGCCTGGCTTCGCGCGATCTCAACCATCTGCTGTAGTGCCACCGACAGCGCGCCGACCCGGTCGTCTGGGCCGAAGGTGCAGCCGAGCGCGGAAAGCGCGGCCTGTGCGTCGCGGCGCAGCTTGCGCTTGTTCAGCACGCCCAGCGCATTGGTAGGCCACGCGCCAAGGTAGATGTTCTCGGCCACCGACAGTTCCGGTGACAGCGACAATTCCTGATGGATCAGCAGGATGCCCTTTTCGCGCGCCGCCAGCGGGTTGTCGATGCGCACAGGCACGCCTCGGTAGACGATCTCGCCCGCGTCGGGGTGATAAAGCCCGGCGAGCACCTTCATCAGGGTCGACTTGCCGGCGCCGTTTTCACCGACGAGGGCGTGAACCTCGCCGCGGCGGACATCAAAGCTGACCTTGTCGAGCGCGACAACGCCCGGAAAGGTCTTGGTGATCCCCGACAGCGTCAGGATCGGATCATCGGTCATGGTCATGCCTCCCTCCGGCTCAGCAGCTTGTCGATGAAGAGCGCAAGAATCAGGACGCTGCCCATCACCATAAGCTCCACGTAGTTGGGGGTGTTGAGCAGCCGCAGCCCGTTGCGCAGCACGGCCAGCGTCAGTACCCCGCCGATGGTCATCCACAGGCTGCCGTAGCCGCCCTTCAGACGTGTGCCGCCGAGCACAACGGCGATGATTGTCCAAAGCTCCCACACCTTGCCGGCGTTGGGTTCCGCGGTGCCAAGGCGCATCGACAAAAGGATGCCGGCAACGGCGGCCAAGGCGCCGCAGAGGGTAAAGTTGATGATCTTGTGGCGCTTGATGTTGATGCCCGCGTCATGCGCCGCCTCGATATTGTCGCCCACGGCATAGGTTTCGCGCCCGTGCCGGGTGCTTGACAGGACCCACTGAAAAAACAACGCCAGCCCGAAGAAGATCATCGCGGTCAGAGAGACCGGGCCCAGGTAGATCTCGGGGTAGTCGGTATAGCTGAAATCGCTGACCATCAGCGCGTCTTCCCCGGTGTAGATAAACACAAGACCGCGAATGCCGATGAGCCCGCCCAGCGTGACGATGAAGGAATGCATCCCCGACAGCGCCACCAGCGTGCCGTTGAGAAAACCCAGCGCCGCGCCCGAAAGGAAACCGGCGAAGACGGCGGGCCAGATGCCGATATGATCCTGCAAGCCGATGGCGAGCGCCGAGGCCAGCGCAAGGATCGCCCCCACAGACAGGTCGATCTCGCCGTCGATCATCACCATGGTCATGCCGATGGCGAGGATGCCGATGAAGGCCGCCTGCGTCAGCACGTTGCCAAGGTTGTTGACGGTCAGGAAATAGGGGCTGGCCGAGGAAAACACCACGATGGTCAGGGCCAGAAAAACCCAGATGTGGTTTCGCATCAGAAGCTTGACGATGGGTGTCAAGGTTGGCGATGTCGTCGCGTTCATGCCAGGATCCTCCCGCGTTTGGCGCCCA
>PFEX01000206.1:612-5359 GCA_002783145.1 Rhodobacteraceae bacterium CG17_big_fil_post_rev_8_21_14_2_50_65_11 | reverse complement strand
CATTCTGGATAAATCCGAGCATGGCAATGCCCAGAACCGTGCGCCAGATGCTGCCCGACCCGCCCAGAAGCGAGGTGCCACCAAGGATCACCCCGGCCAGCACCGTCAGTTCATAACCCTGCCCGATCGTGTTCTGCGCGCCCATCACCCGGCTGCCCATGATGATCGCCGCGACGGCGGTGGTCAGGCCCGACAGCGCGTAGGCCCGGAATACCGTCCAACGCGCGCCGATGCCGGAAAACCGAGCTGCGGTTTCGTTGCCGCCCACGGCGAAGACCTGCCGGCCGAAGATGGTCCGGTTGAGGAGGAAGGCCGCGACGATGGCGGTGATCAGGAAGATCAGCGCAGGAACCGGCACACCGAACAGGTCGCGCCGCCCGAAGACCGCGAACCATGTGCTCTGGGCATTCTGGACATTCACGTTCGACCCACCGGAATAGAACAGAACCAGCCCTTGCAGGAAAGACAGCATCGCGAGCGTCACGATCAGCGCGTTCAGCCCGAAAAGCCCGACAAGGACCCCGTTGACCATGCCAATGCCGATACCCGCAACCAGCGTAAGGGCAATCGCCAGACCCGGCCCCGCGACGTTGTGCTGATCGACGACAATCACCGTCAGCAGCGTCAGCATGGACCCGACGGACAGGTCCAGCCGCCCGGTGATGACCACGAAGGTGACACCTATGGCCATCACCCCGGTGATCGACACCTGCCGAAGCACGTCGAAAATGTTGCCCGGCGTCAGGAATCCGTCCGCAATCAACGCGACCCCGATCAGGAACAGCGCGAACCCGGCCAATAGCCCGTGCCGGCGCAGGAACGCCTTCAAATCTGTCTGCATTGCCTCGAATCCTCCCTGAGTTGAACGTTAGGCGAAGGGTTCGGGGCGCAAACAGCACCAAGAAATCCAATCTGGTTATTCCAGAAGGCGAGCACGCCGCACCCGGCGCGTCACAGAAAATCAGATTTGGACATGTCGTGCGTTGAACGGTTTGAGCCACGCCGCATGATCAGGAACGTTGAAGGGGCGCAGGCCGCGACGCCCCGTTGCCACAGGACAACCGACAGGCGCGGTACGAAAGGGAGGAAAGAGATGACCAAGATGATGACAACGGGCCTCACGCTCGCGGCGATCGCCGCGCTGAGCACCGGCATGGCCATGGCGCAGGACGAAGCGCCCGACTGGCTTGGCGGCGACTTGCGGCAGCCGCTTTCGGAAACCCGGATCGGCATTACCGTGCTCTACCCCGGTTCCAATGCCTACCAGGCGATGTATGCGCAGGCCGCCGAGGACTATGCGGCCGAGCTTGGGATTCAGGCCACGGTGATGGACCCGCAGGGCGACCCGGCGGTGCAGTTCGACCAGATCCAGGACATGATCTCGCAAAACATGGATGCGCTGGTGGTCTGGCCGACCTCGCAGAACGCGCTGATCCCGGCGATCCGGCAGGCCGCGCGCTCCGGCATCCCGGTGGTGACCTCGAACTCGCCCATCGGTGAGGCCGGACGGCGCTACATCGCAGGCCATACCGGGCCCGATGACTGCCTTCAGGCGGAACAGGCCGCCGACATGCTGGCCGACTCGCTGGACGGCGAGGGCGATATCGTCGTGGTCGAGGGCACGCCCGGCTACACCGTGTCGATCCTGCGCGGCACCTGCTTTCTGGACCGGATCGCCGATGAGCATCCCGGCATCAATATCCTCGATAGCCAGACCGCGGACTGGAACCGGGAGCGCGCCCAGACCGTGATGGAAACCTTCCTGACCCAGTATGGCGACGAGATTGATGGCGTCTATGCCTTCGACGATGGCATGGGGCTCGGCGTGATCAGCGCGCTTCAGGGCGCCGGGATGGAGCCGGGCGAGGTCGCGGTCGTGACCTGCAACCAGTTCGGCGAAGGCTGGGACGCGATGCAGCAAGGCTGGCACCAGGGATCGAACAAGCAATCACCGATCGACGACGCGATCCTTGCGATCCAGACCGCGATCCGGGTCGCCAACGGCATCGAGGTGCCAGAGCTTCAGGGCATCGAAACCCCGATGGTGACGCCCGAAAACGTGACCGAGTTCGAGCGCCCGACCTGGTAAGCCCGGTCCGCTTCATGAAACAAGGGCGCGCGGCGGTAACGCTGCCCGCCCTTTTTCGTGGCTTTCAATAGCGCCCGTTTTCACGCATGATCGCATCGACCCGAGTTTGCGCGCGGGCCAGCGTCTCCTCGGCCCCGGCCTCGCCTTGCAACATGCGATAGATCTCTTCACCCAAAACCGCGACGATATCGCTGAATTCGGGGATCGGCGGGCGCGGCCAGGTCTGTAGATCGCCACGCCGTTCCATCGCGTCCACGCAGGCCAGCAGGCCGCTTTTCGCCTGCACTTCCGGATCGGCGCTGGTGGAAAAGCGCGGGCTGCTCAGGTTGCCGTGCTGGACATACCATTTCAACACCTCGGGCCGCGTGAGATATTCCATCACCCGCCACGCCGCGCGTTCGCGTCCCGCAGGCAGTCCGCAGGGAAGCGCCAGCGAAAACCCCCCGATGGGCGACACGGTGCGCGCGCCCGGCCCGTGCGGATGCGGCGCGAAGGCGACATTCTGATGCGCGGGAGAGCTGTCGTCCAGCTCGAACGCGGCGGCGCGCACACTCCAGCCATAGCACATCGCGGCATGCCCTTCGGTGAAGATGCGGATGCGCCGGTTCCAGTCGCATTTCAGGCTGTCAGGATGCGCGTAGCCGCGCAATTCCAGCAGAAACTCCGCCGTGGCGCGGGCCGCGTCGCTGGTCAGCAGCGGGCGGTAGTTCTCGCCCGAAAGCGCGCCGGTGTCGAAATCCTCGCCCACCCGTGGCAGGTCGATCACCGGCTGACCGAAACTGGCCAGCGTCTGGAGGAAGGTATGCGCGACCGGCGTGCCGCGCTTGAAATTCATCACGATGCCCGAAAGGTTCATCCGCGACCTGTGCAACATCTTCGCGGCGAACAGCACCTCTTCGGTGGTCTCCGGGACCGACAGCCCGGCCTCGGAAAACAGGTCCGACCGGCAGAACAGCACTTCCGCCGTGGGCTGAATCGGCAGCGCATATTGGCTGCCTGCCCAGGACGACCCCTTATAGGCGGTCGGGTGAAAATCGGACGGGTTGAAACGGTGCTGCGCGATGATCTTGTCCAGCGGCTGGATCACGCCTTCCTCGGCCAACTGGCCGATCCACGGCAGATCCACCGCCACCACGTCATAGTCAGACCGCTCGCGCCCGGCATTGGCCATGATCTCGGCATGCAGATCGTCCAGCGACAGGTTCACGACTTCCAGGTTGGTGCCGAGAAACCCACCCAGATCCTGCGCCCGTTCGCGGATCGTCTCGAAGGTCGGGTCGATCGGCAGCGCAAGCCGGATGCTGCGGTCATACCCGACCCCTTCGCGCACGGCATTGGGATAGGGCAAAATGCGCGAGGCCATGTAGTAGCCGCCGAAATAGAAATCCTCCATCGCCGCGTCGCCGGTGGCAAAGCCGAACGTGTTGCCGACCATCACCTTGAGCTGCATCGCGAAGCTCTCGAATTCCTCGATCAGCTTGCGGGTGGGGTGCAGCGAAAAGGACTTGCCGGTCGACGACCGGGGCCGCTTGTGCAGAAGGCCCGTCTCCAGCAGTTCGTTCACCCGACGCATCGCGGTGCCATAGGGCACATCAGCCGCCATCGCCGCCGAGGTGATGGTCAGAAGCTTGCCTTCCAGGTGCCGCCGCATCGCGTAGGCAATGATGTTCCAGCGCGCATCCGTCGCCGAAAGCGCGGTGCGTTTTTCCGCGATCGCGCGGGTTTCGTCCATGAAGGACAGAATGCGCAGCATTTCTTGACGGGTCACGACGGGCTCCTCCCTCCCGAAGATATCCAATCCTGACAAATCACACCGTCGCGGCACGCGGCACCGTTATTTTGTCCAAAGCTGACATTTGCGACGTTCCGGGCTGCCGCACCCTTGTGACAGTCTGATGGCAAGGGCCGCCATCACGGCGGCCGGGGAGGATCGCATGTCTGCCGTGAGTTATGATTTCATCGTTGTTGGCGCCGGGTCCGCCGGCTGTGCCGTCGCCGGTCGACTGGCCGAGGCCGGGCAGTCCGTGCTGCTTTTGGAAGCGGGCGGGCGCGACCGCAATCCTTTCATCCACATTCCGCTGGGCTATTCGCTGCTCTACGCCAACAGGTCGGTAAACTGGTGCTACGAAAGCGCGCCGGAGCCGCACCTGAACGGCCGCCGCCTGTTCCAGCCGCGCGGCAAGGTGCTGGGCGGCACCGGCGCGATCAACGGCATGATCTACATGCGCGGCCAGCCGCAGGATTTCGACGGATGGGAGGCGGCGGGCTGCACCGGCTGGGGCTGGAAGGGTGTGCTGCCCTATTTCAAATCCTGCGAGGATCAGGAACGCGGGGCCGACGACCTTCACGGCACCGGCGGGCCGGTGGCGGTGTCCGACATTCGAACGGAACATACGCTGGGCGAGGCATTTCACGCCGCGTCAGAGGCGTTGGGCGTGCCGCGCAACACCGATTTCAACGGCGCACAGCAGGAGGGCACCGGCTACGTCCAGACCACGACGAAGAACGGCAAGAGGTGGAGCACGGCAGCGGGCTACCTGCGCGGCCCCGCCAGGCGGAACATCGACCTGCGCCTGAACGCGCTGGTGGAGCGGGTGGAACTGGACGGGAAACGCGCCACCGGGGTGACATGGCGCGACAAGTCCGGCACCCAGACCG
>PFEX01000206.1:0-578 GCA_002783145.1 Rhodobacteraceae bacterium CG17_big_fil_post_rev_8_21_14_2_50_65_11 | reverse complement strand
CACCTTCAACTCGCCGCAACTGCTGCAACTCTCCGGCATCGGGCCGGGGGCGCTGCTGCAAGCGCACGGGGTCGAAACACGCCATGACCTGCCGGGCGTCGGCGAGAACCTTCAGGATCATTTCGGGATCGGGGCGGAATACCGCTCCACCGTCCGAACCACGGTCAACGATCTTTACAACAACAAGCTGAAAGGCGGGCTGCAATTGCTGCGCTGGCTGCTGTTTCGCACCGGGCCTTTTGCCGACAATGGCAATTATTCCAATACCTTCATCCGGTCTGATCCCGAAGTCGACCGCCCCGACATGATGGTCACCTTCATGGCGTGGTGCACCGATGAACAGATGACCCCGCACCCCTTCCCCGGCTTCACAATTCTGGCCGAGCACATGCGCCCCAACTCGCGCGGGCATGTGCGGCTGTCCGGCCCGGACCCGTCGCAACAGCCAGACATCCAGTTCAATTTCTTCGCCGACGAGGCCGACCACCGTGCGGCAATTGCGGGGCTGAAGTTCGGCCGCAGGATCGCCAGGACGGCGCCAATGGCCGATTGCGTGGAGTATGAGATTTCGCCGGGCG
>PFEX01000102.1 GCA_002783145.1 Rhodobacteraceae bacterium CG17_big_fil_post_rev_8_21_14_2_50_65_11 | reverse complement strand
AGCCCGGCCAGCGTCAGCGCCGCGATGGCATAGCCCGCCGTGCCCGCCTCGGCGATCTCGCCGATCGCGGCCGCCGTCATCAGCGACACCACCGCCACCGGCCCCACGGCCAGCGCGCGGCTGGTGCCGAAGACGGCATAAAGGATGATCGGCACGATCGAGGCGTAGAGCCCCATTTCGGGCGGCAACCCGGCCAGCAGCGCATAGGCCAGCGATTGCGGGATCAGCATGATGGTAACGATCACGGCGGCGATCATGTCATTCGACAGCGCCTGCCGGTCATAGCGGCGGCCCCAGTCGAGGATCGGCAGATAACGGGCGAGCATGGCGCGCACCTTTCAAGACAACGGTTTCTTCAGGGTCGCGGCGCAACGCACCGCGACCCGGTCGCGCCCCGTCCGGGGCGCCGTCCTGCATTTCAGACGCGGATCAGCTTGCGCTGACCTTCTCGGGCTTCACCATCCACTCCCGGCCGCGCAGCATCGCCTGCCAGTAGACCGGCGGCAGGATCTTTTCCTTCAACAGCCACGACAGTTTCGAAGGCTGCGTGCCGTCGATCAGCCATTTCGGGAACGACGGCAGCAGCGTGCCGCCATAGCCGAACTCGGCCAGCACGATCTTGCCCCGCTCCACCGTCAGCGGGCAGGAGCCATAGCCGTTGTAGATCGAGGTGGGCGAGCGCCCGTCGATATCGTCGGCGATGTTCTGCGCCACCACCGCCGCCTGCATCCGCGCCGCCGCCGCTGTCTTGGCATTGGGCGCGTTCATCACGTCGCCCAGCGACCAGACGTTTTCATGCGTCTTGTGGCGCAGCGTCGCCTGGTCCACATCGACCCAGCCCGCTGCATCGGCGAGCGGCGAGACCTTGATGAAATCGGGCGCGGTCTGCGGCGGGGTGACGTGCATCATCTCGAACTCGACCTCGACCGTGGTCTTTTCGGCGTCCGGCCTGGCAACCTCGAAGGTGGCCTTTTTCGCCGCGCCATCGACCGACACGAGATTGTGGAAGAAGTTCAGGTCGGCGCTGTATTTCTCGATATATTTTTCCAGCGCAGGAACGTAATCCTTGACCCCGAACAGCACCCCGCCCGCGTTCATGAACTGGATGTCGATATCCTTCAGAACGCCATTGCGGAACCAGTGATCACCCGACAGGTAAAGCGCCTTCTGCGGCGCGCCGGCGCATTTGATCGGCATCGGCGGCTGCGTGAACAGCGCCCTGCCCTGCTTCATGTTGCGCACAAGCTCCCACGTGTAAGGTGCCAGATCGTAACGATAATTCGAGGTCACGCCGTTCTTGCCGAGCGTCTCGACCAGCCCCTCGACCTTGTGCCAGTCAAGCTTCAGCCCCGGGCACACGATCAGCCGCTTGTAGGCCACCACCCGGCAGCCATCGAGGATGACGGCGTTGTCCTTGGGCTCGAACGCGGCGACTGCGGATTTCAGCCAGTGCACCCCCTTGGGGATCAGGCTGCCCATGGTCTTGGCAGTGTCGGCGGCCTCGAAGATACCGCCGCCCACCATGGTCCAGCCGGGTTGGTAATAGTGGATGTCGGCCGGGTCGATGATGGCGATTTCAAGCTCGGGCTTGCGCGATTTGAGCGAGGCGGCCGTGGCAATGCCCGCAGCCCCTCCGCCGACGATCACCACGTCGAAGCTGGCATCGGCGCGGTCGGTGGGCGTCTTGCCGTCGTTGACGATCCGGCGCACCACGCCGGCCATGTCGTAGCCCGCCGCCTTGGTCGCGGCAAGGATGTCGGACACCGGCCGCTGACCCGCCTCGCTGAGCGACCAGAGCGTCGCGCAGCGGGTGCCGGTGCGGCAATAGGCGAAGACCGGTTTCGGCAGTTCCTCCATCGCCTGACCGAACGCCTCGGCATCCTCGTCCGTGACCTTGCCCGAAACGACGGGCAGATACCGGAATTCCAGCCCCGCCGCCTTCGCCGCGGCCTCGATCTCGTCATGGGTGGGCTGGTCGGAGCCCTCCCCGTCGGGCCGGTTGCAGATCACCGCGCGAAAGCCCTGGTCGGCGATCCGGCGCATGTCACCGGCCACCACTTGCGGGCTGACCGAGATGGCGGCGTTGATGGTCTTGATTTCCATATCTTTTCCTTCCCTTACGGCCTTACAGCGCGTTGACCGGCACCTTGAGCATCGGGTTGCCGTCCTTGTCGGTCGGCACTTCGCCGGCGCGCATGTTCACCTGCAACGACGGGATGATCAGCCGCGGCATCGCCAGTTGCGCATCGCGCTCGGTGCGGAACTTGACGAATTCCTCCTTCGTCTTGCCGCCGCCGACATGGATGTTGTGCGCCTTCTCCTCGCCGACACTGGTTTCCCATGCGATGTCGCGCCCGTTGGGACCGTAGTCGTGGCACATGAACAGCCGCATGTCGTCGGGCAGCGCCAACACCTTCTGGATCGACTCGTAGAGCGTGCCGGCATCGCCGCCGGGGAAATCGGCCCGCGCCGAGCCGCCATCGGGCATGAACAGCGTGTCGCCGACGAAGGCCGCGTCGCCCATGACATGCGTCATGCAGGCCGGGGTGTGGCCCGGCGTGTAGAGCGCGAAGGCCTGCATGGTGCCGATCTGGTAGGTGTCGCCATCCTCGAACAGGGCGTCGAACTGGCTGCCGTCGCGCTGGAACTCGGTGCCTTCGTTGAAGACCTTGCCGAAGGTGTCCTGCACCACCAGGATGTTGGACCCGATGCCGACCTTTCCGCCCAGCTTTTGCTGGATGTAGGGCGCGGCGGACAGGTGATCGGCATGGACGTGGGTTTCGATGATCCAGTCCAGCTTGAGGTCGTTTTTCTGGATGTATCCGATCAGCGCATCGGCGTGGTCATAGGTGATCCGGCCGGCCGCGTAGTCGATATCCATCACCGAATCGACGATCGCGCAGGCGTTGGAATTCGGATCCTTCACGACGTAGCTGATCGTGTTGGTGGCCGGGTCGAAGAACGGCTCCACCTCGGGCTTGACGTCCATCTGAACGGGGTAGTTGGAATTTGCCATTGTCGTTTCCTCCGAGTGTTAAAAGGTCAGGTGTCAGGCCTGCGTGGGCACCGTGGGGCGCCGGAAATGCATCAGGGCGCGGGCGGTGAAGATGCCGGCGACAAGCGCGGCGGTGAACAGGATGACCTCGATCCGGCCGGTGCCGAGCGCCGGCAGCGCGCCGCCCGGGCAGAAACCCGCTATGCCCCAGCCGATGCCGAACACGGCCGATCCGGCCAGAAGCTTGCCGTCGATGGCTGTCGATCCGGGCAGGAGGAACCTGCGGTCGAGGATCGGCATCGGCCGCTTCAGCACGAAGCGGTAGCCGAGGAAGGTGACAATCACGGCCCCCCCCATCACGAAGATGAGGCTCGGATCCCAGGTGCCGGCGACATCGAAGAAGTTGATCACCTTGGCCGGATTGGCCATGCCGGAGAGGGAGATCCCGACGCCGAAGACAATGCCGATGAGGTAGGCGATGATGATCCGCATGGGCTCAGCCTCCGATCACGTGGCGAATGACAAAAACGGTGGCGGCGGTGAACACCATGAAGGTCGCCGTCGCGGCGATCGAGCGCGGCGATAGCCGCGCCATCCCACAGACCCCGTGACCCGAGGTGCAGCCCGATCCGAAGGTCACGCCGATCCCGACGATGAAGCCGCCGATCAGAAGCAACGGCAATGAGATCGGCACCTCGACGGCGGGCATCTCGCCCATCAGGCCAAGGTAGACCAGCGGGCCGGTGATCATGCCGGCAAGGATCGCCGCGCGCCAGTAGAAATCATCGCGCGAGGCGGGGCTGAAAAAGCCCGCCAGAATGCCGGTGGCACCCATGATGCGCCCCAGCGTCAGCATCAGCAGCACCGAGGCGGTGCCGATCAGCACGCCCCCAACGGTGCTGGCAATGGGGGTAAACTCGGTTTCCATGCGTCCTGTTCTCCTGTCCGGCCCCGGCAGCGACTCGCGCAGTCGCCCTTGTGTCGCGGGGCCCTTGTTGGGTTTCCTGTCGGCTTCGGATGCGAAGCTTGCAGGGTGGATAGCGGCCCGCCCCTGCGTCTTCAGTGACCATGTCACCAAAGCAGGTTTCCGTTGCGTAAGGAAGGGGGCGAGGCGCGCCGGTCTGCGCCGCGCCTCAGGCCGCCTCCGTTCCCGCCAACCGCGCGATGCTGCCCGCGTCGAGCACCTCTATCGTGCCGCGCGATTGCTTGATCCAGTCGCGGCGCTGGAATTCCGACAATTGGCGCGAGATCACCTCGCGCGCGGTGCCAAGCTCGGCGGCCAGTTGCTGGTGCGTGGCCTTGACGACGCCGCCCTGCCCGAGGGCGAGCAGCTTCTGCGCCAGCCGGATATCCATACGCTGGAAGGCGATATCCTCGATGACATGAAAGAGGTCCGTGATGCGCCGCGAATAGGCGGAAAAGACGAAGGTGCGGAATTCCTTCGACTGCGAGATCAGATCGTCGAACACCGTGCGCGGGATCGCGGCAGCGGTGATGTCGGTCTCGGCCACGCCCTCGGCGCTGTAATCCTCGTAGGCCAAGAGGCAGGCGGTGGTCATGACGCAGCTTTCGCCCGCCTGCACCCGGTAAAGCACGATCTCGCGTCCGTTCTCGGCCAGTTGCTGCACCCTGACCGTGCCGTCGAGCAGGAACAGAAGGTTTTCCGGCGAATTGCCGGGGCCGAAGATCACCGTGCCCTTGCGCATGCGGATCACCTGCGACCGCGTGGCGAGGATCCCCTTGATCCGGTCGGGCAGTCTCGAAAGCCCCTGAAAGCGGAAAATCCAGTCGTCGCTCATCTCGCCTGCCATCCTGTTCATGCGCAGTGTCAACAGTCCCGCGCCGCGCCGCGCGCGTCAAGCCCGCGCCAGCCCGGCACGCGCTGCATATCTGGGTGCGGCGTGGCGTTGGCAAGTGCGGCCAGGGGGCAGCGTTGGCGTCGTGTCCTGGCGCGAGCCGCGCATCGCCAGACCGCGGGGTGGCGATCCTGCGGTCCTGCGGCACGCTTTATCCCGACACCCCCCCCGCGAAACCTGCCTGCGACGCGCTTGCGTCACCAAATCGCCAGCCCGTGCTGGCGGTCTGGCGATGCGCGGCGGCCTTGCGGCCTTGGTTCCGCGCAGCGACTTCCCGGCCACGGGCCAATCCAGCCCCTACCCCGCGAGATCCGGCCTGGTGCGCGAAAAGCGCGGCGCCGGGGCCGGCTCGGTGACGCCGCTGCGCCGAATGAAGGCGTGGCGCGCCTGCGCGTGCGGATGCTCCGGCGCCTCCCAGAAGGGCAGCACCGGGGCGAAACAGGCATCCGTCCCTTCCAGCAGATCGCACCATTCGGCCTGCGTCCTCTTGGCGAACCGCGCCGCCA
>PFEX01000018.1:5779-8243 GCA_002783145.1 Rhodobacteraceae bacterium CG17_big_fil_post_rev_8_21_14_2_50_65_11 | reverse complement strand
GCCGGGAACGCGAGGGTGGAGGCAAAGCCCGCCACCAGCGTCACCCGCACGATGGCGGCGCGCGCGGCAAAGGTCAGCCGCCGGATGAGGAAGGCGAAACAGGTCTCGTAAAGGCTCGCCGCCTGCGCCAGCCCGATCCCGGCCCAGGCCACGAGGTAATGCCCCTCGCTTTGGCCCACGGCGAGCCCTGCCAGCGACACCGCACCAAGGATGGCGCCGGCCAGCATCACCTCCGGTCCGCGGCCAAGGTCCACCGCGCGCCCCATCAGCGGCGCCAGTGCGGCGGCGATGCCGATGGCAATGCCGGGGCCAAGCGCCAGCAGGCGCCGGTCCCAGCCCAGATCGGCCTCCCACGCCAGGATCAGCGCCGCAAAGATGTAGTAGAGGCAGGCATAAGACAGCGTCTGCGCCACGGCGAGCATCCAGACACCGGGGCCGCGCGCGGCCGTTTCCGACCGCTCCGCCATCTCAGACTCCGTAGATCGCGCCAAACTTGGCGTCGAGATAATCGAGCAGCGGTTCCTCGCTCACAGGCGCGCGCGCGGCGCGTTCCACAACCTCGCGCGGTTCGAAAAGCCCGCCATGGCGCTGCACGTTTCTTGCCATCCAGCCGGTCGCGCCGGACAGGTCGCCCTTGGCCATCTGCGCATCGACATCCGGGACATCCTCGCGCAGCGCGCTGAACAGGCAACCGGCATAGACATTTCCCAGCGTATAGGTCGGAAAATAGCCGAAAAGGCCCACCGACCAGTGCACATCCTGCAACATCCCGTGCGATGGCCTGTCCACCGCGACGCCGAAATCAGCGGCAAACCTGTCGTTCCAGGCTGCCTCCAGGTCGCCGACCTCCAGATCGCCCGCGATCAGCGCGCGTTCAAGGTCGAAGCGCAGCAGGATATGCAGGTTGTAATGCACCTCGTCGGCCTCGGTGCGGATATGGCCCGAATGCACCCGGTTCACGGCGGCGTGGAAGGCATCCGCATCCCCGACATTCAAATCGCCGAAGGTCTCGCGCATCTTGCCGAAGAGCCAGCCGGTAAAGGCGCGGCTGCGGCCAATCTGGTTCTCGTAGGATCGGCTCTGGCTTTCATGCACCCCCATCGACACGCCCTGCCCCAGAACGCTCAGCCGGTAGTCGGGGTCGATATGCAGCTCATAGCAGCCATGCCCGACCTCGTGGATCGTGGAGTAGAGGCAACCCAGCGGCTCGGCCTCGTCCACCCGCGTGGTGATCCTCACGTCGTGGCCGGAACCGGAACTGAACGGATGCACCGCCTTGTCGATCCGGCCGTGGGTGAAGTCGTATCCGAAAAGCCTGGCGATCTCAGCCGACAGCGCCAGTTGCCTGTCCTCGGGAAAATGGCCCTTCAGTAGCTCGGGCGCCACGCCGCTGTCCATGATCCGCCCGCGCAGGTCCACCAGCCGCGGCCGCATGCGCGAAAAAAGCGCCTCGATCTCAGCCCCGGTGATGCCCGGCTCGTAATCCTGCAACAGCGCGTCGTAGGGATCGGCCCCGCCGGCAATCGCGGCAGCCTCTTCCCGGCGCAGCCGCAGGATCTCGGCCAGCGTCGGCAGGAAGGCGGAAACATCCTCGTTTGCCCGCGCCTCGGCCCAGAGACCTTGCGCGCGCGATGTCGCCCTGGCCAGTGCCTTCGCCAGGTCGGCGGGCACCTTGGTGGCGCGCTCGTAATCACGCCGGACAAGGCGCAGGTTTGCGCGTGCCACATCATCCGCAGGCTCTGCCGATCCCAGCCAATCGCCGACACGCGGATCGGTGCGGCGGCCATGCAGCACGCTTTCCATCGCCGCCATCTCTTCCGACCGCTGGTCAGCCGCGCCGCGCGGCATCACGGTTTCCTGGTCCCATCCCAGCCGCCCGGCGACCTGCGCCAGGGCCTGCGTGTCGCGCTGGAACGCGATCAGATCGTCATAAGCGGACATGTCAGGCCCCTCTTGCGGATTGCATGGGCGGGTAGATCGCGGCAAAGCGCGCCCGCAGGATCAGAACGATGGTGAAGACTGCGCCAAGTTGGTGGACGATCGCAAGGTAAAGCGGCGCGCTGTGCATCACCGTAACAACCCCAAGCGTCGCCTGAACGAAAATCATCGCCGCTGCCACCTGCGCCGCGCCCTTCACCGCGCGGTTGGCCGATTTGCGGGCTGCCATCAAGACACCGATCGCCAGCGCCACCAGCCCATACCCAAGGATCCGGTGGATGAACTGCACCGTGCCCGCGTTCTCGAACAGGTTGCGCCAGAGCGGCTCGATTTGCCACATGTCGGGCGGCGTGATCCCGCCCGCCATCAGCGGCCAGTCGGGGAACAGCCGGCCTGCATCGATCCCGGCCACGAGGGCGCCGATCAGGATTTGCAGAAAGCTCAGGTGCAGCAGACCGGTGGTCATGCCTTTCATACGGTGCTCCATCCCCCGGCGGGCCTGCATCAGGTCGGCCTCGTCCCGAGA
>PFEX01000018.1:5412-5762 GCA_002783145.1 Rhodobacteraceae bacterium CG17_big_fil_post_rev_8_21_14_2_50_65_11 | reverse complement strand
CCCCAGATGCGTCGCCAGCCGGTAGGAGGCGACGTCAACCATCCCCGCCTGCAACCCGGAATGCACCATCCACCAGCCGATCGTGCCTTGCGCGCCGCCCAGTGCGCCCAAGAGCACGAAACGCCCGGTCCAGCCGCGCGGCATCCGCCGCGTTGCCAGCATGAAGACGAAGCCAAGCGCCCAGACCAGCCCGATCGTACGGCCAAGCTGCCGGTGACCCCATTCCCACCAGTAGATATACCGGAACCCATCAAGGCTCATCCCTGCGTTTTGCAACCGATATTCGTCGGTCTGCCGGTAGGCGTCGAACTCTGCCTGCCAATCGGCCTCGGAGAGCGGCGGCAACGCGC
>PFEX01000018.1:0-5383 GCA_002783145.1 Rhodobacteraceae bacterium CG17_big_fil_post_rev_8_21_14_2_50_65_11 | reverse complement strand
CCTGAGCCAGCCGCGCGCGAACCCGCGCCCCCGGCCGCGCCCGGCGCTCAACGCGCCCGGCGTCGCGGCGGCTTTCCGGGTGTCGCCAACCTCTTCGAAAATGCTGCGCTTGCCGCTCATCACCACGCTCCCTCGCTCTCCTCGCCAGACCTAGCCCCCGCCCCGGCAAGGTTCAAGCGCAACGCCAAAGCGTCGCGCCCCTGCCCTTCTTCTTGGGCCAAATACTCCCGCCGGAGGCATCCGCCCTCTCCACCCCGTGCAAACATCGGGTCATTCGCACCTCCGCCGATGAAAGCCCCGCAAAGGGCTTGAAGAGGCGTCAGCCCCGGTCCTTCCAGCGCACCATCTGGCGCAGCATCCCGTGCAGCGTCTGCACATCGGCCCGCGTCAGCGGCAGCCGCGCCCACATGTTGCGAAGGTTGAGCTTCATGCCCGGCGCCTTGGTCTCGGGAAAGAAGAAGCCCGCCGCGCCCAGCCGTTCCTCGAAATGATCGCCAAGCCACGCGATCTCCTCGCCGGTGGCGAACTCCGTGCCGGCCATCTCCATCACCTCGGGCGCCACATCTACCGTGGCGCGGCGCCATTCATAGGCGGTCAGCAGCACGCATTGCGCAAGGTTGAGCGACGGGAAATCCGGGTTCACCGGCACCGAGATGATCGCGTTGGCCTGCACGATATCCTCGTTTTCCAGCCCGGCGCGTTCAGGCCCGAACATCACCCCCACCTTGCCGCCCTCGGCGTGAATCGCGCGCGCCTGCGCCATCGCGCGCTCCGGCGTCACCACGGGTTTGGTCAGCCCGCGCGACCGGCCCGTGGTGGCGAACACATAGGTGCAGTCGCGCAACGCCTCCGCCACCGAACCCATCCGTCCGGCCTGGTCCAGCAGCCGCCCGGCGCCACTGGCCAGTGCCACCGCACGCTCGTTGGGCCAGCCGTCGCGCGGCGCCACCACGCGCATGTGGTCGAGCCCGAAATTCCACATCGCGCGTGCCGCGGCACCGATATTCTCGCCCATCTGCGGGCGCACCAGGATGAAGGCGGGCTGGGGAATGTCTAGGCTCATGCGCATGGCGCTTAATCCGGCCCCTGCCCCGATGCAAGCGCCCCATTGTTCCCGCCCGTTGCAAGGTCTATCACCGCGCCCAACACAAGCGAAGGAAAGCCCATGCCGCACGACGCGCCAGAGCAGCCGCAGATCTACCTCGTCACGCCACCGGCCTTCGAGATCGACGCCTTCGCAGCGAAACTGTCGGCCGTGCTCGACGCGCAGGACGTCGCCTGCCTGCGCCTTGCCCATGCTTCCGCGGATGCCGACGAGGTGGAGCGCGCCGCCGATGCGCTGCGCGAGATAGCCCATGCGCGTGACGTGCCGCTCGTGATCGAGCGTCACATCGGCCTTGTCGAGCGGCTCGGGCTTGACGGTGTGCACCTGACCGATGGCGCGCGCTCGGTGCGCAAGGCGCGCAAGGATCTCGGCCCCGATGCCATCCTCGGCGCGTTTTGCGGCGCCTCCCGCCATGACGGCATGAATGCGGGCGAAATCGGCGCCGATTATATCGCCTTCGGCCCCGTCGGCGACAGCCCGCTCGGCGACGGCACGCGGGCCGAGCATGACCTCTTCGCGTGGTGGTCGCAGATGATCGAGCTTCCGGTTGTGGCCGAGGGCGCGCTGAGCGTGGAACTGGTCGAAACGCTCGCCCCGGTGACCGATTTCTTCGCCATCGGGGAAGAAATCTGGGGCGCCGACGACCCCGCCGCAGCGCTTGCCGCCCTCACCGCGCCGCTTCGCTGAACCCCGTGCGCACCGCCGCCTCGCAGGCGGCGGCAAGCGCCTTGCGGTCGGGGTAATCGGCCACCCGCAGGGGCGGGTGATAGACCACGTCGACCCAACCCTGCCGCCGCACCGCCAGCACCTTCAGGAGCCCGTGCGCGAAATTCATGTCTCCCCACCAGCCATAGAAACATGCATCCTCGCCCTCGGGCGCGTGATAGCGCAGCGACACCGGCTGCACCGTCAGAAAACCGCGCAGCGCCTCGGTGGTGAAGGCGGCGAAAAGGGTGGTCTTGAAGGGCAGCACCCGCGCGCCATCGGTGCTGGTGCCCTCGGGAAAAAAGAGCAAATGATGCCCGGCGCGCAGGCGCTCCTCGAACAAGGTTTGCTGGCGGCGTGCCTCGCGCCGGTCGCGGCGGATGAACAGGGTTCCGGTGCCGCGCGCCAGCCAGCCGATGACGGGCCAGCCCGCGACCTCGGCCTTGGCGACGAAAAACACCCGCTTCGACGCATTCAGCACGAAGATATCGAGCCAGCTGGAATGGTTCGCCACACAGGCCCCCCGCGCCGGGCTCGGTGCGCCGCGCACCCGGCGGCGCAGCCCCATCAGCCGGAGGCTGACGATGCAGACCACTTGCGTGATCCACGGGGTCAGCGGGCGGGTGTCGCCGCGCAGCAGACGCTCCGGCCCGCGCAACACCAGCAAAACCGGAAACGCCACCGCCAGCAACAGCACGACCGGCGCGCCCCGGCGCAGCACCCGCGACCAGCCACGCGCGGTGATGCGGGCGACCTCTGGCGCAGTGCCGTCCTGCCACGCCGTCACCTGCGCAGACCTTGCGCGTAAAGGCCAAGCTGCTTTTGCGACACGCGCTTGACGTCCATCAGCAGGCAGATATCGGTGGTGTTGAAACCGTGGTCGATAAAGGCGCCCTCGCCCACGACGCCGCCCATTCGCAGATAGCCCTTGATCAGCGCCGGAAGGGCACGCGCCGCCGCGACGCGATCCAGATCGGACTCGGGGATCAGGTCCATCCGCTGGAACTGCGCCGCGCGGGCCCGCACCCGAATCGGCTCTGGCGCAAGGTAGCGGTGATGCAGCAGCGAAAGCGGGCCGGCAAACGCCCCCGCATCGGTGCCGTGAAACGAGGCGACGCCGAACATCAGGTCGATGCCATGCTCTTCCACATAAGCCGCCAGACCGTTCCAAAGACGCATCATCGCCATGCTGCCGCGATACTCGGCATGCACACAGGACCGTCCCAGTTCCAGCAGCCGCAGGCCGGAGCGTTTCAGAATGCCAAGGTCGTATTCGTCATCGCAATAGAACTGTCCCGCCGGCGCCTGATCGTCGCGCATAAGCCGGTAAACCCCGATGCAGGGATTCCCGGCGCGCGCGCGATCCAGCAGCATGAGGTGATCGAAGTGGGGATCGAAGCGGTCGGCCTCAAGCCGTCGGTCGTGATCGACCAGCGGCCCGTCGCCGCCAAGCTCCGCCACGAACACCTCGTAGCGCAGGGCCTGCGCCAGCCGCAGATCGGCGTCACCGCGCGCGAGGCGCAATTCGAACTGGCCCGTGTCGCTACGCATGTCTGCCCCGGTTTTTCTCTGACGGTTCGGGTAAGCCATAGCCGCCGCCTTTGCAACAGAGCCGGGCCGCGTCATGCGGCTTGTTAGCAAACTGTTAACCTTGCCCGCGCTAGCCTCATCGGAGCCAGCCCAGAGGGGGATCAGAACTCCATGACCAGCGCTACCCGATCGCCGTTGATGACGACCTTGCCCGCGTTCTCGAAATTCACCGTGATGCGACCGCTGATATTGGACTGCACCTGCCCAAGGCCCCAATCGGGTTTCTGCGGGTGGCGCACAAGCATCCCCGGTTCCAGCATGGCGTTCAACTCTCTCGACATCGGCGGGGCCTTTCGATGATGGATGACCGGCACCACGTCGCCGCGCCCGGCCTGTCGGAACTGGTCGGCTCGCGCCTGTGCCATGACATTGTAAATCCGCTTTCGGCGATTGCCAACGGAATCGAATTGCTGACCCTGTCCGGTGCGCCGCGCACGCCCGAGATCGAGCTGATCGCATCTGCGGTGAATGACGCGATGGCGCGGGTGCGGTTCTACCGGATCGCCTTCGGCGCGGCCGGCGCGGACGACAGGTTGTCGGCGCGCGAATTGCGCGAGATCCTGACCGCGCTTTATGCTGGCGGGCGGCAGGACGTGGATTGGCACATCGCCGGCGACCTGTCCCGGCGCGACGCGAAACTGGCCTTCCTCATGCTCGGCTGCGCCGAAACCGCCTTTCCGCTTGGCGGCAGGTTGCGAATCGAACGATCCGGCGATGGCTGGCGACTGACGGGCGCCGGGCGCAAGCTGGCCCGAGACGATGCGCTTTGGGGCCTTTTGCACGGCACCGGACTGCCTGGCAACACACCGCCGCCGGGGCGCGTGCAATTCGCCCTTCTGGCGCAGGAAGCGACGGCGCGGCGGCTGATGGCGCGCGTGGCGATGGATGAAACGGAGGCGACCCTGACCCTCAGCCTTGCAGCTTCATAGCGTTCGCCGATTCGCGGCCTTGATGCGGTTTCCGGGTTCCGTCGCGCGAGGATCTGACCCACCGCGGCGGGGGTGTCTTGAAAGAGGAAAGGCAAGCGCAACGCCAAAGACCTCAAAACAACCATGACACGATTTGCCGCCTCGATATCTTTGCTGGATCTTGCGCGCGAAGACGTCAATCGCTATTGACCACGCAGCCAGATTCGGAGGCTCGGACCATCGGACTGCAAGATGTATGAAACACGTCTTGACTTCGTGGGAAGAAATCGACCTGGCGTTCTCGTTTGTCGACCCCGGACCCATGCTCCGTTGGTCGTTAGATGTGAAAAAGCGTTGTGGTATTGCCCCTATAGCTCAGCTGGTAGAGCAACTGATTTGTAATCAGTAGGTCCGCGGTTCGAGTCCGTGTGGGGGCACCACAAACCCGCGAAGACGCGCCGCCTGAATCGACCGCGCAGCCCCCGATCAAGCCCTCAGGCGATTGCTCCGACCTGATCCTCTCTCTTGAGCACGGCGCCCCGGTGAGGACGGCGCCATGAAGTTGGCGATGCATTCGGTGGAAAATTGTATCAACATGGTGCGGGTGAAGGGACTCGAACCCCCACGCCTTGCGGCGCCAGAACCTAAATCTGGTGCGTCTACCAATTCCGCCACACCCGCTCGCCGCCGCCGGGCTTGCCAACGGTCGCGGTTAACTAGCAAAGCTCTCACGCTGTGGCGAGAAGCTTTTTCACCCTGCCGCGCGGGTAAGGTGCGATTTTTTCTTGGGCTGAGTCCCAATGTTGCCTTAAGGTGATGTTAACAAAAGGCGGGGCAAACTCGCCGGGCAAGAGCAGGACAACCAGATGACGGATTCCCCCTCGACGTCGCCCCTGACGGGCGATCCCCTTTTCTGCGACCTGTGCGCGGCGGTGCCGCCGGGCACGGAAATCCTGACGCTTGCCGGCGCATTGCCGGTGGAGGCGCTCTATCCCGGCGAACGGGTGATCACTCGCGATGCCGGTGCGCAAAACCTGCTGGACATCACCCGCCACGCGGTGCCCGACGGGATGCG
>PFEX01000014.1:6386-7568 GCA_002783145.1 Rhodobacteraceae bacterium CG17_big_fil_post_rev_8_21_14_2_50_65_11 | reverse complement strand
GGCGGCGGCGCGCCCGGCGGGGTCAGCGCCATGACCTTGAACAGGGTTCCCATTTCGTCCGGATGCGTCAAGCGCCTGTGCGCCGCGATATGCGTGGCAAGCGCTTCGTTGCTGAGCGCTGCGGCAAGCGCTTTTGCCCGCGCGGTGATCCCGAGCCTTTCGAGGAACAGCCCCTGCGGCGTCGGCGCCGAGGCGACGGCGGGGGCGGCGGCGCGGGCCAGCGGCTTAAAGGCGACATGCGCGGTCAGGTCCGCCTCGCCGGGGCAGGTCAGCGGGTCGACCGGTTGGTGTCCGCGCAGCGCCTGGAACGTGTCGCCAAGACTGACCGCCTCGCCGTAATCGACGATCAGCGCAGCGCCGCCATGCGCCGCGATCCGGGCGCCGATATCGCCCGCCAGCGGCAGGGCGGGGCTGTTGACCTCGACGACCTGGCCCTCGTGCGTTTCCGCCAGTCTGTCGTCCAGCATCTCGAACCGGGTCTCCGGCCCAAGCCCCCGAACAAGCTGCCCGTCTGCCGCGCCGATCTGGCATTCGTGCCAGGCGCTTGGCCCGCGCTGGAACTGTCGAATCGGCAGGGCATCGAAGAACTCGTTGGCAACAAGGTAGAGCGGCCCGTCGGGCAGGGCGGCGGCATGGTCGTGAAAGGTGATGTCGAACCCTGCAAGCGCCTGCGCCTGCCGCGCGCGCAGGGCGGGCGAGACCTCCACCAGGTGCAGCCGCGCCGCCTCAAGGAAGCCCGGCACACCCCGCGTGGCGCGCAGCGCGTCGGCCATCAGCGTGCCGCGCCCCGGCCCAAGCTCGGCCAGCACGACCGGGGCAGGCCGGCCCTGATCCATCCAGACCTGCGCCAGCCACAGGCCGACAAGCTCGCCGAACATCTGGCTGATCTCGGGCGCGGTGGTGAAATCCCCCGCCGCGCCCAGCGGATCGCGGGTTGTGTAGTAGCCGTGCTCGGGGTGCAGCAGGCACTCGGTCATGAACTCCGCCAGCGTCAGCGGCCCGGTGCGCGCGATGCGGCCAAGCAGCCTGTCGGTCAGCGCATTCATGCCGCCCGCTGCCGCGCGGCCGCGATCAGTACGACGCCGAGCAGCAGCATCGGCAGCGACAGAAGCTGACCCATCGACAGCCCGATCGCGGGGGTCAGGGAAACCACATGCCCCAGCGGGTTGTCGAGGGTGATGA
>PFEX01000014.1:5420-6371 GCA_002783145.1 Rhodobacteraceae bacterium CG17_big_fil_post_rev_8_21_14_2_50_65_11 | reverse complement strand
GCCGCAACAGCTCCACGATCACGCGGGCCAGCCCGTAGCCTGCGAAGAACACCCCCATCACCCGGCCCGGGCGTTGCAGCGCGCCGCGCCGCCATGCCAGCCAGATCAGCACCGCGCCGAGGATCAGCCCCTCAAGCGCGGCCTCGTAAAGCTGCGAAGGGTGGCGCGCGCAAAGCAGCATGTTGCCCACCTCAACCAGCCCAGTCGGGCCAGGGCAGTCCTGCGCCAGGGAGCCGGGGAAGATCACCGCCCAGGGCGCGTCCGAGGGCCGCCCCCAAAGCTCCGCGTTGACGAAATTCGCCAGCCGGCCCAAGAGCAGCCCCGGCGGTGTCGCCAGCGCCATCAGGTCACCGGCACGCAGAACCGGAATCCGGTGGCGCCAGCAGAACGCCAGCCCGGCCCCCCCCACGCCGAGGAAACCGCCGTGAAACGACATGCCGCCCTGCCAGAGCATCAGGATTTCGCCCGGATGGTCGAGGTAATAGGCCGGTTGGTAGAACAGAACGTAGCCTGTCCGCCCACCCAGCACGATGCCAAGGATGAGCCATGTCAGGAACGCCTCCACCTGCTCCGGCGTCATCGGCGGGGTGCCAGAGGGCCAGAGCGCGGGGCGTTTCACCGCTGCTACCGCAAGGCGCCAGCCGATCAGGATGCCCGCAATATAGGCCAGCGCATACCAGCGCAGGGCGAAGGCGAAATTGCCGATCTCGATGCTGAACAGCTCCGGCGAGATATCGGGGAAGGGAATCGCGGCTGGCAGCATGGTCGGGGTCTCTCGCTGGTCCTGTCACGGTTGGGATGGCTGGCCCCTGCGGCGAAGTCAACCTTGATGCCGGCGACGCGCGGGGCCATATGGGGTCACAAGCACAGGAGGCCGTCGAATGCAGACCCGCAACAAGTTCATGGAAGACATGTCGCAGCTGATGACCAACGCCATGGGCGTGGCGCAGG
>PFEX01000014.1:0-5410 GCA_002783145.1 Rhodobacteraceae bacterium CG17_big_fil_post_rev_8_21_14_2_50_65_11 | reverse complement strand
GGCGTGGCGCAGGGCGCCAAGGATGAGGCCGAGACGGCAATGCGCTCGTTGATGGACCGCTGGCTGGCGGATCGCGATTTCATCACCCGCGAGGAGTTCGACGCGGTGCGCGCCATGGCCCAGAAGGCGCGCGAGGAGAACGAGGCGCTGAAAGCGCGGATCGCGGCGCTGGAGGCGAAGACCGAAAAGTGACTCCAGGGTCTTGATCGTTTTCCTTTTTTGCCGCCCCGGATCCCGTCACTTGCAGGGCGTAATCGGCTGACAATACAACCGGGAGAGGGCGCCGCTCTTTCCCGGTTTTCCTGTCTCGTCGAGCGTGACGCCATGGTCGATCTTCTGTCTTCGTGTCGCCGCAAGCGGCGGCCGCGCCGCCGGGCGGACGGCGCAGTCATACCTTGCGTCAGCCTTCGCCCGGCGGTCCCATGGCGGTGAATCCAAAATCGCGACGCCGGAAAACAGGCGCCACGGCTGAGATCGGTTTCGGCGCCGCCGGCGCCGACCGGGGCCCTCTTCGCTGCGCTCATCGGGGTGGGGCGCCGAGCCTTGCGGGGGAGGGGCGGGGGCGCTGCGGGAGGGGCGGGGGCGCCGCCCCGGTCGCCTTGCAGCGACTCCGCGCAGGTATTCTTGCCAGGATGAAACAGGTGCGCGGGGCCGGATCGGCGCCGTGGTGGCGGGCGATTGCCTGGCTTGTGAATAACTTTCACCGTCTTGAAGAAACTTGTGGATAGGTCACATCGCTGCGGTGTCGCGACTCGACTCCGCATATTTATCCTTTACAGGTCACGCCATTGGCTCCACCATATCTGGTATGGGGTCGGGGCCAACCCGGCGACCCATAGTCAGACACCCAGCTTCTAGTGGGATGTTTCGGCCCCAAGCCGAGCGACCGCGAAGCTGCCAAGACAAAGAGGCCTGGGCAATGTCGCTATCCGAGCAGTATTATGAGGTCGATGATCTCCATCCCATTGATATCGTTGAAACGCTGGCGACCCACCACGAGTGGGATTTCGATCGTGTCGGCGATGATCAGATCGCCATGGCGATCGAGGGGCAGTGGCGGACCTATTCCGTCACCCTCGCGTGGTCGGCGCAGGACGAGACGCTGCGCATGGTCTGCACCTTCGACATGGAGCCGCCGGAGGACACTCTGCCGGCGCTCTACGAGGTGCTCAACCTGGCCAATGACAAGTGCTGGGCGGGTGCGTTCAGCTACTGGCACGAGCACAAGCTGATGGTCTATCGCTACGGCTTGCTGCTGGCGGGCGAACAGATGGCGAGCCCGGACCAGATCGCTTGCATGGTAGAAACCGCGGTGGCGGCGGCCGAGCGGTATTACCCGGCCTTTCAACTGGCGGTGTGGTCCGGCAAGACGCCCGCCGAGGCGATGCAGGTCGCCATTGCGCAGAGCTACGGGCGCGCCTAACCTGCCCGGCGCGCGGCCTTCGTGGGGCCCGAACAACCGGGGAGAGATGATGCGTTTTGACGACATTGCGCGCCGTGGGCTGGTGATGCTGGGCTGCGGCAAGATGGGGCAGGCGATGCTGGCGGGCTGGCTGGAATCCGGTTTGCCCGCTGCCTCGGTCTGGGTGCTCGATCCGCACCCGTCGGACTGGCTGACGGCGCGGGGGGTGCACCTGAACGACCGCCTGCCAGACGACCCGGCGGTTGCCGTTGTTGCCGTGAAGCCGCAGGTGATGGCGGAGGCGCTGGGCCAGCTTTCGCCGCTTGGCGGCGGCGGGTGCCTAGTGATCTCGGTCGCGGCCGGAACCCCGATTGCGCTGTTCGAAAAGGTGCTTGGCAAGGCCACGCGGGTGATCCGGGCGATGCCCAATACGCCTGCCGCCGTGGGTAAGGGCATTACCGCGATCGTCGGCAATGCCGCGGCGGGGGCGGCGGATGCCGACATTGCCGAGGGCTTGCTGTCTGCCGTGGGTCAGGTGGTGCGCCTCTCGGACGAGGCGCAGATCGACGCGGTGACGGGGGTGTCCGGATCCGGCCCGGCCTATGTCTTCTACATGATCGAGGCGTTGGCGGCGGCAGGCCGGGCCGAGGGGCTGCCGGACGACATGGCGATGCAACTGGCCAAGGCCACGGTCGCCGGGGCCGGGGCGCTGGCCGAGGTCGCGGATGAGCCGCCCGAACAGCTGCGCCGCAACGTGACCAGCCCAAACGGGACGACACAGGCGGGGCTGGAGGTTCTGATGGACGAGGAAACAGGCCTTGCGCCGCTGATGCGCGCGACGGTCGCGGCGGCAGCGGCCCGCGCGCGGGAGTTGACGCGGGAGTTGAAGGGATGAGCGACGAGATTTCCTTTGACGATTTCCTGAAGGTCGATATCCGCGTCGGCGAGGTGGTGCGCGCCGAACCCTTCCCCGAGGCGCGCAAGCCTTCGATCAGGCTCTGGGTCGATTTCGGGGGTGATCTGGGGGTGAAGAAAAGCTCCGCCCAGATCACGGCGCATTACGTGCCTCAGTCGCTGATCGGCAGGCAGGTGCTGGCGGTGGTGAACGTCCCGCCCCGGCAGATCGGGCCGGTGCGGTCGGAGATCCTTGTGCTCGGCCTTCCCGATGACGCGGGCGAGGTGGTGCTGATCGGGCCGGACCAGCCGGTGCCCAAGGGCGGGAGGCTGCATTGAAGCTGTTGATCTCGCGGCGCTTGCCGGAGGCCGTTATGGATGCGGCGCAGGCGCGGTTCGACGTGACCTGCCGTGAAAGCACGCGGCCAATGTCGCACGCGGAATGCGTCGACGCGCTGGCCGAGCAGGACGCGGTTTTGCCGACGCTGGGCGATGCCTTCCGCTCCGCAGCCTTTGCCGAGGTGGCGCACCCGCGCTGCCGGCTGCTGGCCAATTTCGGGGTCGGGGTCGACCATATCGACGTGACGGCCGCGCGGGCGGCAGGTGTTGTGGTCTCCAACACGCCCGGCGCGGTGACGGACGCGACCGCGGATCTTGCCCTGACGCTGGTTCTGATGACTGCGCGGCGCGCCGGCGAGGGCGAACGGCTGGTGCGCTCGGGGACCTGGACGGGCTGGCAGCCGACGCAATTGCTGGGGCTGCATGTCAGCGGCAAGACCGTCTGCATCATCGGCATGGGCCGGATCGGGCAGGCCATCGCGCGGCGCTGTCACCATGGGTTCGGGTGCCCGGTGGTCTACGTGAACCGCTCGCCCAAGCGGGTCGATTTCCCCGCCGAGCAGATGGAGATGGGCGTGGCGCTGGCGCGCGCCGATATTGTGGTGGTGGCGACGCCGGGCGGTGCCGAAACGCGCCACCTGATCGGAGCGGCGGCCTTTGACGCGATGCAGCGCCATGCGATCCTCGTCAATATCGCGCGCGGCGACGTGGTCGACGAGACGGCGCTGATCGCCGCACTGGCCGAGAGGCGGATCGCAGGGGCCGGGCTCGACGTCTACGAGTTCGAGCCGCAGGTGCCCGAGGCGCTGCGCGGGATGGAACACGTCACCCTGCTGCCGCATATGGGCACCGCAGCGCTGGAGGTGCGCGAGGCGATGGGGCGCATGGCGCTGGACAATGTCATCGCACTTGACGAGGGGCGGGCGCTGCCCAACCGGGTGTGAGGCGGCGCGCTCATCGCTGCGCTCTTCGCGAGGGGGGCGCGGAAAGACGCGGGTTGCGCTTGCCGGGGCGGGCGAGCGCGAGACACGTTCGCGCGAGGCGATGGGGCAGGCGCTTTCCCCGCGCGGTCGATCGAGTATTTCGGCCAAGAAGAAGCGCAGGGCGCGCGCAGGGGCACGCGCGGCGGGGCGGAGGCGCAAGCCGGGTACGGTGCCGGTCTCGGAGGGAGGGTGTCGGGCGAGCCATTGGCTGGCCTTGATCGCATACGAAAAAGGGGGCGGCGCCGCCAGTTGGAGGCGCGTGGGTGGATGGTCTGGCGAGCCTGTGCGCCGTGCCGTGCCTGCACCCTCATCGGGTGGTCTTCGGGTCGGACGGCGGACCGGGTCACGCTTGGGAATCGGTATACCTGGGACGGAGCCTGCCAGAAACCGGTTAAGAAGCCGTTACCGGCGCGGTGGTTTTCCCGGCGGCCGGCCCTGCCGGCCGGGTCAGAACCACTGCCCCGGTTCCATCAGCCCCAGTTCCATCAATTGCCGCGACGACCAGTAGAAGCGCGTCGACTTGTGCCAGCGGAAATTGTCCACGTCGTGGCGCGATCCCGGATTGCTGCGCAGCGCCTTGGCCACGCGGAAGGAACAGATCGCGGCAGACAGCGAGTGGTGCCACGGGCAGGCATAGGTATTCATTTCCTCGACCGAGAGGGTGTTGCCGTCGCGCAGGTAAAGCCCCTCGACCGCGCGGAACAGGGCCGGGCGGTCGATCCGGCGCTTGGCCTGTGGCACGTGTTCCTCGAACCGCCAGCGCAGGCCGCCGTAGAAATTCAGCTGCCGGTCCAGCACGTCGCCCGCGTCATTGCGCCGGGTGTCGGCGTAATATCCGGACCCGTCGAGATGCGCGGTTTCCAGCGACACGGCGTCGGGATGGCGGGTCAGCTCCTCTGCATAGAGATCGACGGTGTAGCCGAGCACGGAATCGCGGCGCTCCTCCACCACGAAGGCGATCGCCTCGCCGACTCGGCGCTGTTCGCAGAACGGAAAGAACAGGTATTCGGTGTTGTAGCAGTAGTGAATCCACTCTCCCTGAACCAGCGGGATCAACGCATTGACGGCGGCCTCGGCGGTGCCGGGCTGGCGCGTCGGGTGGCGGATCACCTCGATGATATCGGGGTCGCTGATGCCGGTTGGCAGGTCCACATCCGTCGGCGCCAGCAGCACGATCCGGCGAAAGCCCAGATGCGTGACATGATCCAGCGTCGAGGCCAGTTCGGTCGCGTCCTCGGCGATGACGATCGCGAACGGCCCCTTGCCAAGGGGCTGGCGGCGCGCGTGCGCTGCGAAGGCGGGAAGGGAGGAATGGATCATGTGCCTGCTGCCGGGGTCTTTCTGCCCAGTCACATTGTGCCCCCGGCGTTTCCAATTTGCAAACGCCGCAGCGCGGATTGAAGCAGCGCCGCGCTTGCGATAGACGATTGTGAAACCGCCGCGAGGAGCCGCGCCCCATGTCCGCCCCGAAATCCGCCCCGAAAAAACTCTACGTCAAGACCTATGGCTGCCAGATGAACGTCTATGACAGCGAGCGCATGGCCGAGGCGCTCGGGTCGGAAGGGTATGAACAGGTGGCCTCGCCCGAAGAGGCGGACATGATCCTGCTCAACACCTGCCATATCCGCGAAAAGGCCGCCGAGAAGGTCTATTCGGAGCTTGGCCGCTTCAAGCCGCTGCGCGACGCGAAGCCGGATCTGAAGATCGGGGTTGCCGGCTGCGTGGCGCAGGCTGAGGGCGAGGAGATCATGCGCCGTCAGCCGATGGTCGATCTTGTCGTCGGACCGCAGAC
>PFEX01000033.1:2246-5334 GCA_002783145.1 Rhodobacteraceae bacterium CG17_big_fil_post_rev_8_21_14_2_50_65_11 | reverse complement strand
TCATGTTGATCGCCTGCATCGTGTGGTCGCCGACCCGCAGGAAATAACGCGCCGACTGGCCCTGATAATCGACATTCTCGATGGTGGCCGCGACGCTGTAGCGCGCGTCGGGCGGCGCATCGGCGGGCAGCACCACCAGCTTTTCGGCCCGGATCACCAGGCGCACCGGCCCGGTCCCGGCAATCTGCGGCGCACGCGCGCGCGGGATGACAAGGCGCGGGAAATCCGCCAGTTCCAGCGCGATTTCGGCCCCCTGCACACTGCGGCACTCTGCCGACAGGATGTTTGACGCCCCAAGAAACTGCGCAACAAACGCGCTGGCGGGCGTGTTGTAAACCTCTTCCGGGGCACCAACCTGCTCAACGCGCCCCTCCGACATCACGATGATCTGGTCCGACATCGCCAGTGCCTCGGTCTGGTCATGGGTGACAAAAATCGTGGTCACGCCGATGCGCTGCTGAATGCGCTTGAGTTCCACCCGCATGTCTTCGCGCAAGTTGGCATCCAGCGCCGAAAGCGGCTCATCCAGCAGCAGCACGTCGGGTTCGATAACGATGGCGCGGGCCAGCGCGATGCGTTGCTGCTGGCCACCCGACAGATCCTTGGGGTAGCGCGCCCCAAGATCGGGCAGTTGCACCAGCTCCAGTGCCTGCGCGACGCGGCGGCTGATCTCGGCGGCCGCAACGTGGCGGTAGTTCAACCCGAAAGCCACGTTCTGCGCCACCGTCCGGTGCGGAAACAGCGCGTAATTCTGAAACACCAGCCCGAGGTTGCGCTTGTGGATTGGCACATCGTTGACCCGGGCGCCCTTGATGGTGATATCGCCCTCGGTCGGGTCCAGCAGCCCGGCGATCATCCGCAGCGTGGTGGTCTTGCCACAGCCCGACGGCCCGAGCAGGGTGACAAAACTGCCCTCTGGTATCTCCAGCGACATCTTGTGCACGGCGGTGAAACTGCCGAACCGCTTGACGATATCTGTTAGGGTTACGGCGCTCACATTCGACCTCCGGCAGATGAAAAAGCCGCCCGACCTTGCAACATGCGCAGGGCCGGGCGGGGAAATGGCTTCAGTAGCCGCGCTGCACGCGGCTGAACTCTTCCGACCATTCGGCCTCGTTGCCGTTCCAGTAGCCCGGATTGGCAAAGGTCAGGCCCGCCAGGGTGCCGGTCGGATCAAAGGCCGGCAGGGTCGGGATCTTGGTGCCAAGGTCAACCTTGGTCGGGTCAAGGGCGGGCGGATAGTTCTGCCCCTCGGCCACCGCGATCGAGGTTGCCGGATCGAGCATGAAGTTCAGCAGTTCCTCGCAGGCTGCCATCGGGCTGCCCTTGATCACGAACAGACATTCCTGCCAGCCAAAGCCCTTGGGCGGGTCGTAATAGCCGATGTCATGGCCCTGTTCCTGCAGCGCGAAAATCCGGCCCGACCAGCCCTCGGTGACATAGATTTCCTCTTCCGCCAGCAGGCTCATCAGCTCTGCACCAGAGGCCCAGTATTTCAGCGCAAGGTCGCGGTGGGTGCGCACCGCATTCCAGACCGCTTCCATGTCGGTGATGTTGTTGGGGTCCTGCCCGGTTTGCAACGCGCCATACCAGATCCGGGTGCGCCAATCGGTCCAGCCGCCGATCTTGCCCTTGTAGGCGGCGTCAATCAGGATCTTGGCACCCTTTTCCTTCATCTCATCGTCCGAGATATATTTGCGGTTATAGGCCAGCCCGGTGCTGCCATAGTCATAGGGCACGGCGCTGAGGCTGTCGGGGGTAACCGCGGCAAAAGCATTGGTCAGCGCCGGCATCACCAGCGCCATGTTGGGAATGTTGTCGAGGTTCAGTGCGCTGGTCAGACCAAAGCCGTGATAGCGGGCATAGTCGAACACCCCCGAGAGGTGGGCGATGTTGTATTCGCCCTCGCGCGAGGCGCGCACCTGCGCCAGATATTCGTCGCCGCCGGGGAAGGTGCCATCGACCACCGTCACGCCGGTCTTGGCGGTGTAGGGGTCGAAGGCATATTTGCGGAAAGCTTCCGACACCACGCCGCCCCAGCCGTCAAACCGCACCTGCGTCACGTCTGCCGCATTGGCAAAGCGCGCGAACGGAGTCTGCACCCCATAGGCCAGACCAGCGGCCCCGAGCAGGCCAAGAAAGTTGCGCCGGTCCAGATCGCCGTTCTGGAACCGCTCGCGCAGTCGTTCATAACGTTTGGTATCGTCCATCAGAGGTCTCCTTGTTGATTGATGGGTATCCGGGCGGTTCATCCGCCGCTTTTCTTGGCCAGTTGTCGGGCAATGGCAGCCCCGACCAGCGGCAACCCGACCGTCAGCAAGATCATCACCGTGCCAAGGGCGTTGATCTCGGGCGAGATCGAGTTGCGCAGCATCGAGAAAATCTGCGTCGGCACGGTTTCCACCCCGCCGGGTTTCCAGAACAGGGTGCCGGTGATGTCGTCAAAGCTGATGGTGAAGGCAAACAACGCCCCCGCCGCAACCGCCGGCATCAGCAAGGGCAGCGTGATCGACACAAAGGTCTGGCGCGGCGAGGCCCCAAGGCTCAGCGCCGCCTCCTCGACATCACGGCGGATCGAAACCAGCCGCGCCTGCACCACCAGAATGACGAACGGCAGGGTGAAGATCACATGCCCCATCAACAGCAGGGTAAAGCTTTTACCGATGTTCAGAAAGTTGAGAAACAGCAGCAGCGCCACCGCCAGCACCACCTCGGGCACCAGAATCGGGGCAATCAGCAGCGTGGTGATCAGGTTGCGCCCCGGAATGTTGTAGCGCACCAGCGCCAGGCTGGCCAGCACCCCCAGCGTGGTCGAAACCACTGCCGTCAGCAGCCCCAGGGTGATCGAGGTGCGAAAGGCGCGCACGATGGCGTCATTGCTCCACAGCGCCTCAAACCAGCGCAGCGACAGGCCGGTCATCGGAAAACTGCCGAACTGGCTGGCGTTGAACGATAGCAGCACCACCACCGCCACCGGCAGGAACATGAAGCCGTAAACCAGCACCGTATAAGCCCGGATCAGCCGCCAGCCCATCAACCCAGCCCTTTCGAGAGCTGCGACATGCCGAGATAACGGTTGTAGATCAGC
>PFEX01000033.1:2068-2224 GCA_002783145.1 Rhodobacteraceae bacterium CG17_big_fil_post_rev_8_21_14_2_50_65_11 | reverse complement strand
GCAGCATCAGCGACAGCGCCGAGCCAAGCGGCCAGTTGAGCTGACGGATGATCGCCTCGAACACCAGATTGGCAAACATCGCATCGCGCGGCCCGCCCAGAATGACCGGCGTGATATAGGTGCCCGCCGCCAGCACGAAGCACAGCAGGCCCCCGG
>PFEX01000033.1:1635-2014 GCA_002783145.1 Rhodobacteraceae bacterium CG17_big_fil_post_rev_8_21_14_2_50_65_11 | reverse complement strand
GCGCCGCACCAAGCGAGGCGGCGGCGTCCTCAAGGTTGCGGTCGATGCCTTCGAGGCTGACGTAGATGTTGAGAATCATGAACGGAAGCAGAAAATGCACGAGACCCAGAATGACCGTGGTTTCATTGTAGAGCATCTGGATCGGCTGCGACGTCAGCCCCAGCCACATCAACGCCCCGTTCAGCGCCCCCGAGATACCGAGAATGTTGATCCAGCTCATGGTGCGGATGATGTAGCTGATCCAGAACGGCAGCATCAGCAGCACCAGCAGCACCAGCTTGTTACCGCGGGAACGGGCGATGAAATAGGCCGCCGGATAGCCTAAAATCGCACAAAGCGCGGTGGTGATGGCGGCGATCTTCAGGGTGTTCAGCAGGAT
>PFEX01000033.1:1083-1622 GCA_002783145.1 Rhodobacteraceae bacterium CG17_big_fil_post_rev_8_21_14_2_50_65_11 | reverse complement strand
CGGTCGCTCAGCACCTTCTGCCAGTTGTCAAGAAAGAAGCCGGGGGTATCGGCCCCGACCGCGCTGCGCAGCCAGAAGGAATAGACCACGATGAACATCAGCGGCACCACCAGCAACAGCAGCACCGACACCAGCGCGGGCGATAGAAGAATCCACGGTTGCCGCGCCTCGCGCCGCTCGATCGACATGGCTGACAGGCCCCCCAGGCACAACTCTGCGCGTCCCTACGATCACGGCTCGCCCGCAATTAAGCAAATAGATAATTGAAATTATGATTATTGATGTTATCAATATCGCATGACCCTGACGACCCCCGCCGAACGCCTTGCCCGTGATCTTGACTGGAACCTGCTGCGCACGTTTCTGGTGCTGGCCGAGTCACGATCCGTCACCGAGGCCGCCGAAAAGCTTGGGCTCAAGCAGCCGTCGGTCTCCAGCGCGCTGAAGCGGCTGGAGGACCGGCTGGGCAAGCGGCTGATCGACCGCAAACCGGGGCGGTTTGCCTTGACGGCGGCGGGCAAGTTGTTGCGCACCGAGGC
>PFEX01000033.1:0-1044 GCA_002783145.1 Rhodobacteraceae bacterium CG17_big_fil_post_rev_8_21_14_2_50_65_11 | reverse complement strand
GATGCGCGATATCGGCGAAGAGGTGCGCGGCCATGCCACGATTGCGGTGGCCAGTCATGTGCTCTGCCCGCTGTTTGATGCCGCGTTGAGCGATTTTCATGCCCACCATCCGCTGGCCACGCTGTCGGTCGAGGTCATGGCCAGCCGCGATGCCGTGGCCGGGGTGGCGGCGCGGCGGGTTTCGCTGGCGCTCGGGCTGGTTGATGAACACAATCCGCGGCTGCAATACCGGCGCCTGTTTCGCGAATTCTTCGGCCTGTTTTGTGGCCCACACCATCCGCTGTTTGGCCGCTCCGGCCTGGCGCTGGCCGATCTGGCGGGCCATTCCTCGGTCAGTTTCGTGACCGACCAGATGAATGATGCCCTGCGCGCGGTCACGGTGATGCGGGCTGAAGCGCGGCTTGATGATCGCATCGTCGGCAAATCGGCCAACCTCGAAGAGGTGCGCCGGATGATCATCGCCGGGCTGGGCATCGGGCCGCTGCCGCTGCATGTGGTCCGGGAAGATGTGGCGATGGGGCGCCTGTGGCGACTTCCGCCGCACGACAACCCGCCCGCCATCGACGTGCATCTGGTCTGGAACCCCGGCGCACGCACCAACCGCGCCGAAGACGCCCTGCTGGCCTGCCTGATAAAGCAGATTGATCAAACCCCGATGGAACAGCGGATCTACGCCTGAGCCGCTGCGTCGCCGCCTGGAATCTCGAACAGCCCCGCTGCCCCCTATCCGCCGCCGCAAGCTCGGCGCGGGCCGCCAGCATGATGGCGGTGCTCAAAGGTGCCATGTGCAATCGCAGTCCAGGCGCCAGCGTTAGCCACTCCGGGGTGGCGGTGAGGTTGAGACGCAGCATCAGTAGCTCACCACATCATTGACCAGCACGATCGTCGCCATCGGCCCGCCACCCGTGTCCTGTGCTGCCTGCCAGTCGAAACTTGCCTGCACGCCCTGCGGCCCGGAAATCTCGATCCTGGGTCGCGGCAGATAGGCCATCGGCGCGCTCACCGTCAGGCTTTCGCCGCTGGCGAGGGTATGGCTGAATTCCA
>PFEX01000007.1 GCA_002783145.1 Rhodobacteraceae bacterium CG17_big_fil_post_rev_8_21_14_2_50_65_11 | reverse complement strand
AGCGGTGCGCCTTGCGATCCGTATTTCTCCTTGTCGAAGCGTTCGAAGAAATCGGTCCATTCGGCGACGATGCGGCCGGGGTCCGTGCCAAGTGCGCGAAAGGCGTCGTTATGCGGCGCGGTGACCAGCGCCTTGTGCGTCACATCAAGCGGCATCACTGTCAGCGGAATGCCGGAATTGAACACGATCTCAGCGGCCTCCGGGTCGACGTAAATGTTGAACTCCGCCGCCGGGGTGATGTTGCCGACCTCAAAATAGGCGCCACCCATGAGCACGATTTCCTGCACGCGGGGGGCAATATCGGGGGCCTTTTGCAGCGCCGTGGCGATGTTGGTGAGCGGTCCGATCGGGCAGAGCGTAACCGTGCCCGGTGCCTCGGTTCGCAGGGTTTCGACGATGAAATCGACTGCGTGCTGGTCCTGCAAGGGCATCTGCGGGTCTGGCAATTCGGGGCCGTCGAGCCCGGTCTTGCCGTGGACATGTTCGGCCGTGACGAGGCTGTGGGCCAGCGGTCGGTCGCATCCGGCGAAAACCCTGACATCGGGTCGCCCGGCGACCTCGCAGATCTTGCGGGCGTTGGTTGCGGTCAGCGCAAGCGGCACGTTGCCCGCGACGGCGGTAATGCCGATGAGGTCGATTTCCCCGGGGCTGGCCAGGGCGAGGAGGATGGCGACGGCGTCGTCCTGGCCGGGGTCGGTGTCGATGATGATCTTTCTGGGCATGGCTGTGTCCTGTGTCGCATTCCGCGTCACGGTAACAACAAGCCGCCCCGTTGCAACGCCTCCGGCGGGAGTATTTGGGCCAAGAAGAAGGGGCAGGGCGCGCGTTAAGGTTAACGGGTGGGCGTTCGGGATTTGGCAAGGATCTACTTGAAGTTGCGGCTGTCCTTGATCTGGTCCCAGGCCCAGACCACCAGTTGCAGTTGTTCTTCCTGGCTGCGGTCGCCGCCGTTCATGTCCGGGTGCAGCACCTTGATCAGGGCCTTGTAAGCTTTACGCACCTCTGCCTTGGTCCAGTGATCCTTGGCTTCGAGGATCTCGACCGCGCGGCGTTCGGTCGGGGGCAGGCGGCGGCCACCCGTAGGATTGCTCTTGCCCGGATTGCGGGTGGCGTTTTCGCCTAGAACCTGATGCGGATCGTCGACCCCAAGCCGCGACCAGGCGCGTTCCTCCACCGACTTCTTGAAGGTCTTCGTTGGTCGGTCCCAGACGCGGGCGCGGTCCATTTGGGCTTCCATCTCGGCCTCGGTCGTGCCTTCGAAGAAATTCCATTTCAGGTTGTATTCGCGCACATGTTCGCGGCAGAACCAGTAGTAATCGTCGAGCACGTCGGGCGCCTTGGGCGCGCGGTACTGGCCGGCCTCCTCGCAGCCGGGATGTTCGCAGACGCGCTGCGATGTCTCGAAGGCGCCGGACATGCCGCGCCGGCCACCGCGGCGCTTCTTCTTGTCCGTGGAGACACGCAGATCGAAGTTGAACGGGTCGTTACTCGCCATGGGTCATCCCTTCTCGACTCGGAGCAAGCAGTCTAGAGTTTTTCGGGTCGGATTGAAGAGGGCCGGGGGTAAAATCTTGTCTCTGAGCAAGAAATCCGGCCCGTGCCAGGATGCGCCAGGATGCGGCCGCACCCGCCTGTGCACCCTGCGCACCCTGTGCGTGCGTCTCCGGTGCGGGAGCCCGGGTCATGGCCAACCGGGTGGCGGCGGCGAGACAGAGTTGGTGCGCCGGGGTGCGCGCGCATTGGCGGGATGCGAGGATCACCCCGCCAGTTTCGTCGCCACGATCTCGTTGACCGCCTTTGGGTTGGCCTTGCCGCCGGTGGCCTTCATCACCTGCCCCACGAACCATCCCGCGAGTTTGGGGTTCTGTTTCGCCTTTTCGACCTGCGCCGGGTTGGCGGCGATGATTTCGTCCACGGCGGCCTCGATCGCGCCCGTATCGGTGACCTGTTTCATGCCACGCTCTTCAACGATCTTCTCGGGGTCGCCGCCTTCGGTATAGACGATCTCGAACAGGTCCTTGGCGATCTTGCCAGAGATGGCGCCGGACTTGATCAGCCGGATGATGCCCGCAAGCTGCGCCGGTGAAACCGGGCTGTCGGCGATCCCGGTATCGTCTTTTTTCAAGCGCCCGAACAGTTCGTTGATCACCCAGTTGGCGGCAAGCTTGCCATCGCCGGCCTCGGTCGCCACGGCCTCGAAGAAATCGGCGTCGGGGGTCTCGGCGGTCAGCACGCTGGCGTCATAATCCGAGAGGCCGAAATCGGCGATGAAGCGGGCCTTTTTCTGATCGGGCAGTTCCGGCAGGCTGGCCTCGATGCCGTCCACCCAGGCCTGCTCGATTTCCAGCGGCAGCAGGTCGGGATCGGGGAAGTAGCGGTAATCGTGCGCTTCTTCCTTGGAGCGCATGGAGCGCGTTTCGCCCTTTTCGGAATCGTAGAGGCGGGTTTCCTGCATCACCTTTCCGCCACCCTCGACGATACGGATCTGGCGGCGTGCCTCGTACTCGATGGCTTGCTGGATGAAGCGCATGGAGTTCATGTTCTTGATCTCGCAGCGGGTGCCGAGATGGCCGAAATCGCCGGTTTCGCGGTATTTCTCGTAGGCGCCGGGGGCGCAGATCGAGACGTTCACGTCGGCGCGCAGGTTGCCGTTCTGCATGTTGCCATCGCAAGTGCCGAGGTAGCGCAGGATCTGGCGCAGCTTGACGATGTAGGCGGCGGCCTCTTCGGGGCCGCGGATGTCGGGGCGGCTGACGATCTCCATCAGGGCGACGCCGGTGCGGTTGAGGTCGACGAAGGAGAGGCCCGGGTCCATGTCGTGGATCGACTTGCCGGCGTCCTGCTCGATATGGATGCGCTCGATCCGCACCAGCCGGGCGGTCTGGTCGCCCATGTCCACCAGCACCTCGCCCTCACCCACGAGGGGATGGTAAAGCTGGCTGATCTGGTAGCCCTGCGGCAGGTCGGGGTAGAAGTAGTTCTTGCGATCGAAGGCCGACCAGAGGTTGATTTCGGCCTTCAGACCAAGCCCGGTGCGCACCGCCTGTTCGACGCAAAACTCGTTGATGACCGGCAACATGCCGGGCATGCCCGCATCGACGAAGGCGACGTTGGAATTGGGTTCCGCCCCGAATTCGGTGGAGGCGCCTGAAAAGAGCTTTGCCTTCGAGGCGACCTGCGCGTGAACCTCCATACCGATCACAAGCTCCCAGTCCTGCGCGGCACCGGCGATAATCTTGTGTTTCGGGGTCTCGTAGGTCAGGTCGAGCATGGCGGGCCTCCGTTATGACAGAGGCGTTCTAGGCCAGCGGCGACAGCGGGGCAAGAGGCTGTCGGCGGGCGGTCATGCCGGCGGCAGATCGACGGGCTGTCCGGTTTCGCGCGAACGGGTGGCGGCATCGGCAAGGATCTGGGCGCGCAGGCCATCCTCGATGTCGGGATCGGGCGGCGTGCCGGTGGTGACCGCTGCCACGAAGGCGCGCATTTCGGCCAGATACGCGGCCGCGTAGCGTTCGAGGAAGAAGTGTTGCGCCGGGTCACGGGCAAAGCCCGCGTCCGTGGCCAGTTCGACGGTGGTTTCAAGCTGGTTTTCCGCGCGCAGCATGCCGAGTGCCCCGTGCACCTCGATGCGCTGGTCATAGCCATAGGCGGCGCGGCGCGAATTGGAGATCTGGCAGATCCGGCCGGTGGCGGTGGTCAGCGTCACCGCAGCGGTGTCGACATCGCCCGCGGCGCCGATTTCGGGGTCGACAAGGGCGCTGCCGACGGCGTGCAGGCGGACGAATTCCTCGCCCATCAGGAAGCGGGCCATGTCGAAATCGTGGATCATCATGTCGCGGAACAGGCCGCCGGAGCGTTCGATGTAGCTGATCGGCGGCGGGGCGGGGTCGCGTGAGGTGATGATGGCAAGCTCGACCGCGCCGATGGCCCCGCCGCGCAGGCGGGCGCGCAGGGCGGCGAAGCTGGGGTCGAAACGGCGGTTGAAGCCGGTCAGGAAGGGCACGCCGGCGCGCCCGACGACATCGATCAGGCGGCGGATGTTGTCCACCGACATGTCGACGGGTTTTTCACAGAAAATCGCCTTGCCGTTTTGCGCCGCTGCGATGATCTGGTCGAAATGGCTGTCGGTGGGGGTAGCGATCAGCACCGCGTCGATATCTTTCGCTGTCAGGATCGCGGCGGTGTCGCGCGTTTCGGCGCCGGTGGCTTGCGCAAGCGCGCCCGCCGCCTCGGGCAGGGCGTCGGCGACGGCGGTGAGGGTAACGCCCGTCGTCGCGGTGATGCTGCGGGCATGGACCTGCCCGATTCGGCCACAGCCGAGAAGTCCAATGCGAAGGGTCATCTCATGCCTTTCCGTTTGCGCCCAGTCCACGGATGACCGCACGGGCGGCCTCCATCACCGGGGCGTGGGTCTCTTTCAGGATTGCCACCCGGTCGAAGCGGGCCGGGTCGGCATTGATGGCGGTGCGCAGGGCGGCGCCGAAGGCCATGCGCAGTTCCGTGCCGATGTTGACTTTGCAGATGCGCGAAGATTGTGCCAGATGCAGGCGCTGCGCCACCGGCACGCCGGAGCCGCCGTGGACCACCAGCGGCAACGTGGTCGTCTGCTCGATCGCGCGCAGGCGCGCCTCGTCGAGGCCGCCTTCCTTGTCCTGTTGCAGGTGCACGTTACCGACGCTGATCGCCATGGCATCGACGCCGCTTTGCGAGGCGAAGATCGCGGCCTCATCCGGATCTGTCCCGGCCGAGCCTTCGCCGCCGGAATAGCCGACGAAGCCGATCTCCCCCTCGCAGGAGATGCCTGCGCCATGGGCAAGCTCCGCCACCTGTGCCGTTGCCGCGATGTTCTGCGTCAGCGGAAGCCGCGAGCCGTCATACATGAGCGAGGTGAACCCGGCCTCCAGCGCCTCCTGGCACTCGTCGAAGGTGTAGCCATGATCCAGATGGATTACCACCGGCACATCGACGCTGTCGGCCAGGTTGCGCATCATTGCCCCAAGCACCGGCAGCGGCGTGTGCGCCCGGCACGAGGGCCCGGCCTGAAGGATCACCGGCGCGCGCTCGGCCTCTGCCGCCATCGCATAGGCGCGCATATCCTCCCACCCCAGACAGACGAGGCCGGGCACGGCATAGCCGCCCTGAAGTGCCGGGCGCAGCACATCGGACAAGGTTGCAATGGTCATTTGAACTTTGCCACCATGTCCATGATGCCGGGGATGGTGTGCAATTGCGCGGCATGGGTGGGCTGGAAATACTGCTTGAGACTGCGCTGCGAGAGGCCGCCGAGGATGGTGAAGTAATACATTTCGTAGCCCGGCAGCACGCAGCAGGGG
>PFEX01000040.1 GCA_002783145.1 Rhodobacteraceae bacterium CG17_big_fil_post_rev_8_21_14_2_50_65_11 | reverse complement strand
AAACGTTGCAGTAATTGTCACCGTAAAGCGCGCCGCCCGGCCGTTGCGGCGCCCACCCGGCGGACGGGCGCTCGCGCGGCTCCTCGCCTCGGCTTCAACCGTCCGCTCAAGCCCGGTTCACGCCCCCCCCATCCCGCGAAGGCCAAACAACCGCAAACCGGTCCAAGCTTACATCGGGTATCTTGCGTCAGGTGGCGACGGCGAGGGGCGGCTTGGGGCCTTACCCCTCCTGTTCTGCCAGCCAGTGTTCCGCGTCGAGCGCCGCCATGCAGCCCATTCCGGCGCTGGTGACCGCCTGCCGGTACTTGTGGTCGGTCAGGTCGCCCGCCGCGAACAGGCCGGGGATCGAGGTGCGGGTGCTGTCCGGCTCCACCTTGACGTAATCGCCGTGGTGCATCTCGACCTTGCCCTTCACCAACTCGCTGGCCGGCGCGTGGCCGATGGCGATGAAGACGCCCTTGCAGGGGATCTCGGTGATCTCGCCGGTGTCCACGTGCTTCACGCGGACGCCCTCGACCCCCTTTGGATTGTCGCCGCCCACCACCTCGTCAAGCTGGTGGAACCACAGCGGCTCTATCTTGGGGTTCTTGAGCAGCCGGTCCTGAAGGATCTTCTCGGCGCGCAATTCACCACGGCGGTGGATCAGCGTCACCTTGGAGGCGAAATTGGTCAGGAACAGCGCCTCTTCCACGGCGGTGTTGCCGCCGCCGATCACCACGATTTCCTGCCCGCGATAGAAAAACCCGTCGCAGGTGGCGCAGGCCGAGACGCCAAAGCCCTTGAACGCCTCTTCGCTGTCCAGCCCCAACCACTTCGCCCGCGCCCCGGTGGCAAGGATCACTGCGTCGGCGGTGTAGGTCGTGCCGCTGTCGCCCTTGGCGGTGAAGGGGCGGCTGTCGGTATCGAGCGCGGTGATGATGTCGCCCACCAGCTCGCAGCCCATGGCCTTGGCGTGGGCCTCCATCCGCAGCATCAGGTCGGGGCCTTGCACCTCGCTGTCGCCGGGCCAGTTTTCCACCTCGGTCGTGGTGGTCAACTGCCCGCCCGGTTCGATCCCCTGCACCAGAACGGGGCTCAGCATGGCGCGGGCGGCATAGATCCCGGCGGTGTAGCCGGCAGGGCCGGAGCCGATGATCAGAACGCGGGTATGGCGAATGTCGGACATGGGGGCCTCTTGGCTTGGCTGGAACGGTGGCGGTTGCGTCTGTCAACAACCGGATCACCGCCATATAAACAGACCGCGTGGCGGTGAAAAGGGACGCATCGACGCCCTTGCAATTCGGGCCGGACTGTTTCATATGTTGCGCGCCCTTGAAACATTCTTGCGTTAAGGGTGCACCGAACATCAGAATAATTAAAACGACAGGCCAGAGGGAGGCGACACCGCCATGGCAGGGGCAAAACTCGACCAGACCGATCGCCGCATTCTGGCGGAGCTTCAGGCCGATGGCCGCATGACCAACGTCGAACTGGCCAGCCGGGTGGGCATTTCCGCGCCGCCTTGCCTGCGCCGGGTGCGCACGCTGGAGGAACAGGGCTTCATCCGTGGCTACCATGCCGAGGTTGAACCGCGGCTTCTGGGGTTCGAGGTGCAGGTCTTTGCCATGGTCGGGCTGCACAGCCAGGCCGAGGCCGACCTCACCGCCTTCGAGGCGCGGTGCCGCGACTGGCCGCTGGTACGCGAATGCCATATGCTGAACGGCGAGATCGACTTCATCCTGAAATGCGTCGCGCCCGACCTGTCCAGTTTCCAGAGCTTCCTGACCGAGCAACTGACCGCCGCCGAAAACGTCGCCCAGGTGCGCACCTCGCTGGTGATCCGGGGCGCCAAGGACGATCCCGGCGTCCCCTTCGAGGTGCTGGAGGAGCGTCTGGCGCGCGAGGCCTGAGCGTCATGCTTCCCGTCAATGCTGCCCGAATCAAGCACCTCTACCAACAGGCCATGGCTGCGCAGCAGGCCGGCAACGCCCCCGAGGCGCTGCGCCTGTACGCGCAGGTGTTGCAGATGCGCCCCGACCTGGCCGAGGCGCATTTCCAGATCGGTCGCATCCACGCCGCCGCCAAGCAGGCCGACAAGGCCGAGGCGGCGCTGCGCAAGGCGCTGAAATCGCGTCCGAAGGAACCCGCGATCTGGCAGGCGCTGGCCGGGGTCCTGAGTGGCGGCAAGTTGAAGAAACTGCGGCGAGAGGCGGCGTCTGCGGGCATATCGCTGTCGACTGCCCCGGATATCTCCAGCCTGCTGGCGCAGATCGACAGCGGCGGGGCCGAGGCCGCTGAAGCCGCCGCCTTCGCGCTGGTCGCCCGCCATCCGCAGGCCGCCGGTCCGGCGCTGGCGCTGGGGCTGGCGCGCGCCGCGCAGGGCAAGTGGGGCAAGGCCTTCGGCCCCCTGGAAAAGGCGGTGGAACGCGACCCGGAAAACCCGCGCGCCCTTGTGGCGCTGGGCGAGGCACGGGCGGAGCTTGGCCAATGGCTGCGTGCCGAACAGGACTTGCGCCGCGCGGCAGCGCTTGGCGCCGACACCGCCCGCCCGCTGGCGCGCGTGCTGCGCGAGACCTGCCGCCCGGAAGAAGCCGAGGCGTTGCTGGCCAAAGCGGCGCAAAAACACCGCAAGTGGCCGCGTCTGTATCTCGATCTGGGCGACACCCGCGCCATCCTGCGCCGCCCGCGTGCCGCCCGCGCCGCCTATGACCGCGCCATCGCCCTTGGGGCGCGGCCCATCGTGCTGGCTGAACTGGCCGACAAGCTGGCCGCGGAAGGCGAGCACGCCGCCGGCGCAGGGCTGGTCGAGGAGCTTTTGCGCGCCGATCCCGACAACCCCGACCTGATCCGTCTGCGCGGCCAGCAGCGCCAGACGGCGGGCGATTTCGACGGGGCGCGTGCCGATCTGATGCGCGTGCTTGACCTGACCCGCGACGGGGCGGAGGCGATCCGGTCCTACGTCGCCGGCGGCAAGGTCGCGCCCGATGACCCGATCCTGCCCATCCTCGAGGCGCGGCTCGCCGATCTGACGCTGCCGCGCGCCTCGCGCCGGGTGCTGTCCTTTGCGATGGCCAAGGCGCTGGAGGATCAGGGAGAGCATGACCGCGTGTTCGCGCATCTCAACCGTGCCAACCGGCTGATGCGAGAAGAATTTCCCTACAGCTTCGACACCGACCTCGCCAACGCCCGCGCCCTTGCGACGGGCTACACCGCAGTGCGTGGCCTTGAGCATCGCGGTCCGTTCAGCGACGAGCGGCCGCTTTTCGTCTCCGGGTTGCCGCGCTCGGGCACGACGCTGGTGGAAACCATCCTCGCGGCGCATTCGCGGGTCACGGCAGGGGGCGAGATGTCGGCCATCGTGCAGGCGCTGCACCTGCCGGTGGAACAGGCGGCGCTCGATCCGGCTGCGCTTGGCGCCGGTTTCGCCGAGGCCGGGCAGCGTTATATCCGCGCCGCGCGTCGGCAGAGCGGGGCGGCGGATCTCTTCACCGACAAGGCCATCGCCACCTTCTCGCGGATCGGGCCGGCGGCGATCGCGCTGCCTGAGGCGCGGTTCCTGATGCTGCGCCGCGATCCGCGCGACGTGGGCCTGTCGATCTACCGCAACATGTTCCCCGCCGGAACGCAGCGCTACACGACCGACCTGACCGATATCGGCCGCTTCATCCGCCTCTACGACGCAATGCAGGAGATCTGGGCCGAGGCGCTGCCCGACCGGGTGCACGTCGTCGATTACGATGCGCTGACGGGTGAACCGGAGCCGCATGTTCGCGCGCTGGTCGCGGCGGCGGGGATCGACTGGGAGGACGCCTGCCTGTCGCCGCACAAGGCCGAGCGCCGGGTCGAAACGCTCAGCTTCGCTCAGGTTCGCCAGCCGATCTATCGCAGTTCGGTCGCGGCATGGAAACGCTACGAGGATGATCTGGCGCCGCTGCTGGAAGCGCTGGAAAAGCCGGTGGTGCTGTAGCGGCTGGTCAGTCCGGCAGGCCGCCGTATCCGCCCCGGTGGAGGATCAGCGCGGCCACCCAGTCAATCACACCGCGAACGTCGTCAGCGCCCGAAACGACCGCATACGCATCGTCGTTGATCGGATCTGTTGTGCCACCACACGCCGGAAAGCGGCGTCGGTGCGCCCACAACGAAAAAGGCGGCCGTTTTGGCCGCCGTCTTCGTGCATCCCGCGTCGTTTTCGCGGTGCCCCTCGGTGATCCTGGCCTGTCGGTCAGGCGCGTGCCGTCTTGCGGGCCGCCTCGCCGCGCTGCTTGCGGCCGCCGCGCGCCCACGGCATTTCGATCTGGTCCTTCTGGCTTTCTTCCAGAACCCGTTTGATCCAGCGTGTCTTTTGCATCGCTTTCGTCCTCTTCTTTCATGCCGGCCGTTCCGGCCCCGGTGTTGGCTCCGTTTCCGGATTGAGGACAATCTGCCAAGGGACTGGGGCAGTCTTACGGCCAACCCGCTAATTTTTCCTGAACGGAGGCGGCGAAAATGTGGCCGACGCTGCGCATGTAAATCTGGCGTTTCGCACCTTGCGCTACGGGATCGCGGCGGATTTCCGGCGGCGCGCGCCAAGCCTGCGCCACATTCCGTCGCCACCGCCTGAAATCTGGGCGATCGCGCCCCAATCGCGGGTGCGGATCAGGCCCGAATCGCGGAGATCAGCCGACCGTAATCCGCTTCACCGCGATGCACCGAGCGGCGATACGAAAAGAAGCGGTCGGCGTCGGTATAGGTGCAGTGGCGGGTCCAGTCCGCTTGCCCCCCCCCCGCCGCGCGCAGCCGGTGCAGACCGTAGCCGGTCAGGTCAAAGTGATAGCGGTCGCCCTTGCCATTGGCAAAGAACATGGCGTTGTCGCGGTCTTCGTCGAAGAAGGTCTCGAAGAACTCCGGCCCCACCTCGTAGGCGCGCTGGCTGATCGCGGGGCCGATCAGGGCACATGTGTTTTCGCGCGCCGCACCGAGCGCCTCCATCGCGTCGAGCGTTGCCTCCAGCACCCCGTCGAGCGCCCCGCGCCAGCCGGCATGCGCCGCGCCGACGACGCCGGCTTTGGTATCGGCGAACAGCACCGGTTGGCAGTCGGCGGTCAGGATGGCAATGGCGGTGCCGGGGGTGGCGGTGACGATCGCATCGGCCTCGGGGCGGGGCACGGGCTGGGCATCTGCCACCGAAACGACGCGCGCCGAATGAACCTGGTGCACGGTGATCAACCGCTCCGGCGGCACCCCCATGGCATCGGCGGCGCGGCTGCGGTTGGTGGCGACGATGCTGGTCTGGTCGGAAGATCCGCCGCCGCAATTCAGTCCGTGGAAGATCCCTGAAGAGGCGCCGCCCTTGCGGGTGAAAAAGCCGTG
>PFEX01000169.1:10170-15291 GCA_002783145.1 Rhodobacteraceae bacterium CG17_big_fil_post_rev_8_21_14_2_50_65_11 | reverse complement strand
CGTACGCGTCGGCACCCGCGACATCTCGCTCGCGAGCCGCATCCTCGCCACCTTCCCCGATTACCTGACCGCGGATCAGTGTCGGTCCGACGACCTCGCAGCCCTTGGAGCCCTGGTGAAAGAGCCGACGGCCAACATCATCAAGCTGCCCAATATCTCCGCCTCCGAGCCACAACTCGTCGCCGCGATCGAGGAGCTTCAGGCGCAAGGCTACGCCCTGCCCGACTACCCCTATGAGCCTGCAACCGACGCAGAAAAAGCGATCCGCGCGCGCTATGACACGCTCAAGGGGTCGGCCGCGAACCCGGTCCTGCGCGAAGGCAATTCCGACCGCCGCGCCGCTGCCGCCGTCAAGGCCTACGCCCAGAAGAACCCGCACCGCATGGGCACATGGTCGCCCGACAGCAAGACGCGCGTCGCCTCCATGCCCGGCGATGATTTCTACGCCAACGAGGTTGCGTTCACGCTGACCGCCGATCAGGCCGGCGCCGCAAAGATCGAGTTCGTGGCAAAGGATGGCAGCACCACCACGCTCAAGGATGGCTGGACGCTGACCGAGGGCGAGATCGTCGATGCCACCTTCCTGTCGGTCCGGGCACTGTCCACCTTTCTCGCACAGGAGATCGAGAACACGAATAAGGACGGCACGCTCTTCTCGCTGCACCTCAAGGCGACAATGATGAAGGTCTCGGACCCGATCATCTTCGGCCACGCTGTGCGCGCCTGGCTGGCGCCGGTCTTCGAGAAATACGGCGATGAGATGACCGCGCTTGGCGTCAACCCGAACGCCGGCATGGGCGACCTTCTGGCCCGCGTCAAGGATAACGCCGAGATCATGGCCGCGATCGAGGCCACGCGCGCGACCCGTCCGCCGATGTACATGGTCAATTCCGACAAGGGCATCACCAACCTGCATGTCCCCTCGGACGTGATCATCGACGCCTCGATGCCGGCGCTGATCCGCGAGGGTGGCAAGGGCTGGGGCCCGGACAACGCCCGGCACGACACCACCTGCGTGATCCCAGATCGCTGCTACGCCCCGGTCTATGACGAGGCTATTGCCTATTTCAAGGCCAATGGCGCGTTTGACCCGGCCACCGCCGGCACCGTGCAGAATGTCGGCCTGATGGCTCAGAAGGCAGAGGAATACGGCTCCCATCCCACCACCTTCGAGGCGCCCGCCGACGGCAGCATCCGCATCGTGCTTCAAAACGGCGACACCCTGCAGTCGCAACAGGTCGAAGCCGGCGACATCTGGCGCTCCAGCACCGCGAAACGCGCCCCGGTGGAAAACTGGATCCAGCTTGCCATCGACCGCCAGCGGCTGACCGGTTACCGGTCGGTGTTCTGGCTCGACGCGAACCGCGCCCATGACGCCGAACTGATCAAATACGTCGAGACGGCTCTCGCTGACGCCGGCGTCGCCGACAGGTTCGAGATCATGGCCCCGCGCGAGGCTACCCGCGATGCGCTGGACACGATCACCGCAGGCGAGAACACCATCGCCATCACCGGTAACGTGCTGCGCGACTACTTGACCGACCTCTTTCCGATCCTCGAACTGGGCACTTCGGCCAAGATGCTTTCGATCGTCAAGCTGATGAACGGCGGTGGGCTCTTTGAGACCGGCGCCGGCGGTTCGGCCCCCAAGCACGTCCAGCAACTGCTGGAGGAAAACCACCTGCGCTGGGACTCGATGGGCGAATTCTGCGCGCTGTCGGAATCGCTGAAATTCCTTGCCGACAGCCGGGGCAACGAAAAGGCCGCTTTGCTCGGCACGGCAGCCGAGGTCGCGACGCAAGGCATCCTCGACCATGGCCGCTCGCCCAGCCGCAAGGTCGGTGAACCCGACAACCGCGACAGCCATTACTGGTTCGCCCGCTACTGGGCCGAGGCGCTGGCCGCCCAGACCGGGGACGCCGATATCGCCGCGCATTTCGCCCCCATCGCCAAGGCGCTGGCCGAGAACGAGGCCACGATCCTGTCGGAACTCGCCAAGGCTCAGGGGCCAGCTGCGGATATCGGCGGCTACTACCATCCTTCGCCGGACAAGAGGACCGCGATCATGCGTCCCTCCGCGACGCTGAACGCGATCTTCGACTGATCCGCAATCCCGACAGGGCCGCCCGAACCACCTGAGCGGCCCTGGTCTTTTGTCTTTCATCCTGGGAAAAATAGCTCCACCGGAGGCTCCCGACCGCGCCACCGGTGCGACGCCGGGACACCGCGCGACGCCACCCCGAAACGCCGAGGAAGGCCCCGCAAAGGGCCTGAGGAGGCGCCCCCGTGAACGAATGGCATCGCGGGGCCAACCATGGGACGACGGTGGTGACGGCTGGGACCAGTGGTTGCCCTGACCGCTCCGTCATGGTGTCGACTTTGCGCTACAAATACGCCGTCCCCGGCGCTAGGCTGTCCGCCATGACCGAAAGCCCCCGCCAGACGCGCCGTTCCCGCCCCGTCAAGGTCGCCGACCAGATCAAGGACTGGGTGGTGGAGCGTGACCTGAAACAGGGCGCCAAGCTGCCCAGCGAGGCAGAGATGATCCGCCTCTTCAAGGTCTCCAAGGGCACCGTGCGCGAGGCGATGCGCATTCTGGAGGCACAGGGCCTCATCGTCACCCGCCCCGGCCCCGGCGGCGGCAGTTTCGTCGGCAAGGTCAGCCTCGAACGCGCCAAGTCGCTGCTCGCCAACTATTTCTATTTCCAGGATCTTTCGGTCACCGACATCTACCAGATGCGCAAGGTCGTCGAACCGGAACTGGCCGCCTCGCTGGCCGGCCAACTGACGCCTGACCAGATCGCCGAGTTGCGCCGGCTGGTGCAGCAATACTCCCGCCCCGCAGCCTCGCCCGAGGAGGAACGCGACCAACATATCGCCTCGCTCACCTTTCACGCCAAGCTGGCGGAATATGCGCAGAACCCGCTGATGGCCTTCATGGTGTCCTTCATGGCGCGCATCCTGAGCGACCTGACGGTCTACCGCCGCCTCTACGAGCCCCATAACGAGGAACTGCGCGCGCGAGGGCAGCGCCACCAGCTGGACCTCGTGGAGGCGCTGGAAGCCGGTGACGCCGACCGGGCAGAGGCGATCATGCGCTCCCACATGCTGGGCGCCGAGGCGCTGATGCAGCGGCAAGAGGCGCGGGTCATGCGCCGCTTCATCGCCGAGTAAGGCCCGGTGCCAGCCGCGCATTGCGGTTAACTGGCCGCATGGCCTGCTGCCCTGAAGACGTGGTCGAATGCCGCTCCTCGCAACAGATCACGGACCTGGCCAACCGCCTGTCAGGGCTCCTCGCAGGTTCGGGCCGCGGCCTTTCTGACCAGCGCCTCTTAGTCGGGCTGCACCATCGCGGCCTCCCATTCCTCAAGGAACTGTCTTCGTTTCAGGCGGTCGAGATAGACCAGCAATCCGGGTCCAAGCTGGATCGGGCGGAGGCTGGCGTTCTGCGCCATGGTGCCCGGTGTGATCCCGGGAAAGGCGAACCGGCCGCCGCCGTCCGTCCAGCCGGTTTCGATCAGATGGTCGATGAAGCGCCCTGCCGCCTCCGTCGCCTGCGCCGACGCAGGGATCAGCGCGCTGCGCATCATCACCGTTGTGAAATCCTCGGGCGCGATGATGTGAATGTTCCTACCAAGGTCGTCACGCAACTGCGCATAGCTGCCCAGCACATTGTAGGCGACGGCAAGTCGGCCCGTCGCCACGTCCTCGATCATCGCTGCCGACGCCCCGTAAAGCTGTGGCCTGAGCCCGCCCATCACCTGCACCAGCCGCCAGAAGGTTTCCGAGCTGCGTCCGTCCTGCGTGGCAAAGAGGTAACCCAGCCCGCTCTCGCGCACGTCGTAGGTTCCGATCCGATGCTCGAAACGTTCTGGGTGGTCGCGCAGCACGGTGATCAGGTCCTGCCGGGTGCGCGGCAGCGCCAGCCCGTCGAACGCGTCGCGCGACAGCACGATCGTCGCCGGCTCCAGCGTGAAGGCAAAGACCCGGTCGCGCCAGCGCGCCCAATCCGGCAAGCTGTCCGTGGCCATCGAGCGGTAGGGCCGGGCCAGCCCGTCATTGGCCAACTGGATCTGCAAATCCATCGCCGAGGATATGGCAAGGTCGAACCGTTCGCCTTCCTCGGCCAGCGCCGCGTTGATCTGGGCGGAACTGACCATGACATAGTCAACCGCGACGCCGGGATTGTCGGCCTGGAAGGCCTCGATGAACGGCGTGAACAGGCCAGCGTCGGCGGTGGAGATCACCCGAAGCTGCGCCGTCGGATCCGGCACCGGGAAGGACGCCTGTTCCTCTATCTCGAAGGCTGTCAGCGTCTGTGCGAGCAAGCTCAGCGCAAGGGAAAGGACAATTGCACGCATGCGCCGGGGCCTCCTTCGTTGTTGGCGATGCTCAGGGAACCGTGATGGGCGCGGGCGACCTCCTCGGCGATGGTCAGGCCAAGGCCCGACCCGACAACATCCGACGCGTTTTCGCCGCGTACGAAACGTCTGGTCAGCCGGTCGCTGCCGGTCAGGGGAAAACCGCGCCCGAGGTCGCGGATGGTCAGCGTGGCGCTGCTTGTCTGCACCGTCAAAACCACGCTGATCGGCGTTTCCGACGGGGCATACTTGATCGCGTTATCGAGGATGTTGCGCACCGCGTTCTGAACCAGGATGGCGTCGCCCATGATTTCGGCCTCGTGCGTGGCCTCAAAGGTCAGATCCATGTCCTTCAGGTCCGCCACCGGGCGCAGCCGGGCCACCACATCGCGCACCAGAGGGCGCAGCGCCAGCGGGGTCAGTTCCAGCTGATCGGCGCGCAACGACACCATGGCATGGTCCAGAAGCTGCCCCGCCGCACGGCTGCTTTCGTCGATGGCGCGCATCATCTCGCGCAGGGCCACGCGGTTTTCTTCCTTGTCCACCCGGCGCAGCGTGTTCTCGGCATGAACGCGCACCGTGGCCAGCGGGGTGCGCACCCGGTGCGCGGCCTCGGCGATGAATTCCTCGGTGCGGTTGAGGGCGCCCGAAAGCCGCGCGATCAGGCTGTTGAGCGACTCGACCAGCGACCGCATCTCGCGCGGAACCTCGGCGACCACCGGGCGAAGGTCCGCAGGCCCCCGGCGCGAGACCGAGCCCG
>PFEX01000169.1:5559-10149 GCA_002783145.1 Rhodobacteraceae bacterium CG17_big_fil_post_rev_8_21_14_2_50_65_11 | reverse complement strand
GTAGCGAGGCCGCCGTGCTTTGCCCGGCCAGCACCGCGAGCCCCGCCGACGCAACGAAGAAGCCAAGCCCAAGCAACACCGTCATGCGCAGGATACGGGCCAGCATCTCGGCCTGTGCGTCGCGGGTCTGGCCCACGGTCACGTCGATCCGGGCCGGTGTTCCGTCGATCGACACAAGGCGCGACAGGGTGGCAAGGCGCAGCGCCTCGCCGCGATAGGTGACGGTGTCAAACCCGGCGCTGTCGCCGTCGGCGCGCCGCGCGGCGGGCAGGTCATCATAGCCTGTCAGCCCCTCGCCGTCCTGCGTGATGCGATAGAACACCCGGTCGTCGACCGCGTTGTCGAGCATGGTAAAGGCCGAATAGGGGATATCGACGCGCAGGTCGCCCGATTGCACGGTGGTGGCATCGAGGATCGCCGCAGCCGAGGCGGCAAGGATACGGTCCTGCGATTCCGCCCCGATCTGGCGCGCGAAACTGAACACGATCAGGAACAGCACCACCGCCATCACCGCCGCCCCGGTCAGCAGTTGCAGCGTCAGGCGGCGACGGATGGATCCGGGGCGGGCGCGGCGCCGTTTCATGGCACGCTCAGCCGGTAGCCCAGCCCGCGCACGGTGACGATGGCGACCTCGCTGCCTTCAAGGTGTTTGCGCAGGCGGCCGACATAGACCTCGATCGCGTTTTCCGAGACGTCCTCGTCATATGAAAAAAGCCGGTCGACCAGCTTGGGCTTGGGGATGATCTGGCCGGGGGCCGCGAAAAAAACCTCCAGCAGCCGCAATTCGCGGTTTCGCAGCGTGATCACGGTGTCGCCGTTGGTCAGCGTTCCGGCCAGTGCATCGAATGCGACGGCACCGAATCGCTTCACATTGGTGGCGGCGCCTGTCCGGCGGCGCAGAACGGCACGGCAGCGCGCTTCCAGCTCGGCGAAGTCGAACGGTTTGGGGATGTAGTCATCGGCTCCCATATCCAGTGCGCCGACCCGGTCCGACACTTCGGATCGCGCCGTCAGAACGATTACCGGCGTATCAGCGCCGCGTGCGCGTTGCGCGTTCAGGAAATCGCGCCCGTCGCCATCGGGCAGCATGATATCCAGCAAAATCAGGTCGTATTCCGTGACGCAGGCGAAATCCTCTGCCATGGCGAGGTCCATGGCGTGATCCACCACATGCCCGTCCAGCGCCAGCCGGTCCAGCACGGCGGCGGCAAGCTTTGCGTTATCTTCTACAAGAAGAAACCTCATGGGGCAGGAGACCTCCGGTCCGGGCGTGACAGGTGAATGTCAGGTTCGGGTGATTGAACTCTATCCATGGGCACTTGCCCCACTTTGTCAAACTGGGAGGAGACAATGATGAAATCGACCCTGACACGCCGGGCCTTCGCGGCCGCGGCGGCGGCGGTAATGGGCTTCGCCACCCCCGCGTTGGCCGACAGCCATGGCGGCGGCCCGATGATGGACAGCATCCATTTCCTGATCCCCGGTGGCGCCGGCGGCGGCTGGGACGGCACAGCGCGCGGCACCGGCGAGGCGCTGACCGAAGCCGGCCTTGTCGGGTCGGCGAGCTTTGAAAACATGTCGGGCGGCGGGGGCGGCGTGGCGATCCGCTATATGATCGACAATTCCGAAAGCCAGCACGGCACGATCATGGTGAATTCCACCCCGATCGTGATCCGCTCGCTCACCGGCGTGTTCCCGCAAAGCTTCCGCGATCTGACGCTGATCGCGGGCACCATCGGCGACTACGCCGCGCTCGTCGTCAACACCGACAGCGACATCGAAACCATGGATGACCTGCTGGAGGCGTTCCGCGCCGACCCGAACGGCACCGCCATCGGCGGCGGCTCTGTTCCCGGCGGCATGGATCACCTCGTTGCGGCGATGGTGATGGAAGCGGCGGGCGAGGATCCGCTGGAAGTCAGCTACATCCCGTATGACGCGGGCGGCGCGGCCATGGCCGGGCTTCTGTCGGGCGAAATCGTGGCGCTGTCCACCGGCTTTTCCGAGGCGATCGACCTTGCCAATGCCGGCGAGGTGCGCATTCTCGGCGTGACCGCGTCCGAGCGTGTGGCCGCCTATGAAGATGCGCCCACCATGGTGGAACAGGGCATCGACGTCGAGTTCGTCAACTGGCGCGGTTTCTTCGGCGCCCCGACCCTGTCGGACGAAGAGGCGCAAGCCTACCGCGACGTTCTGGCCGCGATGTATGAGACCGACGCGTGGGAAGAGGTTCGCGCCCGCAATGGCTGGGTCAACATCCACAATTCGGGTGACGAGTTCCGCGCCTTCCTTGAAGCGCAGGAAGAGGCCCTCGGCACCCTGATGCGCACGCTGGGCTTCCTGTAAGTCCGACATCGCCCCGCGCCTGTCGAACGGGCGCGGGGCTTTTTTGACGGGGGTCGAATGCGGCCCCATGCACGGCCACGATGGCGGCAGAGATTTCAGACCAACCGGGGAGGGGGACTGATGGCACTGGACCGATGGGTCGCACTGGTGATCCTTTTGATATGCCTTGTATACGGATACACCGCCTTCTTCACCATGGACGCCAGCCTGCCGCCCTTCATGCAGCGCAACCCTGTCTGGCCCTCGACCTTCCCGAAGTTATTGGCGGTGCTGGGCGCGGTGACCGCGCTGGTGATCCTGCTGGGGCTGGAAAAGCCTGCGAGCGAACCGAAGGCACAGGACATCAATTACCGCCGCCTGCACGACTACAATCTTGGTCAGGCGCTGTCGCTGCTGGCCCTGATGGCGGCTTATGCGTTTCTGCTGCGCCCGGCGGGGTTCCTGATCTCGACCACCGGGTTCCTGATCCTCGGCTCGCTGATCCTCGGCGAACGCCGGTTTCACCTGATGATCCCGATCGCCTTGGTGGCGACGGGGTGCATCTGGTACCTGGTACAGGAGGTGCTGGGCATCTTCCTGCGGCCATGGCCTTTTTTCCTGGGGGTGTGAGCAGATGCTTGAAGGACTGATGATCGGCCTTTCCACGGCCTTTTCCGTAACCAATGTTCTGATGGTCATCGGCGGCTGCCTTATCGGCACCTTCGTCGGCATGCTGCCCGGCCTCGGCCCGATGTCGATCATCGCGATCATGATCCCGGTGGCGATCACCATCGGCGATCCATCGGCGGCGCTGATCCTGCTGGCGGGGGTCTATTACGGGGCCATCTTCGGGGGGTCCACCTCGTCGATCCTGATCAACGCGCCGGGGGTGGCGGGCACCGTCGCCAGCAGTTTCGACGGCTACCCGATGGCGCGGGCGGGCAAGGCGGGCAAGGCGCTGACCATCGCGGCCATCGCCTCTTTCGCCGGGGGCACGGTCGGGGTCGTGCTGTTGATGATCTTCGCGCCGATGCTGTCCTCGGTCGCGCTGCTGTTCCACTCGGCCGAGTATTTCGCGCTGATGGTGGTGGGGCTTTCGGCGATCGCGGCCTTCGCCGGCACCGGCAACGTGGCCAAGGCCGTGCTGATGACGCTTCTGGGCCTGATCATGGCGACGGTCGGCGAGGGCGCCCTTTACAACCTGCCGCGCTTCACCATGGGGCTGATGGACCTGCAATCGGGCTTCAGCTTCATCACGCTGGCAATGGCGATGTTCGCCCTACCCGAGGCGATGTACCTGGTGCTCAACCCGGCCCGGTCAGAGACCGGCGGCGAGGGTGGCAAACAGGGCGAGATCAAGGACCTGCGCATCTCTCGTGCCGAGGCGCGCAGCATCGCACCGGTGATCGGGCGGCAATCGATCCAGGGCTTTTTCATCGGCGTGCTGCCGGGGGCGGGGGCGACCATCGCCTCGTTCCTCGGTTATGCGGTGGAGCGCAACATCGCCACGCATGAGGAACAACAGGAGTTCGGCAAAGGATCAATCAAGGGGCTGGCGGCACCCGAAACCGCCAACAACGCCGCCTGCACCGGGTCTTTCGTGCCGCTCCTGACGCTTGGCATTCCGGGGTCGGGCACCACCGCGATCCTGCTCGGCGCGCTCATTGCGCTGAACGTGACGCCGGGGCCGCGACTGATGGTCGATGATCCGCAGATATTCTGGGCGGTGATCGTCTCGATGTATATCGGCAACCTTGTGCTGCTTGTCCTGAACCTGCCGCTTATCCCTTATATCGCCAAGATCCTTGCGGTGCCGCGCACCTTCCTGATCCCCTTCATCCTCTTTTTCACGCTGATGGGGGCCTATATCGGACAGAATAACGCGACCGAGCTTCTGATCCTCGTCGGTTTGGGCCTGATCGCAACGATCCTGCGCTTTGCCGACTATCCGCTGGCACCACTTCTGATCGGCTTTATCCTCGGCTCGATGCTGGAGGACAATTTCAGCCGGGCGATGCAGCTATATAATGGGCTGGGTTTCATCCTCGAGAGGCCGATGACGCTGGGCCTGCTGGTGCTGGCCGCGCTTCTGGTGGTGGTGCCAAGCTATCGCGCAAGGCGGGCACGGCTGCGGGCCGAGGGGGTTGCGGACGATTGAGGGCGTCTCGGCGCCTGCCGGCACCGACCCCGCGCCTCTTCGCGTGCGCTCATCGGCGGGGGAGGCGGTTGGCCCTTGTGGTAAGGACAAAGGGGCCGCTGCCACCG
>PFEX01000169.1:0-5545 GCA_002783145.1 Rhodobacteraceae bacterium CG17_big_fil_post_rev_8_21_14_2_50_65_11 | reverse complement strand
CGAGGTATCTTGGCCAGGATGAAAGTCAGTAGGGGTGTTTTGGCGTGCGGTCGGTGGACAGGCTCCGCTGGTGCTGGTCGACCAGCGTTTCGATCGCGTCGGCGAGGTGCTCTTCGGCGATGTGGGGGGCGCCTGCGGCGGCGCGGATCCTGTGCGCCTCGATCATCACGTCGGCATGGGTGCAGCCGGTGGGTGGCGCGAACCGATAGCAGGCCAGTTCGATCAGCAGGCCCATCGGATCCTTGAAATAGATCGAGTCCATGAAGCCGCGATCCTTCGGGCCGGAATGCGCGATGCCGCGCTCGTCCAGCCGTTTGACCGCCTGTGAAAACGTGGCCTTGCTGACGGCAAAGGCGAGGTGATGGACGCATCCCGGGACGGTCGGGGTGCGGCATGGGTCGGGCACGCGCGATTCGTTGGTGAAGACCGTGATCAGCCGACCGTCGCCCGGGTCGAAATAGAGGTGCCCATCGCCCGGGTTGTCGAGATTGGGCTGGTCGAAGATGAAGGGCATGCCGAGCACCCCTTCCCGGAAATCAATCGAGGTCTGGCGGTCTGCCCCCGTCAGCGTGATATGATGTACGCCCTGCACCTGTAGCTTTCGCATGGTGATCTCCCGTTCAGGGCGGGAGTTCAGGGGACAACGCCCGATCCGCCAAGACCGGGCGCTGCGCCGGTTCGCAGGGCAGCTGTGCGGAGCAGGTGGGTGGCCCCGCTTCAGCCGGCCGCCCGCGCGCTGCGCTTGCGGTCGTGCGGGTCGAGGATGCGTTTGCGCAGGCGGATCGCGTTCGGTGTCACCTCCACAAGTTCGTCATCGTCGATATAGGCGATGGCCTGTTCCAGCGACATGGTGACCGGCGTGGTCAGGCGCACGGCCTCATCCGTGCCCGATGCCCGCACGTTGGTCAGCTTCTTGCCCTTCAGCGGGTTCACTTCCAGATCGTTGTCGCGGTTGTGTTCGCCGATGATCATGCCGGTGTAGATCGGTTCCTGCGCGCCGATGAACATCTTGCCGCGATCTTCGAGGTTCCACAACGCATAGGCCACGGACACGCCGTTTTCCATCGAGATCAGCACGCCTTGGCGGCGACCCGGAATCGGCCCGCGATAGGGGGACCATTCGTGGAATACCCGGTTCAGGACGCCGGTGCCGCGGGTGTCGGTCAGGAATTCGCCATGATACCCTATCAGCCCGCGCGACGGCACATGCGCGATGATCCGGGTCTTGCCGGCGTTCTGCTTCATCTCGGCCAGCTCGCCCCGGCGTGGGCCGGTCAGCTTCTCGATCACCGCGCCGGCATATTCGTCATCCACGTCGACGGTGATTTCCTCGATCGGTTCCAGCTTCGTTTCGCCGTCGTCGCGCATCAGAACCTGTGGCCGGCTGATCGACAGCTCGAATCCTTCGCGGCGCATGTTCTCGATCAGCACGCCCATCTGCAACTCGCCGCGCCCGGCGACCTCGAACGCTTCGCCGCCGGGGGTGTCGGTGACGCGGATGGCGACGTTCGATTCGGCCTCCTTCATCAGCCGTTCGCGAATCACCCGGCTTTGCACCTTCTTGCCGTCGCGGCCCGCGAGGGGGCTGTCGTTGATGCCGAAAGTGACCGTGATGGTGGGCGGGTCGATGGGCTGAGCCGAGAGCGGTTCGTCCACTGCAAGAGCGCAGATCGTGTCGGCCACGGTTGCCTTGGACATGCCGGCAAGCGAGACGATGTCGCCGGCCATCGCCTCTTCGATGTCCTGCTGTCCCAGCCCCCGAAAGGCCTGAATGCGGGTGACGCGGAAGCGCTCGATATTCTCGCCAAGACGCGACAGCGCCTGCACCGTCGCCCCCACCTTGAGCCTGCCCGACTCGACCCGCCCGGTCAGCAGCCGACCGACGAAGGGATCGGCGCCGAGGGTGGTGGCGAGCATGCGGAAATCCTCATCCTTGCGGGCGAGTTGCCGGGGCTTTGGCACATGGTTCACGATAAGGTTGAACAGCGCGTGCATGTCCTTGCGCGGCCCGGTCAATTCGGAATCGGCCCAGCCGTTGATGCCCGAGGCATACATATGCGGAAAATCGAGCTGGTCGTCATCCGCGTCGAGCGTCGCGAAGAGATCGAACACCTCGTTGAGCGCCCGGTCGGGTTCGGCGGCGGGCTTGTCGACCTTGTTCAAGACCACGATCGGGCGCAGCCCGAGGCGCAGCGCCTTCGCGGTGACGAATTTTGTCTGCGGCATCGGTCCCTCGGCGGCATCGACCAGCAGCACCACGCCGTCGACCATCGAGAGGATGCGTTCCACCTCGCCGCCGAAATCGGCGTGGCCGGGTGTGTCGACGATGTTGATGCGGGTGCCTTTCCACTCGACGCTGGTCGGCTTGGCGAAGATGGTGATGCCGCGTTCGCGTTCCAGATCGTTGGAATCCATCGCCCGTTCGGCCACGGCCTGATTGGCGCGGAAGGCGCCCGATTGTTTCAGAAGTTCATCAACCAGCGTGGTCTTGCCATGGTCGACATGCGCGATGATCGCGATATTGCGGAGGTCCATGCGACTGGGCCTTTCAAATAAAGAGGGTTGCGACGGGCGTTACAGCGCCGCGCCGGGAATGGCCAGTCGAAAAACTCCGCCAAGGGGTCGTGGTCCGGTCAGTCGTGTCTGCGCAGGCGCACCACGACATCCACCTTCGCCACCTCATAGCCCTCGGGCGGCACCGGCAGGGCGGCGATCTTCAGGTCCGAAGAGGCGACATCGACCAGCCGGCCATCCTCCTCGTAGTAGAAATGCGGGTGATCGTCGGTGCGGGTGTCAAAATAGCTGCGGGTGCCGTCGACGGTGACGTCCTTGATCAGCCCGGCCTCGCAAAAGGCGCGCAGCGTGTTGTAGACGGTGGCCAGCGATACCCTGTCCCCCGCCGCGACGCTGGCCGCGTGCAGCCCTTCGGCCGTCACATGCCGGTGCTGCCCGTCGCCAACCAACAGCGTCGCCAGCGACAGGAGCTGCCGGGTCGGGCGCAGGTTTGCGCGGGCCAGCCATTTGGAACTGCGTTCAAGCGTTTCCGGGGTCATTCAACCGCTCATCATTTGCGTTGTCCTGCAATATATGCGCGACTACCCCCGGTTTTCAAACGGATTCGGTCAGATTGACCGCCGCGTGGCCCGTAGCGCGCACCTTGCGCCACGGGTTCGGCGGGTGCTAGGGGGTAACGAATTCATGACGCCCGAACCGCCGATGCTGATGATGGACCGGATCACCGACATCTCCGGCGATGGCGGTGCGCATGGCAAGGGTCACGTGCTGGCGGAGTTCGACATCACCCCCGACCTTTGGTTCTTTTCCTGCCACTTCCCCGGCAACCCGATCATGCCGGGCTGCCTCGGGCTGGACGGGCTGTGGCAACTGACGGGCTTCAACCTCGGCTGGCGCGGCTGGCAGGGGCGGGGCTACGCGCTCGGCGTGGGCGAGGTGAAGCTGACCGGCATGGTGCGCCCCGACCGCAAGCGGCTGACTTACAGGATCGACTTCACCAAGGCGCTGCAAACCCGCCGCCTGACGATGGGTGTTGCCGACGGGATCGTCGAGGCCGACGGTGAGGTGATCTACCAGGTCAAGGACATGAAGGTGGCGCTCAGCGAAAGCTGATCGCTGCCCGCGCACAATGCGTCAGGTCCGCACGATATTTCCGAATGCCGCGCGAGTCGCGCGCCGAATGTCCCTGAGCCGCGCGAGAATGCGGAAAACACGCTGTCTTTCCATAGTATAACCGCGGCAACAGCGACAGGAGCCGCCGCATGGCAAAGACATACGTTCACCAATCCATCGCCCGCGCCGTCGAGGATCACGGCATCGACACCATGTTCGGCCTGATCGGCGACGCCAACCTGTTCATGGTCGACAGTTTCGTGCGCGATTGCGGCGGGCAGTTCGTGCCGGCCGCGCATGAGGGCAGCGGCGTTCTGATGGCGCTGGCCTATCACCAGGTCACTGGCCGGGTCGGGGTGGCGACCGTCACCCACGGCCCCGGCCTGACCAACACCACCACCGCGCTGACCGAGGGCGTGCGCGGGCAGGCGGCGATCGTGCTGCTGGCCGGCGACACGCCGGTCGACAATCCCGGCCACCTGCAAGGCATCGACCAGCGCGAGCTGGTCAAGGCCACCGGGGCCGGGTTCGAACAGCTGCGCACCCCCGAAACCGCCGCCGTGGACGTGGCCCGCGCCGTCTATCGCGCGCAGGTGGAACGCCGGCCCATCGTACTCAACATGCCGGTGGAATTCATGTGGCAGACGGTGACGCACAGCCGCAACGTGCTCGACGTGTTCACGGCGCCGGGCGGTGTGGCCGAGGGCGGAATCCTCGACGAGGCCATCGGCATGATCGCCTCGGCGCGGGCGCCGATCATTCTGGCCGGGGGCGGTGCCATCGGGGCGCGCGACAGCCTGATCAAGCTGGCCGACCGGCTGGAGGCGCCGCTAGCCACCACGCTCAAGGCCAAGGGGCTGTTCACCGGCCACCCCTACGACATGGATATCTTCGGCACCCTCTCCACCCCCGCCGCCTATGACCTGATCGCGCGCGCCGATTGCATTGTCGCCTTCGGCACCGGGCTGCACAGCTTCACCACCGACCGGGGCAAGCTGCTGAAGGGCAAGCGCATCATTCAGGTCGATGTCGAACCGACCGCCATCGGCAACAGCCTGCATCCCGATGCTGCGCTTGTTGCGGATGCCGGGCTGACGGCGGAAACGATCACCTGGTGGCTGAACGAGGCGGAGGTGCCCTCAAGCGGCTTTACCCGTGACCTCGATACCGAGACCCTGACCGCCCATCCGGTTGGCAAGACCACGTCCGGCGACGGCTTCGTCAACTATGTTCACGCGCTCGAACGGCTGGAAGAGGCGCTGCCGAAGGACCGCATCCTTGTCACCGATGGCGGGCGTTTCATGACCGAGGTCTGGTGCCGCATCTCCGTTCCCGACCCGCGCAGCAACGTCGTAACCGCAAATTTCGGAGCCATCGGGCAGGGCCTGCAACAGGCGATCGGCGCCGGCGCAGCGGCGCCGGGACGGCCGGTTGTGCTGTTCTCCGGCGATGGTGGCTTCATGATGGGCGGGATCAACGAATTCAACACCGCCGTGCGCCTCGGGCTCGACCTGATCGTGATCATCGCCAACGATTCCGCCTACGGGGCGGAGCATATCCAGTTCCGTGATCGCAAGATGGACCCAAGCCTGTCGACCTTTGACTGGCCCTCTTTCGCGGCGGTGGCGACAGCGCTGGGCGGCACCGGGATCGCGGTGGCCTCCGCCGAGGAGCTCGAAACCGCGATCACGGCGCTCGAGGCTCGCACCGGCCCGGTGCTGATCGACCTGAAACTCGACCCCAACGATGTGCCCCGGATGCGGCTCTGACGGACCGCGCCGCCGGGGTGGCCGCCGAATCCGGTGCTCTGCCCTTGCCCTGCTTCCCGTCCCTGTCCTACAAAGGCCCGACTTGTGAAAAGGAGGCCACATGCGCCGAGTAGTTGTCACTGGCCTTGGGATCGTCTCGTCGATCGGGA
>PFEX01000134.1 GCA_002783145.1 Rhodobacteraceae bacterium CG17_big_fil_post_rev_8_21_14_2_50_65_11 | reverse complement strand
CAGGAACTCGAACGAGTAGCACATGTGAACCTTGTCGCCGCCGTAGGTGTATTGCGCCTGGATCTCCAGCCCGTATTGCGCGTCGCCGACCTCACCCACCGCCGTGACAGCCGGAAACTCGTCCAGCACCGCACGGAACCGCTTCAGAAAATCGAGGTTCTCGGGCTGGTTCTTGTCATGGATGTGATCTTGCCAGTTATAGGGGTTCACCTCGGGCGCGATGGTGGCGTTGCGCGCCTCGGGCGGCAGCGCCGGGTTGTCGCGCAAATCCTTGTCGTGGAAGTAGAAGTTGATCGTATCGAGGCGGAAGCCATCGACACCGCGTTCCAGCCAGAAGCGCACCACGTCCAGAAGCCCATCCTGCACGTCCGGGTTGTGCAGGTTCAGGTCGGGCTGCTGGGTCAGGAAATTGTGCAGGTAATACTGCATCCGCTCGCCGTCCCATTCCCAGGCCGATCCGCCGAAGATCGACAGCCAGTTGTTGGGCGGCGTGCCGTCGGGCTTTGCATCGGCCCACACATACCAGTCGGCGCGGGCATTCTCCCGGCTCTGCCGGCTTTCCTGAAACCAGGCGTGCTGGTCCGAGGTGTGGCTGAGCACGAGGTCGATCAGCACCTTCAGTTCCAGCTCGTGCGCCCGCGCGATCAGCGCGTCGAAATCCCCGAGGCTACCGAACATCGGATCGACATCGCGGTAATCGGACACGTCATAGCCGAAATCCAGCATCGGCGAGCGGAAGAAGGGCGAAATCCAGACCGCGTCGACGCCAAGCCGCGCGACATGATCCAGCCGGTGAATGATCCCCGAAAGGTCGCCGATGCCGTCGCCGTTGCTGTCCTGGAAGCTGCGCGGGTAGATCTGGTAGATCACCGCCCCGCGCCACCAGTCCTGATCCGGCACCGTCACCTGTTTCGGGGCCATGTCTTGCATGAGGTTCATGGGTCTGTTGCCCCTTACTTGACCGAGCCGGCCAGAAGACCGCGCACGAGGTAGCGTTGCATTGTGAAGAAGACGACAAGCGGCACCGCGATCGACACGAAGGCCGAGGTCGCAAGGATCTCCCAGTCGCCGCCGCGGGTGCCCAGAAGCTCCACGATCTGGCGGGTCATCACCGTGGTCTCGCCGGAACTGTCGATCAGGAACACCATTGCAACCAACAGGTCGTTCCACGTCCACAGGAACTGGAAGATGGCGAAGCTGGCCAGGGCCGGAAAGCTCAGCGGCAGGATGATCTTGGTGAAGATCTGGAAATCCGTCGCCCCGTCCACCTTGGCGCATTCGATGATGTCGCGTGGCAGCGCGACCATGTAGTTGCGCAAGAGATAGATGGCGAGCGGCAGGCCGAAGCCGGTATGCGCCAGCCACACGCCGAGGTAGCCCTTGCCGATGCCGATTGAATTGTGAAGCGACAGAAGCGGGATCAGCGCCAGTTGCAGCGGCACCACCAGAAGCGCCACGATCGCCGCGATCAGAAGCGCCCGGCCCGGAAACTCCATCCACGCAAGCGCATAGGCCGCGAACGCCGCAATCAGGATCGGGATGATCGTCGCCGGAATGGTCACCGTCAGGGTGTTGAAGAAGGCGCGCGTCATCCCCTCGCGGTTGTCGGGATCGAACAGCACGTTGCGGTAGTTTTGCAAGGTGAATTCCGGCGGGCTTTCGGCGGTCACGAAGACGCGCTGCCCGCGGCCCGAAATCTGCGCGTCATTGCCGATCCAGACGTAGTCGCCGTTGGCCTCGACGGTCATGGTTTCGCCATCGCCCAGATCGGCAGTGTCGCCGGGCACGTAAGCGTCGATATTGCGCGACGAGGTGCCCCAGACCGAGATTTCCGCGACCACGTCCTCGGGCGTGTCAACAGCCCCATCCACGACGTAGAGGTTGCCCGACACCATGTAGAGCCCATCGTCGCGCAGCACCCGGCTCTCGTCGGGATCGGCCGAGCGCAGGGTCTCGTTCTGCACGGCGGGAAACAGCGCCGCCCACCAGCCCGAGGACCGGATCTGGTCGGTGGTGCGGAAGGACGACACCAGAAGCCCGACGGTCGGGAATATCCAGAGCAGCACGAGCGCCAGCACCGACAGGTGCAACACCCATGTGAGAGAGGATTTCTTGCCAGCGATATTGTCCATCAGCGCATCTCCTTGCGGGCGTTGTAGACGTTCCAGACAAGGATCGGCGTCACCATCAGCATGATGATCATGGCACTGGCGGACCCGACGCCCCAGTCGTTGGACCGGAACAGCTTGTCATACATGTAGTTGGCCAGAACCTGCGTTTCCCACTGGCCGTTGGTCATGGCAAAGACGATGTCGAACACCTTGAGCACGACGATGGTGATCGTGGTCCAGACCACCACGATGGTGCCCGCGATCTGCGGCACCTTGATCTTGAAGAAGATCTGGAACGGGTTGGCGCCATCGACAATCGCCGCCTCCACCGTTTCCTCGGGGATGCCACGCAGCGCCGCCGACAGGATCACCATGGCAAACCCGGTCTGGATCCAGATCAGCACGATCATCAGGAAGAAGTTGTTCCAGAACGGCACCGTCAGCCATGTAATCGGACTGTCGCCACCAAGCTGAAGGTAGATCGCGTTGAGCACCCCGATCTGGGCCACGTCCTCGGGGCGCGCATCGTAGATCAGCTTGAAGATCACGGCCGCCCCGACGAAGGAAATCGCCATCGGCATGAAGATCAGCGATTTGGCGATATTGCCCCAGCCGATCCGGTCGGTCAGCTGCGCGGCCAGCAGACCGAACGCGGTCGCCATCGCCGGCACGACCAGTAGCCACAGCAGGTTGTTGCGCACCGCTTCCCAGAACTTGTCCTCCTGGAACATCTGCGCGTAGTTGGCACCGCCCACGAACGCCCCGCCAAGGTCCCGGTCGGTGACCGAGAGGCGGATCGTCTCGAACACCGGATAGGCGAGGTAGAGGCCAAGCGCCGCCATCGCCGGAAAGAGGAACAGCCAAGGCCGGATCGCCTCGGCCCGGTTGATGTTGCGCCCCGCGTTCGGCCCGCGCGGCGGGAAGAGAACCTTATCGAGGATCTGGTTGGAAAAGTAGAAATACGCGACACAACCGCCGACGCCGACGATGATCGTCACTAACCCTTGCAATGCAGGATTCATGCGTCCCTCCCCTCTTTTGCTGAATGAACCGGCAGGCGCCCTCCTGCGCCGCGGTGGTGGAATCCGGCCGCTGGGCCGGATCCCCTTTATCCGTCACGCCATCGCTTGCGGGATCAGTTCAACGCGTCCCAGCTTTGCTGGATCCTGTCGGCCACGGCCTGCGCATCGGCACCGCCGACATAATCGACCATGCCGGTCCAGAAGCTGCCGGCGCCGATCGCGCCCGGCATCAGATCGGAACCGTCGAAGCGGAAGGTCGTCGCGCCAAGCAGGATCTCGCCCTGCCCCGCCTCGGTCGCGGTGGCGTAGGCATCGAGGTTCACACCCGAATGCGGCGTCAGGAAGCCGCCCTGCGCCATCATGATCTCATGCGCGAAGGGGGTTTGCAGGAATTCCATGAACGCCGTCGTGGCCTCCGAAGGATCGGTCACGCCCATCAGCGTGCCGCCGCCCAGAACAGGGTTGCCGAGCTCTTCGCTTTCATAGGACGGGAAGTAGAAGAAATCGGCGTCTTCGCCGACCACGGTCCCATCGGGGAAGAACGCCGGGATGAACGAAGCCTGCCGGTGCATGTAGCAGCCCGGCGGCGATGCGAAGAGACCGGAGGGGCTGTCGCGGAAATCGGTGGTCGCAACAGTGCCCGCGCCGCCCATCACGTAACCCTCGTTGCGCGCGAACTGGCCGAAGGTTTCGATGGCGCCGACGATGCGCGGATCGTTGAACGGGATCTCGTTGGTGACCCAGCCGTCATAAACCTCGGGCGGTTGCGTGCGCAGCAGGATATCCTCGACCCAGTCGGTGGCCGGCCAGCCGGTGGCCGCCCCGGACCCCAGACCGATGCACCACGGCGCTTCACCCTCGGCCACGATCTGGTCGGATAGCGCGATCAGCTCTTCCATCGTTTGCGGCACCTCGTAGCCCGCATCCTCGAAATTCTCGGGCACGTACCAGACCAGCGATTTCAGGTTCACGTTGAAGAAGAAGCCGTAGAATTCGTCTTGCCCCTCGGCATTCGCATAGGTGCCAAGATCGACCCAGGACGACCCGGCGGCATAGTTTTGCTCGACCCACGACGCCATGTCGTCGCCCAGCGGCGTCAGCAGGCCGCCGCGTGCCATGACTGCGGCAAGGCCCGGCTGCGGGAACACCGCGATATTGGGGGAAGACCCCGCCTCGGCGTCGATCACGATCTGCTGCTCGAAGCTGTCCGACCCGGTATAGGTCGCGTTGGCACCGGTGGCTTGCTCGAAATAGGCCAGCAGGTTGTCGAAACGGTCGGCTTCGGGCGACAGCCACGGGCCGGAAACGGTGACGGTCTGGCCGCTCAGGTCCGGCGCGGCGTCGGCGTAGGCGTTGAAGCTGTCCCAGTTGAACGCGCCATCGCCGGGCGCGAAGATCAGGTCCTGCGCCGGTGCCATGCCGGCGCTCAGGGCCAACGCGGCGGCGCTGGCGAACAATGTGGTTTTCATGGTTTCCTCCCATATCGGGCCCGGGGCCCATTGAATGCAAAGCTTCTTGCTGCTTTTCAAAGCGCTTTGGCACTCGTCAAGGCTTCCTTGATTCCCGTCTTTGTGTCAATGCGTCATGTCAAGTTCGCCCAAATTATGCGCAGCGCAACCCGTTGCGACGGCGGGCCCGCCCGAAACAGGCTTTGACTTGGCGCAAATTCACAAGATACTACACCGGATTTGAAAGCGCTTTGGGTGCAACCTTGCCGATGAACCTCAAACAACTGGCGCAAACGCTGGGCCTGTCGCCGACCACCGTCAGCCGGGCGCTGAACGGCTACCCGGAGGTGGCCGAAAGCACCCGCACGCGGGTCGAGGCCGCTGCGCGCCAGCACGACTACCGTCCCAACACACGCGCCCGCGGGCTGGCGATGGGACGCTCGCAGATGATCGGCCATGTGATCCCGGTATCCACAAGGCACGAGATGATGAACCCGATCTTTTCCGATTTCATCGCCGGCGCCGGCGAAGCCTATGCCCGCGCGGGCTATGACATGACCCTGTCGCTGGTGCCCGATGACGCCGAAGCGAGCACCTACCGCACGCTGGCCAGCAGGCAATCGGTCGACGGCATCGTGATCCACGGGCCGCGCGCCGATGAACACCGGATCAGGCTTTTGCACGAATTGAACCTGCCCTTCGTCGTGCACGGCCGCGCCTCGGAAGAGGAAAGCGCCTATTCCTGGGTCGATGTGAACAACCGCCGTGCGTTCGGGCGCGCGACGCAGTTGCTGCTGGATCTCGGGCACCGGCGGATCGCGCTGATCAACGGGCTGGAAGTGATGGA
>PFEX01000131.1 GCA_002783145.1 Rhodobacteraceae bacterium CG17_big_fil_post_rev_8_21_14_2_50_65_11 | reverse complement strand
CCTCGCCGGGCCGGAGGCGTTCTTTGATGCGGCCTATGCGCCGCTTCTGGCGGCGTGGCCGGACCTTGAACGGCGCGACTGGATCGTCATGGCCGGCCCCGACGCGCACGGCAATGACTGGGTCGGCTGCGGCGGCACCTATGTTGGCACGTTCAAGCACCCGTGGCTCGACATTCCGCCGACCGGGCATTTCGTCACCATGCGGTTCCACGAATTCTATCGCGTCGAGGGCGGCGAGGTGGTGGAGGTCCAGTCGATCTGGGATATCCCCGAGGTCATGATGCAGGCCGGCGCGTGGCCGCTGGTGCCGTCGCTCGGCCGCGAGGGGCTGGTGCCCGGACCGGCGACGCAGGACGGTCTCGTGCCCGGACCCTACGACGCCGAAAAGGGCGCCGCGACCTGCCAGCATATCGTCGAGATGCTCGACCACATGAAGCGCCACCCGGCCGAGGGCGGGCCGGAGGTGATGGAGATGCCCCGCTTCTGGCACGAGCGGATGACGTGGTATGGCCCCGCCGGCATCGGCATCGGGCGCGGCATCGCGGGGTTCCGCGACTGGCATCAGATCCCGTTTCTTGCGGGCATGCCCGACCGCGGGCAGTACCCGGGCGAGATCACCAGTCACGTCTTTGGCGATGGCGATTATGCTGCCGTCACCGGCTGGCCCAACATGGTGCAGACGATCAGCCATCCCGGCTGGCTCGGCATCGCGCCGACCGGGCAAAGGATCACCATGCGCTCGCTCGATTTCTGGCGCGTGGAGAATGACAGGATACGGGAGAACTGGGTGCTGGTGGACCTTTTGCACATGTATGACCAGATCGGGGTCGACGCCCTTGCGCGGATGCGCGAGTTCAACAAGGCGCGGGCGGGCTTCGATGCCGAAACCGGGAGGGCACTGGCATGACCTTGCCGCGAACGCCGTCCTTTCGCCTCGACGGCAAACGCGCGTTGGTGGCGGGTGCGTCATCGGGCATCGGGCTTGCCTGCGCGGCGGCGCTGGGCGAGGCGGGCGCGCACGTGGTGGTGGCCGCGCGCCGCGCCGAGAAGCTGGCAGAGCTGGTGGCCGAGATGCGCGCCACGGGCATGAGCGCCGAGGCGCTGGCGATGGACGTCTCGGACGTGGCGACGACCGGGCATCTTGTAGAAGAACACGGGCCGTTCGACGTGCTGGTGAATTCCGCCGGGCTGGCGCGGCATGGCCCGGCGCTGGAAACGGTCGAGGCCGATTACGACGCGGTGGCCGACCTCAACATCAAGGGTGCCTATTTCCTGACCCGCGCGGTGGCGAAGGGGCTGGCGGCGGCGGGCAAGCCCGGCTCGCTGATCAACATTTCCAGTCAGATGGCGCATGTCGGCGGCATCGACCGGGCGGTCTACTGCGCGACCAAGCACGCGGTGGAAGGCTTCACCAAGGCGATGGCGATCGAGTGGGGCCCCATGCGCATCCGCGTCAACACGATCTGCCCCACCTTCATCCTGACCGACCTCACGCGGCCCACCTTCGACGATCCCGACCGGGCGGCGTGGATCCGCGACAAGATCAAGCTCGGCCGCCCCGGCGAGGTGGAGGATATCATGGGCGCGGTGACGTTGCTTGCCTCCGACGCGGCGGCGCTGATCACCGGTACGGCGCTGATGGTCGATGGCGGCTGGACGGCAGAGTGATGGAACGCAAGGTCACATCCCTGCAGGTGGCAAAGCGCGCCGGCGTGTCGCAAAGCGCGGTGTCGCGGGTTTTCACGCCCGGTGCCTCGGTCGCGCCCAAGACGGCGGAAAAGGTGCGCAAGGCCGCGCTCGACCTTGGCTACCGGCCCAACGTTCTGGCGCGCGCGATGATCACCGGGCGCAGCCGGATCATCGGACTGGTGGTGGCCTATCTCGAAAACCATTTCTACCCCGAAGTGCTGGAAAAGCTGTCCAAGGCGTTGCAGGAACAGGGCTATCACGTGCTGATCTTCATGGCCTCGCAGACCGCGGGCAATATCGACGCCGTGCTGGGCGAGATCCTCGATTACCAGGTCGAGGGGATCATCCTTGGCTCTGTCGCCATGTCCTCGGACCTGACCCATCGCTGCGAGGCGGCGGGTGTGCCGGTGGTCCTGTTCAACCGGCTTCAGGATGACGAGAGCCTGTCCGGCGTCGCCTCTGACAATCTTTCCGGCGGGCGTAAGCTGGCCGATTTCCTCGCCGGTGGCGGGCATCGCCGGATCGCGCACATCGCGGGGTGGGAGGGGGCGTCTACCCAACGCGACCGCGAGGCGGGTTTCCGGCAAGGGTTGGCTGAGGCCGGGCTGGCGCTGCATTCCCGCGCAGTGGGCAATTTCCATGCCGATCAGGCCAAGGCCGCCGCGCGCGCGCTCTTCGACACCGACGACCGCCCCGATGCGGTTTTCGTTGCAAACGATCACATGGCCTTCGCGGTAATGGACGTACTGCGTTATGAGCTTGGTCTGCGCGTGCCCGGCGATGTCTCGGTCGTGGGCTACGACGATGTGACCATCGCGGCCTGGCCCAGTTATGACCTGACCACCGTGCGCCAGCCGGCCAACCGGATGGTGGAGGCCACCGTGCACACGATGCTGGAACGCATCTCAAACCCCGACGCCCCCGCGCGCCGCGTGGCCATCGACGGCCCGCTGATCGTGCGGGGCTCGGCCCGCATACCCGAAGGATGGACGACATGAAGGGCTTTGACCCGAAGTGGAAGGATTTCCCCGATTACATCATCGGTATCACGAAGGAGATCTGGGAAGATCGCGGCATCGCCACGCTCGACCGCTATTATGGGCCGGACATGCCGGTGCGCTCGCCCGGTTCCATCCTCATCGGCAACAAGAACGTGGTCGCTGCCACCATGGCCACGCTGGCAGAGTTCCCGGACCGGACGCTGCTGGGCGAGGACGTGATCTGGTGCGCGGGCAACGATGACGGTTTCCTCAGCTCGCACCGGCTGCATTCGACCGCAACGCACGCCAACGCGGGCGTCTACGGGCCGGCGACCGGCACGAAACTGCGCTACCGGATCATCGCCGATTGCTACGCGCGCGAGAATCGGATCACCGATGAATGGCTGGTCCGCGACCAGGGCGCCATTGTGCGCCAACTGGGGTGGGCGCCGAAGGATTATGCCCGCGACCTGATCGCGCGCGAGGGCGGGCCGGAGGTCTGCGCGCAGCCCTACTTGCCGGAAAACGACGTGGCCGGGCCCTATACGGGCCGCGGCAACGACAACGAATGGGGCGCGCGCTACGCCGATGTCCTGACCCGGATGATGACTGCCGATTTCGCGGTGATCCCCTCGGTTTATGACCGGGCGGTGATCGGCGAATATCCCGGCGGTGTTACGGTGCTCAGCCATGGCGGCGTGGATCAGTTCTGGCTTGGCCTGCGCGCCGCGCTGCCCTCGGCGGCTTTCGAGATCCACCATGTCATCGGCCGCGACGACCCTTTGATGCCGCCGCGCGCGGCGGTGCGCTGGTCGCTCGACGGGGCGCATGACGGCTGGGGCTGCCTTGGCGCGCCCACCGGTGCGCGGGTGCACGTGATGGGGATCAGCCACGCGGAGTTCGGGCCATGGGGCCTGCGCCGCGAATACACGCTGTTCGATGAAACCGCGATCTGGAAACAGATCCTGCTGCACACGGGAGAGGTCTGAATGCGCGGCCTGCGCGACAATGGACGCGATCTCGCATCCCTGAGGATCAAGCCGCGCAGCGTCGGGGGGCGGTGCGGCGATGCGCGGCGGGCGACGCCCTTGACGCCGCGCAAAGGCGCCAGAACAGGCCCGCTCCACGACACCGAGGCGCTGCGGCGCCGTCACGGCTTCCTCGCCAGCCGCCGGGCCCGGCGGTTGAACCTGCGGCCACCGGGGGCGGTGTGATCCGCCCCCAGCCATCCCACAGGTTCACGAAAGGAAGACAAAGATGACCCCGCAAGACATGGAAGCCCGCATCGTTCGTTACGGCGCGTTGCAGCCCTGCAAGACCGCCTTCATCGACGCCCACACGCCGGGCAGCGACCAGAAGGAAAACTTCACCATCATCGGCGGCGGCGTGTCTGAATCGCCCGACCAGCACGTTCACATCACCATCCCGCACGGCTTCAACGTCGGCGCGGCGGGCCAGCCCCCGCGCGTGCGCAACTCCCTGCACGACCACAACACAGCGGAGGTGTTCTTCGTCCTCTCCGGCCGCTGGCGCTTTTTCTGGGGGCGTTGGGGCACGGCGGGCGAGGTCACGCTGGAACCCGGTGACATCTTCAACATCCCCACCGGACTCTTTCGCGGCTTCGAGAATATCGGCACAGATTACGGGATGATCATGGCGATCCTGGGCGGCGACGATGCCGGCGGCGGCGTCATGTGGGCGCCGCAGGTGATCGAAGAGGCCGCCGCGCACGGGCTGGTGCTGGCCGAGACCGGCAAGCTTTACGACACCAAGACAGGCCAGCACCTGCCCGAGGGCGTGAACCCCATGCCGCTGATGAGCGACGCGGAACTGGCCAAACGGCCAGAGCCCACGACGGCGGAGGTGCTGCCCAATCACGTCGCGCGCTATTGGGACATGGTCGCGCTGGCGGACCGCAAACCGTGCAAGGTGATCGGGGAAACCGGCCTATTGAAGGACAAGCCGGGGTTCGAGGTAAATTTCATCACCCGCGCCTCGGCGACCGACCGCAGGCATTCGCATGACCGCCCGTCCGTCCTGATGCCGGTCAAGGGGCATTGGCGCGTGGATTGGGACGGCGGTTCGGCGACACTTGCGCCGGGCGACACCATGTCGGTGCCCCGGGACCTTTCCCATGCCGCCATGCCCTCCATGACCGGTGAGGCGGCGCTTTACCATGTCATCGCCACGGACGATCCCGCCGGGCCCAGCTGGAAGGGGTGATTGGGGCGCATGCGGATCATCCTTTTCTTCGTGACCGCCCTATGCGTCATCGTGACGATCGATGCGCTTGTGGACGGGGACATCCAGGGTCTGGCCTATGCCGGACCCGTCACCGCCCTTACCGGTCTGTTACTGTGGCGCAACCTGCGCAATCCCGACGTGACACGGAAGAACGGGCTTTTCGCCCGCGTGACCTTCACGATCGGGGGCTTCGACGGTGGGCAACCCGACGGCACCCCTGCCCGGGTCGATACCCACGCCGGCACCTGGGACGTCATCCTGAACCGGACGCCCGAACGCGGCGACATGGCGATGCTTGACACCGCGCACCGCGGCTGGGTCTGGCTGGACGAGACCGGGCTGCCTGCTCGCGTCAGGATCGATTTCGCAACCACATGGAAGACCTGGCCGGTCGCCCTGGCGGCTCCCGCGGCCCAAGCAGAAGGACCCAAGGAATGACCGTTCTCACCACGCATGTCGGCTCTCTCCCCCGGACACAGACTGTCGTCGATTTCATTTTCGCCCGCGAACACGGCACACCCTACGATCAGGCGGGCTTTGACGCCTGCATGACGGCGGCAGTGTCCGAAACCGTGCGCAAACAGAAGGAGGCCGGGGTCGATATCGTCAGCGACGGCGAGACCTCCAAGATCAGCTACGCAACTTACGTCA
>PFEX01000211.1:1578-5532 GCA_002783145.1 Rhodobacteraceae bacterium CG17_big_fil_post_rev_8_21_14_2_50_65_11 | reverse complement strand
CGGCACGGTCTGCAATCCGTCATCGGCAGCAGCCCCGGCCCGCAGGACCGTCAGGCGGCAGGTCAGCAGTCCCGATTTCATCCCAAGCCCCCTCAGACGCCCGGCCAGCGCAGTTGCTCGATCAACCCCAGCGCCGGTCCCGGCAGCCCGCCGGCCTCCTGCCCGGCACTGCGCAGCGCATACCAGTAATCGACGATCAGGCTGATCAGCACCTTCACCGTTTTCAACTTGGCGGCGGGCAGGGCGCAGGAATACTGCACCGCCAGCACCGCACCCGACAAGCCGGTCAGCGTCAGCACTGGCCCGCCCTCGCTGGCCGCCAGGCTCAAGGCCCCGGCATCCACCACCACCCCGTCCAGCGTCGCCGTCAGACTGGCGGCCTCGATATCCGGCAGGGCCAGCACCCACGGCCCCGGCACAGCCAGATCCTCGGCCCAGACCTGTGGCATGATCGCCCGGCCCAGCAACCCGCCGCGCCCGTCCATCATTCCGACCGCCGCATCAATCATCGCCTGCACCACCGCATCCTCGTCGGGGTCGGTCACCCGGATCAGCGCCTTGACCTCGGTCAGGGTGGCAACCTCTGCGCTCGGCGCGACAATCAGCCGGGCGGCCATCTCAGCCGCCTTTCCCGTGCTTGGCTGCGGGCGCAGGCGTCACTTCCAGCGCCCCGGCATCCCGTGCCGCCGCTTCCAGTTCAGGCGGGCAGTCCGCCCCGGCCAGAATGACCTTGGGATAGACCTCACCCGCCACCACCCCGACCAGGTTCCTGACCAGTTTCGCCATCTCTTGTCTCCCTTGGTTTCGCAAAAGGCCGGGCGATCACCCGCCCGGCCAAGTCGGCCTCTGCCCGTCAGGGTCAGACGATGCACTTCACCAGCTTGATGGCGTCCGAATCCTTGATCTTGCCACCGACCCGCTTCGAGGCGGCCCACTTCACATAGCCCGGCGCGGTGATCTCGTCGCGGAGCACCCGGATGCCGACCCGGTCCACGATCAGATAGCCCCGGCTGAAATCGCCAAAGGCAATCGGCAAGGCGTTGGCCGCGATATCCGGCATGTCCTCGAAGATCGCGACCGGCCGACCAAGGATGGTGTCCGGGTCGCCCAGCGCCGCCGAGCGCTGCAACAGGCCGACGCCGGTGCTGTCCTTCAAGAGCGACAGAACCCCCATCGTGGCGGAGTTCATCCCCCAGATCGCATTGGTCCGATACCCCGACTTGGTGCCGTAGAACACCGCCTTCAGCAGATCAAGCGGGGCCGGCCCCAGCGTGGCGGCGGCGCCCGAGGCGAAGTATTGCAGCACCCCGTAGGCGCGGGTCGCATCCGCCGTAACCACCGGGGTTCCGGTCAAAAACCCTGTCGGTTTGTTGGTGCCGTTGCCCGACACGAACGCCGTCGCCTCGCCCACCGCAAAGTCCTCGGTGATCTTGCCGATCAGCCAGGCTTCGACGTTGAAGAACAGATCGTCGAGCGATTCCACCGTCGCCTGCGGATAGGCGATCAGCGACCCCATGGTGGGGGCGCATTCCACCAGGTCCGGGGTGTTGGTCTGGGCATAGGCCCCGGCCTCCCCCACCCAGGCGGTGGTCGACCCGTTGCGGTCCAGGATCTCCTTGTAGTCGCTGCTGCCGACCTGCACCACCCGCGCATGCTGCCGGATCGCCGAAGACAGGCGCTCGGTTTTGGCGATCTCGGTCGCGATCTGTTCCGGCAGCGCATAGCCGCCCGAACCGGCGACCGAGGTCCGCACATCGGTCGCCTTCTTTTCCAGCTCGTAAAGCTTCTGCTCGGCGGCGCGGTCCTTGGGGTTGCGCATCCAGGCGATGAACGCCGTCTTGTATTCGTCGGCCTGCACCGAGACGCCGCCACCTTGGCCGGGCCGGTTGGCCTTGACCTCAACCGCGCGCAGCTTTTCCTCCAGCGCCAGCTCGCGATCGGCCCGCGCCGTGCGCTCGGCCTCGAACTGGTCCGAGATGGCCTTGACGGCCATCCGGAACGGCTCTTCGTGCACCACGTCCTTCACTTGACCATTGAGCGTGTCGATCTGGCTTTTCACCGACTCGATGGTCTTGTTGCCCCTCTCGATCAGATCGAGCATTTCCTTGTCATCCAGTGCCATGATGGCCCCCTTTTGGATTTGCGGTTACAGTGCAGCCCGCGCGCGCAGCGCCCGGACCAGTGCTTCCGTCTCACCACCAGCGTCCTGCTTGGCGCGTTGAACGGCCTTCAGCCCGCCAGCCATCAAGGCGCGGGCCACCGAACGGGAAAACCCAGCGTCCTGCATGAGCATCCGTTCGAAATCTCTTTCCGTCAGACCAGCCGCCTTCAGGCTGTCGATCCGCGCCCCGACGTGCATCGGGAATGTCACCAGCGAGACCTCCCACAGCTCGACCTCGGTCAACCGCCGCGTGCCATTCGGCCCGCCCTCGGCTTTGACCGTCCGGTAGCCTATGCTCAGGCCGCTCAAAGCCCCGGCCTTGACCTCCTCAAGCGCCACTTCGCCGCAATCGGTCGTGGTCAGCAATTGCCCTTTGCACCGCAGGCCGCTCTTGTCGGCCCTGATCTCCGACCAGGTCCCGACGATCTGCTGCGGGTCGTGATGTTTCAGCATCGCCACCGGTGCCGGGCGGCTCGCCAGGGTCGCGTCGAACGCCCCCTTGACGATCACATCGCCCTCCAGATCGGCAGTGCCGAAGATCGCGCCATAGCCTGCGATTTCACCCCGCAGAATGGACGCCGGGTCCACCGTCAGGGTCAGCGGCGCGAACTTCCAACTTAGATCAAACGGCATCGGGTGCCTCCCCTTCCATTGCCTTGGTGACATGATCCAGCAGTGTTTGCGGCGCGGGCAACGCCACCGCCTTGCTGGCAGCTTTGCCAGGTGCCGCCCCGGCCATCTGCCCCATCGAGCCGGGGTTAAGCTTCTGGCTTTCCTCGGTCTCCATCGGGTTCAGGCCCACCCCCACCCGCACCTCGTCCTGCGTCATCCACGCCGGTTGCCCCCCAGCCCCAAGGGCGGTCGCGAAATAGCTGCCCTGTACTTCCCAGTCGCCGCGCAGCAGCTCGGCCTCATCCATGTCCCAGATCAGTTGCGGCGTGGCCTTGAAGCCCAGAATGTCGCGCCGGATCGCATCTTCCCACCGCCTGATCCACGGCCCCAGCGTGTGCACGACATGCATCCGGAACATTTGCTCGGCGGTTCCGAACGGCGTCTTGTCCGTCTGCATCATCATGATCGGCTGCACCCGGAACGCCCGGCCGATTTCCTCGATCTGCATCCGCCGGGTCTCCAGAAATTCGGCATCGACAGAATTCATCGTGATCGGGCCGAACGTGGCATCGGTGTCCAACACCGCGATCCCGCCCTCACCATTGACCCCGAACTTGGATTGCCACGTCGCCCGCAGCTTTTCCTTTGCTTCCGGCCCCAGCGCCTTCTTGAACGACAGAATGCCCGACGGCTTGCCGCCATTGCCGGCCAGCTTGGCCTGCTGGCGCTCCAGCGCCACGCTTAGCCCGATCGCCTCGCGCGCCAGCCGCACCGCGGGCAGACCCGAGAACCCGTCGAGCGATGGGCCGCGCACCAGCAAGACCTGATCGCGGCTGAAATAACCATGTGTCTTGTCGGCATAATCGACCCGGAACTGCAACGCATAGTCCGGCATCTGCCGCACCGTCCAGGCACTCGACGGCACCGGCAGCAGCTCCACAACCACGCCGTCGATCTCGTTCTTGATCGCCAGCCCGCCCGCCCCAAGGGCGGCGTTGAAGATCATCCCCTCGACAAACTCGTGCGCCGTCTGAAACCCGTTCGGGCTCTCGGTCAGCAACTTTGTCGCCCAATGGTCATGCAGCGGCTTCAGGCGGGGCAGCCCACCCGGCGTAAAGCTGCGCGCCTTCACCACCCCCGGCATCTGCGCCATGCCTTCGGCAATGGTGCGCACCGCACAG
>PFEX01000211.1:1318-1553 GCA_002783145.1 Rhodobacteraceae bacterium CG17_big_fil_post_rev_8_21_14_2_50_65_11 | reverse complement strand
AGGCGTCGTTGACCGAGATACCCGCCGAGGTGCCCCACCCGAGCCAGCCCAGCACCCCGGCCAGGCTCAATTCGGCGCTCTTGCGCTCGGCAGGCAGCGCCGCCTTTTTGCCCCAACCAAAGATCATAGCACCAGCAGCTCCTCGTCATCGGCCTCGAGATAAGACCCCGAGCCCGCCGCGACCGGCTCGCGCATGATCAGTTTTACCGCATCCATCAAGGCCATCACCGGATCG
>PFEX01000211.1:0-1302 GCA_002783145.1 Rhodobacteraceae bacterium CG17_big_fil_post_rev_8_21_14_2_50_65_11 | reverse complement strand
CCACTTCCTTGGTGATCCGGATCGCCGAGCCGCGGGTTTCCGGCTTGGCATTGCCCACTGCCCATGCCGTCAGCCCCTGTCCGGCATGGCGCAGGCGCTTTTCCTTCAGCGCCCGTTCGGTGCCCCAGATCGCATCCGCCAGCCGGTAGTCCTGCGGGATCACCACCAACTGCTCAAAGGTCACCCCGACCGCCTTAAGCGCCGCCCGGATCGCCGCCAGATTGGTCACATCGGTGCCGATCGCATCCTCTTCCGGCAACAGGTTCGCCGCGATCAGCCTGGCGGCAATCTCGGCCACCCCGTCCGAATCCTGCCCGACCTCATCGATGATCTCCAGCTCGCCAGCCTCGGCGAATTGCAGCAGCCGCGGCGCAATCTCCTTGCGGTCTTCCAGCACATCGCGGTGCACCCAGGCCTTGCCCCAGGTCAGCCAGGTGCCGGTGCCGCGCTCGACCCCCACCACCGCGAGCGCGAACAGATCATCCAGCCCGCCACCATCGACCCCGATGCAGGCCACATCGCAGCGCGCGATCAGCGTCTCCAGTGTCAGGCTCGGATCGCTGGCCGCGTCCCAGTAGCGTGCCCCCAGCCACCCTGCCGCCAGCCCGACCCCGATTTCGATGTTCAGATGCTGGCTCGCCCAGATCTGCTTGGCCGACCGCGTGATCTTGCCGTTGTTCACCCAGTCATCGGCCAGCGCCGTGGGGTCGATCGACAGGCCCCAGTTCGGCAGCACCACGCGCCAGTGCCGCTGATCTTCCCAATAGTCCTCGGCCTTCTGCAACTCGGGCGGATACTCGTAAAGCACCGGCAGCATGATCGGCGACGGCCCGGCCTTGCCGTCCCGGATCGCCCGCGCCTTGTCGAGCTCGGTGCGCCATATCCCCGCCGGGGCATCATCGCTTTGCGTGGTGATCATCATCAGCCGCCCCCGCGTCTTGGTGATGCCGCCGCCCCTGATCTGCTGCATCACCTTTGCCGCACTCGCCTGCCTGCCCAGCTCATGGACCTCCTCGATGATCGTCAGCACCGGAATTTCGCCGGTCACGATGCTGGTATCAAAGGTTTTGACATCAAGGCTGGTTTCGGTCTTGCGCCGGGTGATCCGCTTGATGTGGTCCTGAATGTGAAAGGTCGCCAGCAACATCGGGTCGAGCCGGATCATCGCCTGGGCCTGATCGAAGCTGCGCTCCGAAATGTTCTTGGTCGGTCCCACCAGCAGCATCTGCCGGTTCGGGGCCTCTTCCAGGTAAAGCGCGGTCAGGGCCAGGGCGGCAGTGTAGGTGGTCTTCGAGTTTTTCT
>PFEX01000152.1 GCA_002783145.1 Rhodobacteraceae bacterium CG17_big_fil_post_rev_8_21_14_2_50_65_11 | reverse complement strand
GAGGCTTTCGCGGTCGTTCCCATGGCCTTCATGCAGAAGCTCGGCCTGCCGCATGACAAGGTGAACGTGAACGGCGGCGCCTGCGCGCTCGGCCACCCGATCGGCGCATCGGGCGCGCGGATCATCGTGACCCTGCTCAACGCGCTTGAAAAACGCGGGCTGAAACGCGGCGTTGCGACGATCTGTATCGGTGGCGGAGAGGGCACGGCGATTGCCATCGAACGCCCCTGAAATTTGCATCCTGGCAAAAACACCTCGGGGTGCGCGAGGGGCAGCGCCCCTCGCACGGATCGGCGCCGAAGGCGACGATACCCCCCGAAAGCAGGACGGCCCCATGCCCCTCGACTATACCACCCTTGCAAGAACCATCGCGTCGCTCACCGAAGCCGAGACCGACGCGGTCGCCCTCATGGCCACCGTCACCTGTGAGGTCTTCCACGCCGATGACCGCTTCGACTGGGTCGGCTTCTACCGGGTGACGGCGCCCGGCCTGCTCAAGATCGGCCCCTACCAGGGCGGGCACGGCTGCCTGCAAATTCCGTTCGGCAAAGGGGTTTGCGGGGTCGCAGCACAAAGCGGCGCAGTGCAGCTTGTGCCCGACGTGGAGGCTTTCCCCGGCCATATCGCCTGCGCGTCCTCGACCCGGTCGGAACTGGTGCTGCCGGTCCGGGACGCCGCCGGCAAGATCATCGCCGTGTTCGACCTCGACAGCGACCGGCCCGACGCCTTCACGCAGGCCGATGTGACGGGGCTGGCCGAAATACTGGACGCGACCTTCGCGCGCTGAGGTCGACCGGTGCAGGGAAGATTTTTCGCTTCCTAACCCCTTGGCAGCGGCACGGCCTCGGTCTCGTCCTTGGCCGCCACTTCCTCGAAATCGAAACTGTCCAGCCGGGTGGCCCGCTTGCCGGCGCGTTCTGCCGCCGTGGTGATGTCGTCGAGGTCCTTGCGCGCCTGCCCGAAATGGTTGCCCAGCTTGCCGACCCGGTCCACCACCAGTTCCACGTCGCGGTGCAGCATCGCCAGTTGCTTTCGGATGGCGCCCGCCTGTTCGCGCATCCGCGCGTCCTTCAGCACCGCGCGCATCGTGTTCAGCGTCGCCATGCAGGTGGTGGGCGACACGATCCAGACCCGCGCGGCAAAACCCTCGCGCACCAGCTCCGGGTAATTGGCGTGCAGTTCGGCATAGACCGCTTCCGACGGCAGGAACAAAAGCGCCCCGTCGGCTGTCTCTCCCTCGATGATGTAGCGCTCCGAGATCGCCCTGATATGCCCGCGCACCGCGGTTTTCAGCGCCCGGCTTGCCTCCTCGACCTCGCGCGGCGCTTTTGCCCGGCGCAGCGCCTCGTAGGATTCCAGCGGAAACTTGCTGTCGATCACGATCGGCCCCGGCGGGTTCGGCAGGTGGATCAGGCAATCGGCCCGGCGCCCGTTCGACAACGTCGCCTGAAAGCGGAAGCTGTCCGGCGGCAGCGCCTTCACCACGATATCGTTAAGCTGGATTTCCCCGAACGCCCCGCGCGTCTGCTTGTTCGACAAGATGTCCTGAAGGCCCAGAACATCGCCCGAGAGCTTTTCTATCTTGGCCTGTGCCTTGTCGATCTGGTTCAGGCGCTGCTGCAATTCGCCAAGGCTGCGTGCGGTGCGGGTCGAGGTGCCGTGCAGCGTCTCGCCCATGCTGCGCTGCACCTCTTCCAGCCGCCGCTCCATCGTTTCCAGCATGTGCGCCTGCGTTTTCGATTGCAACTCGCTGACATGGGTCAAGCCGCCCGCCAGCCGGTTTTGCCCGTCCGACAGGGATTCGACCCGGCTGCCGAGCGCGCCGATCTGGTGCGCAAGCGGCTCCACCGCCCGCGTCGTGCGGTTGGCGGCGGCCACCGCGCGCAGCAGCAGGACCAAGGCGATGAGGCCCCCCGCCGCCAGCAGAACGAGGGGATCAGAGAGGTCGATCCGTGTCTCACCAAGCTCGATCATGTGCGGCCGAAGAGCCGTTCGATATCTGAAAGCCTGAGTTCCACATAGGTGGGCCGGCCATGGTTGCACTGGCCTGAATGCGGTGTCGCCTCCATCTCGCGCAACAGGGCGTTCATCTCGTCGCCGGTCATCCGGCGGCCCGATCGGATCGACCCGTGGCAGGCCACGCGGGACAGGATCGCCTCGATCCGCGCCTGCACGGTCAGGCTTTCGCCACTGTCGTCAAGCTCATCAAGGATATCGCGCAGCATCGCCTCGGCGTTCACCGGGCCGAGGATCGCGGGCGTTGCCTGCACCGCCACGGTGCCCGGCCCGAAAGGGTCCAGCATCAGCCCGAACCGGGCGAGATCTTCCGCCATTTCCAGTAACCGTCCGGCATCGGCCTCGCCGAGCGTGACGATTTCCGGGATCAGCAGAGCCTGTGAAGCGACGCCGCTTTCCGCCATCTGGCGTTTGAGTTTCTCATAGACCAGCCGCTCATGCGCGGCGTGCTGGTCGACAATGACCATGCCCGTCTCGGTCTGGGCGATGATGTAGTTTTCGTGCACCTGCGCGCGCGCCGCGCCAAGCGGGCGGTCCGTCGCGTCCTGCTCTGCCTTCACCGGCTCGACGCGGGCCGAGGCCGGGGCGAAATCCGCTGCCGGTCCTTCGCTGAACCCTTGCGCGGGGGCTTGCCAGTCGCGGGCCGCGCGCAGGCTGCCCTGCGACGGGCGGTCCATCTGGTAGACGCGCGCCTTGCCCTCGGGCGGTTCCGGACGGAACGCGCCAAGCGTCGCCTCGGCCACGGTGGAAGACGCCCGGTGCCCGGCGGCGGCAAGGGCATGGCGCAGGGCTGAAACGATCAGCCCGCGCACCACGCCCGGTTCACGAAACCGAACTTCGGATTTCGCCGGGTGCACATTCACATCAACCTGCTCCGGCGGGCAATCGACGAACAGCGCCACGGCCGGATGCCGGTCGCGCCCGAGAAAATCGGCATAGGCCCCGCGCAAGGCGCCATGCAGCAGCTTGTCCTTGACCGGGCGTCCGTTCACGAAAAGAAATTGCGCCGTCGCGGAGCCGCGCGAATAGGTCGGCAGGGCGGCGTAGCCGATCAGCCGGATGCCCTCGCGCTCGGCGTCGATGGGCAAGGCATTCTCGATGAAATCGCGCCCCATCACCTGCCCAAGCCGCGCGCCAAGGGCACTGAAGAGATCGCCCTGCTCAGGGTCGGCGCGAAAGATGACGCGCGCCTGCCCGTCGGTCATGTCGCGCAGGGTGAACCCGATGGCCGGTTCCGCCATGGCCAGCCGTTTGACCACGTCGGAAATCGCCTGCATCTCGGCGCGATCCGTGCGCAGGAACTTCAGCCGCGCCGGCGTGGCAAAGAACAGGTCGCGCAATTCCACCACGGTGCCCCGGGACAGGGCGGCGGGGCGAATGACGGAGCGCCGACCGCCGGATACGGCGATGGTGTTGGCCTCGGGCGCGCTTTCTGCCCGGCTGGTAATGACAAGCCGTCCGACCGAACCGAGCGACGGCAGCGCCTCGCCTCGAAAGCCGAAGCTGTTGATGTTCAAAAGATCTTTGCCGTCGATCTTGGATGTCGCATGACGCGCCAAGGCCAGCGGAAGATCCTCCGCACCCATGCCGCAGCCATCGTCGGTGACGCGGATCAGGGATTTTCCGCCATGGGCGACCTCTAGCGTGATGCGGGTCGCTCCGGAATCTATCGCGTTTTCAACGAGCTCCTTGACGGCGGAGGCAGGCCGCTCCACCACCTCGCCGGCGGCGATGCGGTTGACCACCGTTTCGTCCAACTGCCGGATCACCGGACGCTTATCGCTTATATTGTGGGCGGGGCTTTTCATTCCACAACGGATAGCACGCTCAGCCGCGATTCGAAACGGGCCTTGCAGCCTAGCAACGCGAAACGCCCCGATGGGATACACCGGGGCGCTGCATGATCGTTCAAGCGATAACGGATCAGTCTTCCGGCTGAAGCTCTTTCCCGGTCTCCTGGTCCACCATCTTCATCGCCAGACGCACCTTGCCGCGATCATCGAAGCCCAGAAGCTTGACCCAGACTTCCTGACCTTCCTTCAGCACGTCGGACGGATGGTTCAGGCGGCGGTTCTCGATCTGGCTGACATGCACAAGCCCGTCGCGCTTGCCGAAGAAGTTCACGAAGGCGCCGAAATCGACGATCTTCACGACCTTGCCCTTGTAGATATGGCCCTCTTCCGGCTCCGCCACGATTGAATGGATCATGTCGTAGGCCTTCTGGATGGCCTCCGCGTTCGGGCTGGCGATCTTGATGATGCCATCGTCGTTGATATCGACCTTGGCGCCCGACACCTCGACGATCTCGCGGATCACCTTTCCGCCCGACCCGATCACTTCGCGGATCTTGTCGGTCGGGATCTGCATCGTCTCGATGCGCGGCGCGTGAATCGAGAACTCGCCCGGTGCCGTCATCGCCTTGGCCATTTCGCCCAGGATGTGCAACCGGCCGGTTTTCGCCTGTGCCAGGGCCTTTCCCATGATCTCGGGCGTGATACCCGCGACCTTGATGTCCATCTGCAACGAGGTGATGCCGTTTTCCGTGCCGGCCACCTTGAAGTCCATGTCTCCGAGGTGATCCTCATCGCCAAGGATGTCGGACAGGATACCGTAGCTGCCGTCCTCTTCCAGCACGAGGCCCATGGCCACACCGGCTACCGGCGCCTTCAGCGGAACACCTGCATCCATCATCGACAGGGATGAGCCGCAGACCGTCGCCATCGACGATGAGCCGTTCGATTCGGTGATCTCGGACACGAGGCGGATCGTGTAGGGGAAATCGGTGGGTGCCGGCAGAACCGCCTGAAGCGCGCGCCACGCGAGCTTGCCATGGCCGATCTCGCGCCGTCCCGGAGGGCCGACGCGGCCCGCTTCACCGACCGAATAGGGCGGGAAGTTGTAGTGCAGCAGGAAGTTGGAGCGCGAATTGCCGGTCAGCGCGTCGATGAACTGCTCATCATCGCCGGTGCCAAGCGTCGTCACGATCAGGCCTTGCGTTTCACCACGGGTGAACAGCGCCGATCCATGGGTGCGCGACAAAAGGCCGGTTTCACAGGCGATCGGCCGGATTTCATCCAGCGCCCGCCCGTCGATCCGGTTGCCGTTCTTCACGACATCGCCGCGCAGCACGTTCGATTCCAGCTTTTTCAGCGCCGCGCCAAGGTTGGCATCCTCAAGCTGTTCCTCGGTCAGGGCCGCCTTGATCGCGTCCTTGGCAGCGGTGATCGCGTGGGTGCGTTCCTGTTTGTCACGGATGGCGAAGGCGGCGCGCATGCTGTCTTCCCCGGCGGCCTTCACGGCAGCGTAAAGGTCGTCATATTGCGGCGGCTGGAAGTCGAACGGCTCCTTCGCGGCATCCTCGGCAAGCGAGATGATCAGGTCGCAAACCGGTTTGATCTGCTCATGCGCGAAATTGACGGCGCCAAGCATTTCTTCCTCGCTCAGCTCGTATGCTTCCGATTCAACCATCATCACGGCGTTTTTCGTACCGGCGACAACGAGGTCAAGCCGTTGCTCGGGCTTGCTGCGCAGGTCCTGCATGTCGTCAACGGTGGGGTTCAGGATGTACTCACCATCCTCGTAACCGACGCGGCAGCCCGCGATCGGCCCGCGGAAGGGGGCACCGGAGATCGTCAGCGCCGCCGAAGCCGCAATCATCGCCACCACGTCCGGGTCATTGACCAGATCGTGGCTGAGCACCGTGCACATGACCAAAGTTTCGTTCTTGAAGCCGGGCACGAACAGCGGGCGGATCGGCCGGTCGATCAGGCGGGCGGTCAGCGTTTCCTTCTCGGACGGGCGCGCCTCGCGTTTGAAGAAACCGCCGGGCACCTTGCCCGCAGCATAGTATTTTTCCTGATAGTGAACCGTCAGCGGGAAGAAATCCAGTCCCGGCTTGGGTTCCTTGGCGAAGGTCACGTTGGCCATGACCGAGGTTTCGCCGAGCGTGGCAATGACCGAGCCATCTGCCTGGCGGGCAATCTTGCCCGTTTCCAGTGTCAGCGTTTCTTCGCCCCACTGCATGCTTTTCGTCGTAATGTTGAACATCATCGTATCCTGTTTGAAGGCACTCCCAGGCGTATCCCGGGTCCTCCGTTTGACATGGCGGCCCCATTGCCGCCGACCCTTTCATCATTCCATGCGCCAGGGTCAAAGCGTCACGTCTCAGATAGCGTGGCCTTACAGCAGTTTGCGATGTTTTGGAAGGCAGGAGTTCACTGCGGACACGGCAATCGCCTGAATCGGCGGAGCGGTCCTGTCGACGTCACTAAGCGCCCCTGCGGGCGACGAACGAAGCGTCGGGGGTCTGCGCCGGGCACCAGGGCTTGGCCCGCGCGGCCGCAAACGCCGTTGGCTTCAGCGCTGCCCCGCGCCCTCCAGCACCAGATCGACCCAGACCAACCGGTGGCGTGAGGCCCCGATGCCGTCTGATCCGCCAAGCAAGGCGCGGTCTGGATCGTCACGGGCGGGCCAGACGACGCCCGCGCCGGTCACGTCCAGATCGGCGGAGGGCAGGATGTAATCGGTGCGCAGGTTGCCGGGGTCGGGATCGCGCCAATCGACGGTGTCGGTGGCGTCGCCGTCTTCCGCGCCGCCGGGGCTTTGCGGCCTCGGGTCCTGCAACAAAGGGTGGGTCAGTGCCGCCGTCAGCGCGCCGCGCCGCGCCTCGCCGTCGACCGGGTCGGCGTTCAGCACGCCGATGATGGCCAGCGGCGGCTCTGGCGGCGGCGCGCCGTCCGGCGACCAGCCGGCGAATTGTCGCAACCAGAACCACAGTTCATCCTCGTTGCGGCGCCCGTTGCGGTCTTCCGGTCCGTCGAAAACCGGGGGCGCGGCGTGTATCGTCAGAAGGCGCAGCACCGCGTCCCCCACGTCCACCGCAACATCCCAAGCGGCGCCGCTGGCCAGTCGCTGCACGGCCAGGGCCTCGGGCGACAGCACGCCTTGCGCCTGACCGCCCGGAAGGTCGCGCCAGAGAAACCCGGAATGGTCGCGCACCGCGCCGATGGGATAGCGCGACAGAAGCGCCATACCGCCTTCGCCCCGGAAGCGGCCATAGCTTTGCGCGTCGCGCGGCATCCCGCGCCGCCCGTCGCCGTCAAGATCGTGCGCCGTCGACACCCCGGCATTCGGCGGCAGCGCCAGCCGGTAGGGGTAGATCGCACCAGCCGCCTGCAACCGGTCGGAGAACGCGGCCAGCGCATGGCCCTCAAGGTCATGGTCGATCCCCTGCAACAGCACGATATCGGGAGCATTGGCCGCGATCACCGCGATGACGGCGGCAATCTGCTCATCCTCGCCGCGCAGGATATCGCGCAACAGCAGCCCCGGCCCGGCGCGCGACAATTCGGTGTGATAGGTGGCCAGCCGGATCGTGTCAGCGGTGCCCGGCAGCGCCATCAGAAGCCACAGGGTCAGGCCGACGCAAGCGCGCCCTGTTCGACCAGATCGCGCACGATCTGCTTGCGCCGCTCGGTGATCATGTGGGCAATTCGGCCCATCGCCATCCCGCGCATCAGCAGGCTGACCGGCAGGAAGCTCCATAGTGATACCATCCAGACCATGAGTTGCGACGAGCTGGCGATCGAGACGTCGAGGTTCTCGATTCCGTAGCTTGCCAGCACCGGCATCAGGAATGGCAGGGTAAACCCTAAGATCAGGTTAACGCGGGCATCGCGCGTCAAGCGGGCGACAACGTCACCACCTGCCGTAGGGTCGAAGGTGGGCAGGTTGACCCAGACATTGAAGCTGCTGTTGCGGTTCGGCCAGCCTTTCAGCCGCATCAGGATCGCGAAGATCACAATCGTGACAAGGCCGATCAGAAAGCTGAGCCCGCCCATCGCGCGCAGAAGGGTCAGATCGCCGTTGCTGGCGGTTTCAGGCAGGAAAACCTGCAACAGCCAGATCGGGCTATAGCTGAAATCGAGCGCATGCGCGAGCACGAGGCCGGTGGCATTGACGATCAACGACAGCGTTTGCGGCCCGTCCGGCGCCCCGGCCGCAAGGCTGAGAAGGAAGAGCGTTGCGAAGATGCCGATCGCACGCACCCGATTGAACGGCGGCGCATCGCGGAATTCGATCAGGCCGGGATAGCGCGAGGCATATTCCGAAAAGGTGAACAGCCCCGCGAACAGGGCCACAAGCACGACCACCTGCGCCGAGTCCGGCGATGCCGCCGGAAGCAGCAAGGATGGGGTGCATATCACGACGATAACCAGAACCGCCCGCACCACAGCGTTGGATAGCTGTGCGACCACTGCCAATAACCCTTTACCTGGACGAGCCTTTTTTGTGCGGCTCTTGTTCCACGTATAGATCCGGCTGCCACCGGATTGCCTCATTTGCCATGATCTTGCCCACATTCGCTTCATTCCGCAAGTGTCTGTTGGGAGCTACGGAATCACTGTGGCGATTTTGGGAAAAAACCTGTCTCCGGTTTGCATCAGTGGCCACAAAAAAGCCCCACGTCCGGGGACGCAGGGCCATATCTTGTTGTCGCGGTAAATTCAGACCCAAGGGCGCTCTTGCGCGGCTTTCGCTTCGAAGCTGTCGATAGAAGCCGCCTTTTCCAGCGTCAGGCCGATATCGTCGAGCCCGTTGAGCAGGCAATGCTTGCGGAACGGATCGACCTCGAACTTGATCTCGCCGCCATCGGGGCCGCTGATCGTCTGGGTTTCGAGATCGACGCTGATGGTCGCGTTGGCGCCGCGCTCGGCGTCGTCCATCAGCTTGTCCACCTCTTCCTGCGGCAGAGCGATCGGCAGGATGCCGTTCTTGAAGCAGTTGTTGTAGAAAATGTCGGCAAAGCCGGGCGCGATGACGCAGCGGATGCCGAAATCCAGCAGCGCCCAGGGCGCGTGTTCGCGCGACGATCCGCAGCCGAAATTGTCACCGGCGACAAGGATTTCCGCGTTGCGATATGCAGGCTTGTTCAGCACGAAATCGGCGATCTCGTTGCCATCGTCGTCATAGCGCATCTCGTGAAAGAGGTTCACGCCGAGGCCGGTCCGCTTGATCGTCTTCAGGAACTGCTTGGGGATGAGCATGTCGGTATCGACATTGATCAGGGGCAGCGGGGCTGCGATGCCGGTCAGCTTGGTGAAATTTTCCATCTCTCGGGGCCTCCTTCGCGTCCGCGACCGGGCATAGCCGCAATGCCGGCGCAACACAAGACGCGCGCTTATTCGGCAGGAACCGCGAAGGTCAGCGACGCCCAGAGCGAATGCCACACCGGATCACCGGCGGATTCCGGTTCAACCTCCAGCATCACCACGGAGTCGGCCATGTAGATGTGTCCCGGCGCCACCGGCAACAGCGCTTCGCCCGCCTGATCGGTCCGGTATTTCACCACCGAAATGTCTCCATCCGGGGCGCGATCCCAAAGCTCGACCTGCACATCGCGGCGCGGCTCGCCCTCCAGCAGCAGGCGCACGGGCAGGCCGCCCGACACATCGTCGGCATAGGGATTGGCAAGCGCCACGAACTCGGTGCGCAGGCCGAACTCGCGATCCGCGCCGGCACCTGCGCCGATGGCGACAAGACTTTTCGCATGCCGGGTGTAGGACTCGGTGAACCCGCTTTCCGGCAAGCCACGCGCTACATGGCGATCCAGAACCTCGGTGAAATCCTTATGCTCGCAAAAGCCCGCAAACCGATCCCACTCATCCCAGTTCACGATGTTGTTGGTGGCCTCATACAGAACCACCGCCAACCCCTCGCCCGGGGCATCCATCTGCAAGGCCGGGCGCGCGCCCATACGGCCTTCGACCGGGATCAGGTCATCCCCAAGCGCCACGTCGAAGCGCGAAAAGTTGCGCGGCAGGTAGACCATGGATGTGCCGTCATAGTTGGATCCGACGCGGAGATGCGCCTCAATCCGGTCATCCGCGGAAATTTCATACGCGACCGGGTCGATCCAGAATTCATGCGCGGCACTGGGAACGGCTGGCAACAGGGCCAAATTTAAGGCAATGAATGATCGGACGAGATAGGACATGGGATTCCCTGATATGATGATCAACAAGATGACCCGGTTGCTGGCCGTGTCAACGGCGCTTTTCCTGTTCGCCGCGCCGGGCGTACGCGCGCACGAAATCGATCCGGGCATCGCTGATGTGCAAGTGACCGAGACCGAGATCACCATGAGTATCCAGTTGTCGCTGGAATCGATCCTCGCAGAGATGGACCTGGCCGCGATCACCGACACGACCCAATCGCCGGTCGAGCAAATCTACGCCGAATTGCGCGCAACCGATCCCGCGACCCTGCGCGCGGAGTTGGAGGGTTTCTGGCCCCGCATGCAGCGGCGCATCATCATCGAGGTCAATGGCGACCGAATCCTGCCCGAACTGGTCGGCGCCTCGATCCCCGAGGTCGGCAATTTCGACCTGGCCCGCTCCTCTACCCTCAACCTGCGCGCCGACCTGCCAGAGGGCGACGACCCGGTGCGCGTCGGCTGGGCCGCGCTTTACGGCGATCTGGTCGTGCGGCAGGTCGGCGGCGGCGAGGATGCCTACACCGCGTTCCTGTCGGATGGCGACCTGACAGCCCCCCTGCCGCGGCTGGAAATCCGCACCGAAAGCGCATGGGCGGTCTTTGCCCGCTATATCATCGTGGGGTTTGAGCATATCGTTCCGCTTGGTATCGACCATATCCTGTTCGTCCTCGGTCTGTTCTTCTTCTCTCTGCACCTCAAACCGATCCTGTTCCAGGTCTCGTCCTTTACCGTGGCCCACACGATCACGCTGGCGCTGGCCAGTCTCGGCCTCGTCAGTATTCCAACCAGCATCGTGGAGCCGCTGATCGCCGCCTCCATTGTCTATGTCGGGGTGGAAAATATCCGCGGCCATGTCAATGTGATGGCCCGCACCGGCCTTGTGTTTGTCTTCGGCCTGCTGCACGGGCTGGGCTTTGCCAGCGTTCTTGGCGATTTCGGCATCACGGCAAGCCATTTCGTCGCCGCGCTGCTGGGCTTCAACGTCGGGGTCGAGTTCGGTCAGCTTGCGGTGATCTTTAGCGCATTGGTGCTGATCCTCGTTGCCGTGCGTTTCGCGATGATCGCGCCACTGCGCGTGGAAGAGCAGCCCGTGCGCGACACGCAGGTCATGTATCGCGCGGTGTCGGTGGTGGGGTCGATCCTGATCAGCCTGATCGGCGCATGGTGGACGATCGAGCGCATTTTCCTGTAAACGTGCGGCGTGGCGCAGCCGAAGGCTATCCGGCTCTGCCCGGTTGACGCAAGCGAACGGTCCGGGCCGCGGGGACCGAAGGCGCCCCGGTTGGCATCGGATCCGGCGATGGCCGGGCCTTCTTGACCACCGCGCCGCGTGGTGCGGGCATTGCCGCGTGAATAGCGTCGTTCAACCGGTCGTCGCCCCAGAAAAGCTCGCCGTCCACGACGAAGCTGGGCGCACCGAAAATGTGTCTTTCGCGCGCCTCGTGCAACGCGGTCTGATAGACGCTTTCGATCCGGCCGCCCTCAGCCGTGGCAATCACCCGGTCGGGGTCCTGCCTGCATTCGAGAATGGAATGGCTGAGGTTCGGTTCCGCCCCGGCGGGTTGCCCCTCATGCAGCCAGTGCAGGTAGCTTTGGCGCACATAGGGTTCGATCCAGCCTTCCATCTGCGCGACCAGCGCCACCCGGTCGGCAAGATCGCAGCCACCCAACGGGAACGGTGCGGGCAGGTTCGGTGACAGCCCGTGTTTTCGCGCCTGCCGCGCGATGTCCTGCCAGAGGTAGGCCACCTTTGCGGGCTTGTCGAGATACGGGAAATTGTTCATCTCGATCATGATCTGGCGCAGCGGGAACGGACGCCAGATCACCCTGACGCCTGTTTCCTGCTGCAAACGTGGCAAGCGCATCACCGAAAGATAGCCGTAGGGACTGCCAATGGAAAACCAGAACTCGATATCTTTCATGGATCCTGACCGAAAAGCCGAAACATCGGCACGTTGAGAGACAGGCCCTTTCTAAAAAGAAAACCCGGCATTTTTGTGCCGGGCTTCCTGTTCATTCCTGCAAATGCGGATTTACATCAAATCGCGCACATCCGTCAGGTGACCGGTCACCGCCGCGGCCGCGGCCATTGCGGGGCTCATCAGGTGGGTGCGCCCGCCGCGGCCCTGCCGGCCCTCGAAATTGCGGTTGGAGGTCGCGGCACAGCGTTCGCCGGGGGCAAGCTGGTCGGGGTTCATCGCAAGGCACATGGAACAGCCCGCAAGGCGCCATTCGAAACCGGCCTCCTTGAAGATATCGGCCAGCCCCTCTTCCTCGGCCTGCGCGCGGACAAGGCCGGACCCCGGCACCACCATGGCGCGCTTCACGCTGATCGTCTTGCCCTTCAGGATTTCGGCAGCGGCGCGCAGATCCTCGATCCGGCCATTGGTGCAGGAGCCGATGAAGACGGTGTCGATCTCGATCCGGTCGAGCGGCGTGCCCGGTTCCAGCCCCATGTAATCGAGCGCGCGGCGCGCCGCCTCGACCTTGCCGCCCTCGAAATCCTCGGGCGCGGGAACGCTGGCTGTGATCGGCAGCACGTCCTCGGGCGAGGTGCCCCACGTGACGACCGGCGCGATATCCTCGCCCCTGATCGTCACCACCTTGTCCCAATGCGCATCGTCATCGGACTGCAGCGTCTGCCACCATGCCATCGCCGCCTCCCACTGGGCGCCTTTCGGCGCGTGCGGGCGGCCCTTGACGTAGTCGAACGTGGTCTCATCCGGCGCGATCAGGCCGGCGCGCGCGCCGCCCTCGATCGCCATGTTGCAGACCGTCATGCGGCCTTCCATCGACAGCGCGCGGATCGCCTCGCCGCAATATTCGATGACATGGCCGGTGCCGCCGGCGGTGCCGGTTTCGCCAATGACCGCCAGCGTGATGTCCTTGGCGGTGACACCGGGGTTGAGCGTGCCGGTGATCTCGACCTTCATGTTCTTCGATTTCTGCTGGATCAGCGTCTGGGTCGCCAGCACATGTTCGACCTCCGAGGTGCCGATGCCGTGCGCGAGCGCGCCGAACGCGCCGTGCGTCGCGGTGTGGCTGTCACCGCAGACCACGGTCATGCCCGGCAGGGTCCAGCCCTGTTCGGGGCCGACGATATGCACGATGCCCTGGCGCACGTCACTGACCGGGTAGTAATGAATGCCGAATTCCCTGGCATTGGTGTCGAGCGCAGCGACCTGGATGCGGCTGTCTTCCGGCATCTGGTCGGGGTTGTCGCGGCCCGGCGTCGTCGGCACGTTGTGATCTGGCACCGCGATGGTCTTGTCGGGCGCGCGCACCGTTCTGTTCGTCATGCGCAGGCCTTCAAAAGCCTGCGGGCTGGTCACCTCGTGCACGAGGTGGCGGTCGATATAGATCAGGCTGGTGCCTTCGGCGTCGTCATGGACCAGGTGGGCGTCCCAGATCTTGTCATAAAGCGTCTTGCCGGTCATCGTTTGATACTCTCTCGGGGGTGTTGGCTGCGGGGTGTTGGCTGCAATGGGTGGCTGTGGTCAGCAGGGCAATAACCCGCTCACCCGGCCCGAGGCGCACAGACCGTGAAACCGCCACGGCAGGCGCGTCCGGTCATCCATGTCGAAAATCCGCGTCATTGACAGGCGGGATACACCTCGCATCGCCGCTTGCCAAGGGGCGCGCGCCGTGCACAGCGCCTGTGCGGAAGAATGGATTTCGCCCGGATCGCGTTTAGCTATGGTCGGGCGACAAGATGAAACGGATGAGAGGACAAGGTACATGGCATCGGGAACATTGCTGGGCATCAGCGGATCGCTGCGCGAAGGCTCCTACAATCGCAAACTGGTGCACGCGGCGGCGCGGCTCTATGATCCGGCCGTGTTCACGGAGGCCGATCTGCGCCTGCCGCTTTACGACGGCGACCTGGAGGCGGCGGAGGGAATCCCCGCCCCGGTGCAGCGGTTGGCCGACCAGATCGAGGCCGCCGACGCGGTGGTGATTTCCGGCCCGGAATACAACAAGGGGATTTCGGGGGTTCTGAAGAATGCGCTCGATTGGGTCAGCCGCACCAAGGCCGCGCCCTGGCGCGACAAGCCGGTTGCGATCATGGCTGCCACGGCGGGCCGCGCCGGCGGCGAGCGCACGCAGTGGACGCTGCGCCTGTGCCTGACACCGTTCCGCCCGCGCCTGCTGCCGGGGCCCGAGGTTCTGGTGGGGCAATGTGCGGATCAGTTCGACGACGCCGGGAAGCTGACAAACGCGCAATACGAGGCGGCGCTGTCGGAACTGATGGCCGACCTGCGCAAGGCATCGCTTTAGCAGCGCCTCGTCAAGCCCTCGAGGGGCTTTCCTCGGCCCCGGCGCGCGCCGGGCTGCGCGTGGGGCATTTACCTCTGACGGGGTCGGGCCTAGCTTGGGGGGATGGAGTCGCAGATCCCCTATCACACCGCGCTGGACTGGCTCGCTTGGCAGGTTGAGCTTGGCGCCGACGAAGCGATTGCCGAGGCACCGGTGAACCGCTTCGAGGCGGCTGCGGTTCCGGTCCCGGTCCCGAACCCTGTGGCCACGCCAGCATCGACGTCCGCACCTGCCGCTTCGGCCATAGCCCCCCCGGCGGAGGGCGCCGACCCTGTGGCCGAAGCGCGAAAGGCAGCCACCCGCGCGGGCGATCTCGCGCAACTGGCCGCCGAGATGGAGGGCTTTGCCCATTGCGACCTGCGCCACGGCGCGCGGACTTTCGTCTTTTGCGATGGCAACCCCGCAGCCCGGGTCATGATTGTGGGCGAAGCGCCGGGACGAGAGGAAGATATGCAAGGCAAACCCTTCGTGGGGCGCGCGGGGCAATTGCTTGACCGGATGTTCGATGCGATCGGCCTGAACCGCGCCTCGCCGGACGCGAAAGAGGCGCTTTACATCACCAATATCCTGCCGTGGCGACCGCCACAGAACCGCGACCCAAGCCCGGCGGAGATTGCGATGATGCTGCCATTCGTGCAGCGCCATATCGACCTCGCCGCGCCCGAAGTAATTGTCCTGATGGGCAATATCAGCTGCCAGGGATTGCTCGGGCGGCGTGGTATCACGCGGCTGCGCGGCACCTGGCAAGAGGTGATGGCCCGCCCCGCGATGCCGATGTTTCACCCGGCGTTCCTGCTGCGCCAACCGCCCCGAAAGCGCGAGGCCTGGGCCGATCTCTTGTCGATCCAATCGAAGTTGCGCGGATGAGGCAGCAGCCCCCCCCTGCATAAACGAATTGAAGGACAGACCATGAGCCGCATCGACGAAAGCAAGACCTTCATGCCGGTCCGCATCGCGCTTTTGGCGGTGTCCGACACGCGCAGCCTGGCCGAGGACAAATCGGGCGATGTGCTGGAGGCGCGCATTCGCGCGGCAGGGCATGTGCTGGCTGATCGCAAGATTTGCCGCGATGAACGCGCCGAGATCGCCGACCACCTGCGCGCCTGGTGCGCCAACCCGGATATCGACGTGGTGATTTCCACCGGCGGCACCGGGCTGACGGGCCGCGATGTCACGGTCGAGGCGCACCGCGATGTCTATGAAAAAGAGATCGAGGCCTTCGCCACCGTGTTCACGATGGTCTCTTATCAAAAGATCGGCACCAGCGCAGTGCAAAGCCGGGCCACCGGTGGCGTCGCGAACGGCACCTACCTGTTCGCGCTGCCGGGCAGCTCTGGTGCCTGCAAGGACGCGTGGGACGAAATCCTGCAATTGCAGCTCGATTATCGGCACCTGCCGTGCAATTTCGTGGAGATATTTCCGCGCCTTGACGAGCACCAGCGACGGAAGTGACGCGGTTGTCCGTGTCAATGACTGCTTGGCGGGTGGGGGCGCGCGCTCTATTTACTGATACTGACCAGTCACAAGGCTTTGGCCCATGCGCTTTTTTCGACGCGCCCTTGCAGGGCTTTTCCTGATTTCACTGACGCTTGGGCTTTTGGCCCTGGCAGGAAACAGCATTTACGGCGCGTTGCAGGAGCGATGGGCGCAGGATGGTCAACCCTCCTTCGCCCGCGAGCGGGTATTTTCCGCAGAGGTAACGCCGGTCACGTTCCAGACCGCAACCCCGACCCTGACCGCCTTTGGTGACGTGCGCAGCCGTCGAACCCTCGAATTGCGGGCGCCGGCCGCCGGAACGGTGCTGACGCTGGCGGACGGGTTCGAGGATGGCGGCGAAGTCGAGGCTGGCGCGCTCTTGTTGCGGATCGACCCCGCCGAGGCACAGTCGGCGCGTGATCTGGCCGCCACCGACCTCCGCGAAGCGGAAAACAGCCTTGCCGAGGCCGAGGCCGCGGTCCAACTGGCGCGCGAGGATGTGGCCGCGGCACAGGCGCAGGCGGCGTTGCGGGATCGGGCGATGACCCGGCAACAGGATTTGCTGGAACGTGGCGTTGGCTCGGCGGCCAGCGTCGAAACGGCGGAGTTGGCGGCGGCAAGCGCGCATCAGGCGGTTCTGTCGCGCAGGCAGGCCCTTGCGCAGGCCGAAGCGCAGTCCGATCAAGCGGGCACCATGCTGGACCGGCGGCGCATTGCGTTGGCGGAGGCAGACCGGATGCTGGCGAAAACCGAGTTGCGGGCGGAATTCGCGGGCGTTCTGGCGGATGTGAGCGTCGTGCAGGGCGGTCTGGTCAACCGCAACGAACGGGTGGCGACGCTGATCGACGCGCACGCGCTTGAAGTGTCCTTTCGCATCTCGACCGAGCAATACGCGCGGCTGCTGCGCGAGGATGGCAGCCTGCCCGATGCCGATGTCACGGTGGTTCTGGACGCGATGGGGCTGGATATCGTCGCGCCCGCGCGCCTCACCCGCGAAAGTGGCGAGGTGCGTGAGGGGCAATCTGGGCGGCTTCTCTATGCGGAACTGCTGGAAACGCGCGGCTTCCGGGCCGGCGACTTCGTGACCGTGCGGCTACAGGAACCGGCGCTGAACAACGTGGTGATCCTGCCGGCAACCGCGCTCGATGCTCAAGATACCGTTCTCGTTCTGGGGACGGAAAACCGACTGGAAGAGGCGCAGGTCACCCTGCTGCGGCGGCAGGGCGATGACGTCATCGTGCGAGCCCCGCCTGAACTTGACGGGGCCGAGGTGGTGGTGTCGCGCTCGCCCTCTCTCGGCGCGGGGATTCGTGTCACCCCGCTGCGCCCCGGCGTTGACGATCAGGCCGAGGCCACGCCCGACACGATCCCGCTGGACCCTGACCGGCGGGCACGCCTGATCGCCTATGTCGAAACCAACAGCGTCCTGCCCGAGGATGTGCGCGACCGGATGCTTTTGCAATTGCAGCAGGACGAGGTGCCCCTGCGGATCGTCACCCGGATCGAAAGCAGGATGGGCGGATGAGGCAACTTCCCGACAGTGCCGGGGGCGTCCTGTCCTACTTTACCCGCCACGCGACGGCGGCGAACCTTCTGTTGGTTGTGCTGGTCGTTGTCGGGCTGGCGATCTTTCCGCGCATGCGGGCGCAGTTCTTTCCCGATGTGGTCGTAGACAATGTCAGCGTCAGCGTCCGCTGGGACGGGGCCGGCGCCGAAGATGTCGACGAAGCCATCGTCGCGGTGCTGGAACCAGTGCTGCTGGCGGTGGAGGGCGTGGCCGAAAGCAGCGCCACGAGCCGCGAGGGCAGCGCCACCATCCGGCTGGAATTCGATCCCGGCTGGGATATGGGCCGCGCCGCCGATGACGTGCAGGTTGCGGTCGACGGGGTGAACACCCTGCCCGAGGATGCCGAGGATCCGCTGGTGCGGCGCGGCGTTTGGCGTGACCGGGTCACAGATGTGGTGATCTCGGGGCCGGTCAGCACCGATCAACTGGGCCGCTTCGCCGATGAATTCGTGGCGATGTTGTTCGATCGCGGCGTGACGCGTACGACGATCCGGGGCGTGGCGGCGCCCGAGATTGTTGTCGAGGTGCCCTCGGCGTCGCTGATCCGGCATGACGTTTCGATGTCGCAAATCGCGCAGGCCATCGCGGCGGAGGCCGACACCGCCCCGGCCGGCGACGTGACCGGGGCCAACGCGCGGGTACGCACCGGCGTCGCGCGGCGCAGCACGGTGGATGTTGCGGGCATCGTGCTGCGCTACAACGCCGATGGGTCCGCCCTGACGATCGGTGACCTGGCCAGCGTGACCGAGGAAGGGATCGACCGCGACCGGGCCTATTTCGTGGGTGACAGCCCGGCCATTTCGATCCGCGTCGATCGGTCCGACCGGGGCGATGCCATCGGGATTCAGCGCACCGTGACCGAGGTGGCGGCGGAGCTGGACCTGACCCTTCCCGAGGGCGTCTCGGTCGAGCTTATCCGCACGCGGGCCGAGGCGATTTCCGGGCGGCTGAACATCCTTCTCGACAACGGTCTGCTGGGGCTTGCCTTGGTGGTCGGGCTGCTCTTCCTGTTTCTCAATGCGCGCACCGCCTTCTGGGTGGCGCTGGGCATTCCGGTGTCGATGCTCTCGGCAATCACGATCATGTATTTCGCCGGGCTGACGCTGAACATGATCTCGCTTTTCGCGCTGATCATCACGCTCGGGATCGTGGTGGATGATGCCATCGTCGTGGGCGAGCACGCGGATTTCCGCGCGCGTCGGCTGGGCGAGGCGCCCGTCGTCGCCGCCGAGAACGCTGCGCGGCGCATGGCGGCGCCGGTCTTTTCCGCGACGCTGACCACGATCCTGGCCTTCGCGGCGCTGGTGGCCGTGGGCGGGCGGTTTGGCGAACTGATCGCCGACATTCCCTTCACCGTGATCGCGGTGCTGACCGCGAGTCTCTTGGAATGCTTCATCATCCTGCCCCACCACATGGCGCATGCGCTGACGCACACCGCGAAAACCCATTGGTACGACTGGCCTAGCAGGGTGGTGAACATCGGTTTCTCGTGGGTGCGTGACACGTTGTTCCGGCGGGCGATGAAACTGGTGATCTGGGCCCGCTATCCGGTTTTTGCGGGGGTGATCCTGATCCTCGCCGCGCAAATGGCGGTGTTCCTGCGTGGCGACGTGACCTGGCGCTTTTTCAACGCGCCGGAGCAAAGCTCCGTCTCGGGGAACTTCGCCATGCTGGATGGCGCGAACCGGGATGACAGCCTTGAGATGATGCGCGAAATGCAGCGCGCGACAGAGGCCGTTGCCGCCCGCTACGAAGAGGAATACGGGGCAAACCCGCTCGTCTTCGTGCTGGCCGAGGTTGGCGGCACCACCGGGCGCGGGCTGGCTGTGGCCGATGACAAGGAGGGCGACCTTCTGGGTTCGATCGCGATCGAGCTGATCGAGGCCGACCTGCGTCCCTATTCCAGCTTCCAGTTCGTCGCGGATTTGCAGGACGAGGTGAACCAGCATCCGCTCGCCGAAGCGGTCAGCTTTCGCGGCTGGCGCGGCGGCCCCGGTGGCGATGCCATAGACGTGCAGCTTTTCGGGGCGGAAACCGGGGTGCTGAAAGAGGCCGCAATGGCGGTGCAGACCGCGCTTGGCGCCTACCCCGAGGTATCGGCACTGGAAGATACGCTGGCCTATGACCGCGACGAGATGATCCTTGAGTTGACCCCGCAGGGGCGCGCGCTCGGCTTCGAGATCGGGTCGCTCGGCCGGGTGCTGCGCGACCGGCTGAACGGGATCGAGGCGGCAACCTTCCCGGCCGGGGTGCGCACCGCCGCGATCCGGGTGCAATTGCCCGAGGGTGAACTGACCGCCGATTTCCTTGACCGCACGCTTCTGCGCGCCTCTTCCGGCGAGTACGTGCCGCTCGCCGATCTGGTTTCCGTCACCACACGGACCGGCTTTGCCACGATCCAGCGCGAGAACGGACTTCGGCTGGTGTCCGTCACCGGCGACCTGTCGGAGGACGACCCGGCCCGCGCCGAACAGGTGATGACCGAATTGCGCGAGGTGATCCTGCCGCAGATCGAGGCCGATTACGGGGTCGGGGTCCGCCTTTCGGGCCTGTCCGAACAGGAAAACGCCTTCCTGAACGACGCGCTTCTGGGCTTCGGCCTGTGCCTTCTGGGGATCTACCTCGTGCTGGCCTGGATCTTCGCAAGCTGGACCCGGCCCATCGTGGTGATGGCGGTCATCCCCTTCGGCCTTGTCGGCACGATCTACGGCCACGCCGCGTGGGACGTGCCGCTGAGCATGTTCACCGTCGTGGGGCTGATCGGCATGACCGGGATCATCATCAATGACTCCATCGTGCTGATCACCACGGTTGACGATTACGCCAGCGTCCGGGGTCCGGTGCCCGCCATCGTCGATGCGGTGGCGGATCGCCTGCGGCCCGTGCTGTTGACCACGCTGACCACGGTTCTGGGACTTGCGCCGCTGCTTTACGAACGCTCTGCCGATGCGCAATTCCTGAAACCCACGGTGATCACGCTGGTCTATGGGCTGGGCTTCGGCATGGTGGTGGTGCTGCTGGTGGTGCCTGCGATCCTTGCCATGCAGCAGGACGTGGCGCGGCAGATGCAGGCGCTGCGGCGCGGGCTGCGCACGGCGGCCCGCGCGCCGGCGATGGCGACGGGGGTCGGGGTCGCGGTGCTGGCGGTGACGCTGCTTTTTGCGGCGACGTTGGGGGCGCAGGTCTTGACCGGGGCGATCTGGGCGCCGCTGGCGGGGCTGCTGCCCATCGAGGGCACCCGCGCCGCCTTCCTCGCCTTTATCGCGGGAAGCGCGGCAATCTGCATAGCGCTCTGGGCGGGCGCGCTTGTCGTTGCGGGGGTGGTCGCACTGGCGCGCCGGCGCGCCGCTTATCGCCCCTGACAGCCGATCATTTCCACCGCGCGACCTTCCGCCAGAACCGTCATCCGCAGGCTGGATCGGTCAAGCGCGAAGGGTCCGGCATCGGCGGGCACGATGTCGGCAGTCGCATACAGGATGCCACCGCTGCGGCGCGTGTCAGCCTCGGAAATCCAGATCGACGGGTCGGGAAGTTCGATGACCACGGCCTCGTCCCGGCCCTGTTGCGGCAAGAGCATTGCGACCTCGACCTGAAGCCCGTCCGATATCGGGGTCAGCACACAGGTGATCCGGCCCGCGCCTGCCTCTGCCGCTGTCAGGGGGCGGTCGGCAAGAGCGGCGACAATGCGCGGATCGGGCCGCCCGCCCGCGGGCAGGGTGGCACGCAGGGTGACCGAGACAGGCATGCAGATATCCTGACACACGCCCAGATCGAGCCTCCCGGCCAGTTGCAGGTCGCCCTGACCGTCGGCAAGTGTCAATTCCAGCGGCAACACCACGTCCGACCGATACCCGACCGAACGCAGGCCATTGGCATTGAACACCTCGGGCACCGGCCAGTGCATCTCGACCCCGAGAAGCCCGCGCCGATCGCGCAATTGCAGATGCGGGGGGATGCCACCTTCGCCGGGCGCCCGCCAATAGGTCTTCCAGCCGGGTGCCAGACGGATCAGAAGTCCCGCCACGTGGCTGCCATCGGCGCGCCGCCAGCCTTCCAGAACCTGCACCTGGACAATGTCGTCCGGACGACGCGCATCGAATTGCGCGGCTGCGGAAAGCGGCAGGAGGAGGCCCATGAGGAGAGCGCTGAAAACGGTCAGAACCGGGTGCAAAGAGGGGCGTTTCATGGATAGCGAATTAATACCGCGAGCAACCAAAAGGAAGTAACGTTTTGGCGAAGCTCCTGCGCGCAGCGCGCAGCGCTTGCACTTGCCCGGAAATCCGAACATGCTTCAGCCCATGGGATTGAAAGAAAATGATCATGGAAACCGATCTTACAGGCCAGCTTCTTATCGCGATGCCCGGCATGCAGGACCCACGCTTTGATGGCGCGGTGGTTTTTCTGTGCGACCATTCCCACAAGGGCGCCATGGGGCTGATCATCAACAAGCCCGTGCCGGAGGTCAGCTTTGCCGAGATGATCAGCCAGTTGGGGATCGAGGCGGAGCAACCGCCGCGCGTGCCGGTCCTGTTCGGCGGGCCGGTGGAAACCGGGCGCGGCTTCGTGCTGCATAGCGGCGACTATGGCGGTGCGGACGGCACGCTTTCGGTTGTCGGCGGCTACGGGATGACGGCAACGCTGGATGTGCTTGAGGATCTCGCTCATGGCGGTGGGCCAGCCAAGGCGGTGATGACGCTTGGCTATGCGGGCTGGGCGCCGGGCCAGCTGGAGGCGGAGATCGGGCAGAACGGCTGGCTGACCTGCGCGGCGGACGACGAGATCCTGTTCGGCCGAGACATGGCCGGCAAGTGGGAGGCGGCACTGGCCAAGCTTGGCGTTTCGCCGCTGATGCTGTCGGGCGAAGCCGGGCGCGCGTGACAGGGGGCGCGTCTTCAAGCCCTTGAGGGGGCTTTCATCCGCATTGGCGCTATCGGCTGGCGGCGCGACGCAGGCGGTCGTTGATCGCGCGGCCGAGTCCGGTATCGGGGATCGGTGCGACATGGATGGCCGCCGCTCCACGCCTTCCAGCACGCGCGTCGGCCTCGTGCAGGATGGCAAACAGGTTGGTCGCGGCCTCGGTCAGGTCGCCGTTGACCGACAGGGTCAGATCGGCCTCAACGGGGCCGAAGCCGACACGTATCGCGCCCGGATCGTCGAGCGGGCTGTTCACCACCAACGGCGCCACGGGCGCGTAATGCGACGAGAGTTGACCGGGCGCCTCGACCCGGCCTGGTGTCATGTCACTGACGAGGGCGCCGGTCAGGGCCTCGATCGCTTCGCGCGGGATGCCGCCGTCTCGCAGTAGCCTTGTGCCCGATCCGCCGGGCGCGACGATGGTCGATTCCACCCCGACGCCGCAGGGGCCGCCATCAACAACGGCGGCGATCCGGCCGCCCAGACCGGCCAGGACATGCGCCGCCGTGGTTGGGCTGATCCGTCCGGACGGGTTGGCCGAGGGCGCCGCGAGGGGACCGCCGAACGCCGCCAGAACCGCGCGCATCGCGGGATGCGCGGGCACCCGGATCGCCACGGTGGATAATCCGGCGGTGACACTCGGCGAAAGGCCGTGCCCGTCGCGCAGCGGCAGCACCATGGTCAGCGCACCGGGCCAGAACGCGTTGGCAAGTGCGCGGGCGGTATCGTTGAGAACCGCGACGCGCGCCACCGCGCCCGAAGATGGCAGATGCACGATCAGCGGGTTCAAGCGGGGCCGCCCCTTGGCCTCGTAGATCCGGGCGCAGGCGATATCGCTGGTCGCATCGCCCGCCAGCCCGTAGACCGTTTCCGTCGGCAGGGCGACAAGCTGGCCAGCGCGCAGCAGATCCGCCACGCGGGCGATGCCCGCAGCGTCGGGCGTCAGGATTTCAGTCTTGCCGTGAGCCATGAGCGACGTAACGTTCCTGTTGATCGGGCCGGGGTTCACCAAATACCTGACCCGCAAGGACAGGGCCATAGCGTGCCGCGCGGCCCATGCCAAGGAGGAGTGACCATGCCCTATACCGCGCCCGTATCCGAATTCGATTTCCTGTATCGCCATGTTGTCGGTTTCGACCGCGTCACCGCGACCGACCGCTACGCGGACGCCACCCCCGATACTGTCGCCGCGATCCTCACCGAGGCTGCCAAAATGGCCGAAACGGTGCTGGCGCCGCTCAACCGGGGTGGGGATTTGCAAGGCGCCCGGTTGGAAAACGGCGTCGTGCGCACCTCGCCCGGTTTTGCCGATGGCTACCGCGCGATTGCCGAGGGCGGCTATATCGGCATGTCGGCGGATCCGCAAAGCGGTGGCCTTGGCCTGCCGATGGCGGTGACGACGGCTGTCAATGAAATGATCGGATCGGCCTGCCTGTCGTTGCAGCTTAACCCGTTGATGACGCAAGGCCAGATCGAGGCGTTGGAACATCACGCAAGCGACGAGTTGAAGGCGCTCTACCTGCCGAGGCTTATTTCCGGCGACTGGTGCGGCACCATGAACCTGACCGAGG
>PFEX01000165.1:5522-7842 GCA_002783145.1 Rhodobacteraceae bacterium CG17_big_fil_post_rev_8_21_14_2_50_65_11 | reverse complement strand
CAACCCGGCGATGGCCGACGGCAACGCGCTGTTCCACACCACGCACAAGAACCTCGCGGGCACCGGCGCGGCGCTTGATGTCAGCAGCGTCGGTGCGGCGCGGGCGGCGATGGCCAAGCAGACGGGGCTCGACAAGAAGACGGTGCTGAACGTCCGCCCGGCCTTCCTGATCGTGCCCGCCTCGCTGGAACTGAAGGCCGAGCAACTGGTCGCGCAGAACCTGGTGCCCGCCGCGACGTCCAGCGTGGTGCCGCAGTCGATCCGCACGCTGGCGCCGATCAGCGAGCCGCGGCTCGACGCCGCTAGCGAGACCGCCTGGTATCTGGCGGCCAGCCCGAACCAGATCGACACCATCGAGTACGCCTATCTCGAGGGTCAGCAGGGCGCCTACATCGAGACCCGCAACGGCTTCGACGTCGACGGGGTCGAGATCAAGTGTCGCCTCGACTTCGGCGCCAAGGCCATCGACTGGCGCGGCCTCTACAAGAACCCGGGCGCATAACCTGCACCCCATGCTGAACCCAGACACGCGGGCGGTCCGAACAGGCCGCCCTTCGTCGTTCCAAAAGGATCACCCTCATGAAAAACTTCGTCCAGCCCGGCAACACCATCACCCTGACCGCGCCCTATGCCGTCGCCTCCGGCGATGGCCTGCTCGTCGGCTCCATCTTCGGCATCGCATCGGGCACCGCCGCCCTCGGCGAGAGCGTCGAGACGGCGCTCGTCGGCGTGTTCGACATCACCAAGTTCGGCTCCCAGGCCTGGACCGTGGGCGCGAAGGTCTATTGGGACGACACCAACAAGCGCTGCACCACGGTCGCGACCGACAACACCCTGATCGGCGCGGCCGTCGAGGCGGTGGCGAGCGGCGCGGGTGACACCATCGGCCGGGTGCGGCTGAACGCGACGTTGTCTTAAGAAAGTTCCCGGCTCCCGTGCGATACGGGAGCCGCTGCCCGGCACCTCATACATGCCGGGCAGCGGCGGGGGACGGGTCGAAACGCGGCGGGTTTCAAGAACCGGTCAGAAGTGGGATCGCCCCCGCCCTTTCGTGTGTCCTGAACGGATACCTGGGGAAGGCGTCCAGTCCTTGCCCCGCATGACAAGGCCAGGAGGCGAAACCACAATGAACGATACCATCGGAATCGATGTTTCCAAAGATACTGTCGACGCGCATCGCCTGTCGGACGGAAAGCACAGCCAGTTCGCAAATGACGCGACGGGGCTACGGGCCCTGTGCCGCTGGCTCGGCGCCCAGCCCGTTCGTATCGTGTACGAGGCGACAGGGCGCTATCATCGCGACCTCGAACAGAAGCTCGGGTCCGCGGGACACGGACTGGTCAAGGTCAACCCGCGGCGTGCCCGACGGTTTGCGCAGGCTACCGGACGGGACGCCAAGACCGACCGGGTGGACGCGGCGCTCCTGGCCCGCATGGGGTCCGTCCTCGATCTCGACGCCACGCCCGCGCCGACCCCGAGCATGAACGAGATCAAGGAATTGCACGTGGCCCGGGTCGGCTTGATCAAGGATCGCACCGCCTGCCGCAACCGCATTCAGGCGGCCCGCAACAAGGTTGTCCTGGCCCAGCTTCGGGCGCGGCAGCGACAGGTCGACACCCAGATCGCGCAGATAGATGCTGAACTGCGCCGCCTCGTCATGGCCGATCCTGCCTTGGCCCGGCGCCTCGACATCCTGCTGTCCATTCCGGGCATCGGTCCGATTGCCGCCATCGCGCTCATCGTGGACATGCCGGAACTGGGCACGATGAGCGGCAAGGAGGCCGCCAGTCTCGCCGGGCTCGCGCCGATCACGCGCCAGTCCGGAATGTGGAAGGGCAAGGCGAAGATCGGCGGCGGACGCGCTGCTCTGCGCACCAAGCTCTACATGCCCGCACTCGTCGCCACACGCTTCAACCGCCAGCTCGGCCAAACCTACAAGACGCTCTGCGAGGCCGGAAAGCCCGCGAAGGTCGCGATCACCGCCGTCATGCGCAAGCTGCTGACCATCGCCAACGCCCTGATCCGCGACGACCGGAAATGGGCCGAAATCAACCCTTGATCAAGACGGATACTTCTGATGAGCGCCTTCGCCGCCGCCGTTGGCGCGCTCTTCGCCGATCCGAACATCGGCCGGGACGCGGTCTTCATCTCCGACGGCGGCGCGCCCGTGCTGGTGCGCATCGTCGCCCGGCGTGCCGACGCGATCAGCGATTTCGGCGACGCGCGGCTCTGGTCCGAGACCACCCGGATCGACCTGCGCGTGGCGGAGGTTGCGAACCCGCGTCCCGGCGACCGCATCGAGATCGACGGCGACGCCTTC
>PFEX01000165.1:2068-5477 GCA_002783145.1 Rhodobacteraceae bacterium CG17_big_fil_post_rev_8_21_14_2_50_65_11 | reverse complement strand
ATCTGAGGCCAGCGTGACCGCGATGAAGCTGAAGCTCGACATCGTCGCGATGACGGCGGCCGAGGTGGCGGCGGGCGAACGCGCGGTGACCGCCGCCACCCGCGAAGCCGGAACCAACCTCAAGACCGGCTGGCGCGCCCAGATCACCGGCTCGGGGCTTGGCCGGCGGCTCGCGAACACCATCCGGTCGGCGCAGTACCCGGCAGGCAAACCCAGCCTCAACGCCGCCGCCTTCGTCTGGTCCAACGCGCCCGCAATTATCGGCGCCCATGACGCCGGCCCGCTAATCCGCTCGCGCGACGGGTTCTGGCTGGCGATCCCCACGGACGCCACCGGACGCGGTCCCCGCGATCGCCGCCTTACCCCCGGCGAATGGGAACAGCGCCGTGGGTTGCGGCTGCGCTTCGTCTACCGCCGCCGCGGGCCTAGCCTTCTCGTAGCGGAGGGACGTCTGAACACTCGCGGGCTTGGCGTGGCCTCGCGCGCAAAGACCGGTCGCGGGCGCACTACCGTGCCCATCTTCCTGCTCGTGCCGCAGGTCCGGCTGCCGAAGCGGCTGGACCTTGACCGAGATTCCGCGCAGGCGCAGGATGCTCTACCGGGGCTGATCTTGGAGAAATGGGTCGCGGGGAAGATTGGTTGAAGACCGATATGTATCACTGACGGCCTTGGACCTTGCACAAACGCGTCCACTGCCGAACCACTTCACACGTTGATGCGGTCCGATTTTCGACCTCCCAGAACGCTCCGAAACCGCTGCGCGTTTGCACAGGCCTGTTCATGTCTGCTTGGTCAAAATTCGATATCCATGTCGACCACTGGCGTGCTGGCCTGCAAGCTGGCCACCACAGATGCCAAAGCAACATTGTCGAACAAGACCACCCGGAACCCCGACTTGTCGAACATGTCGAGTGTTTCAGGTTGGTAAATGACGACCGCACCACAGCTTGCCGAAGCGGCATCGTCCGGGCGCATCGGAAACAGCCCCACTGCCGCGGCACCGTACTGCGTCACATCGACTGTTGCGCCTTGGCCCAGCCTCGGTATTTGCCGAAAGCGGACCATGTCGCGCATCGCGCGAGCCTGTGGAAAACACCCGAGCGGCGCATCGGGCGGACCCCAGGCCACGATCCCGGTCACCGAGTCCAATCGGGTCGGTTGACCGTATTTTTCGACCAATGCGACGCCAATCTGGTCGTAGGGCAAAACCCCGTCGTTCAGGACAAGCCGACGGACAACAGCAAGGACCGGCGCATCAGGCCCTGGAGCGTAAAGCGTCACGGCTTCCTGACCTTCGCGCAGAAGATAGGTGCGCTGATAATCCAGCAAGTTCTGCGCAGTGGTATCGGGGCCGGTGGTTTCGTGCACCGACAATACCCCGTCGCGCGCCATCAGGATGGCATGGGCCTCACCCACCGGCTGGCCGGTCCGGACACCCAAAAGATCGATGTCCGAAAGCGGCACGTCGATCCCAGACATGTCTGGCCAGGGTCCCGAGCCTGAAGCCATTGGGGCCGGACTTGCAGGCGGGGTTGTCACCGTGTCCTCGACTCGCGGCGGGGGTGGTTCGGTGGGCGCGGACCTGGGTCTGAAGGCAACCGATACCAACTCGTTGCCACCAAGAAAGGCAGCGCCGAGCGATGGGATGTTCGGCCTGTTATCGGGCCCGAGCAGCGCCAGTTCATGCACCTGAACCGGCATGGACAATGTACCGGGACTTTTCGGCGCACCAAAAGTCACGCGAGCGCGGAACGGATAATCCACGTCAGCTTTGATCGTGTCCCGCATCTCCCGCGCGCGGTCTTCGGACAGCGGCAGCCCGAAAGGCACGGGCATCACCGGTACGACCGAGGCGGCCATAGCCTGTGCATCCTTGTTTACGGTCGGCAGCAAGGTCCGGACAGACACGATAGGGTAGGTTTGCCCGTCCAGCGAATACGGCCCAAGGCGCAAGGTCCCCATGATCCAGGTGTCCCGCCCGTCCTGTTGTACGAGCTCCGCAGCAGCAAGATCGCTGTTGGCGTCCACCGCATCCTGAAGCGCGAAAACGTCCTGAAAATACAACGGACGCAGCCATTCTTCGAAAATCCCGGCGGGGTCGCGTCCCGACAAACGCGCGGCCTCGGCCACCAGCCAGTGCACGGATGGCCGGAACACGCGTGTGACGTCGGGCGCGGGCTGATCGATCAACGGGATTTGGATCACCTCGCGTGGTTCGCCCTGCGGCGTTCTGACCTGACCCTCGAAATGCAGCGGGCGCAAAAGGGTCACGAGGGTCGGCCCGAACGCACCCTTCCCCAAGACGGCATGTGCTTCCATCCGCGCGACAAGGGAAATGTCCGTCAAGGTGGTTTCCGTGGCATTCGGGACCACGTCGGTGATTAGTGCACCGCGCACGCGTGTGAACACGGAGATGACCTCGACTGCGCCGTTGCGCCCGTTGACCTGGTTCCACGCGATCATGTCGCCCGGGGTCTGGATCATGTTCGCCAGCCCTTCGGTGATTGGATGGTCCCGCAGGTTGCCGACCACGATCCGCATCGGTCCGTTACGATCTGTCCCGACAGGCTGAAGGTATCCGTTGAGCCGCACCAACGGCGCGTCGGGGTCAGACTGCCCATCAAGCACCGCGCGCACCACATCAGCGCCATTCTCGGGGTCGAACGGCAGCGCACTTGCCATCAGGCCGGTGACGGCCCCGTGATCGGCCAGATCGATTGCAGACGTCGGACGGTCTGACGGGTCAGGCGCGTCGAAGGCCATGAGCACGTCGTCTGGTGCACCGGACCAGCGAAGATCGACAGGTCCCTCCCGCACGACGCGGATCGACATGGGGCTGAAACCCGTTGTCGAAGTTGCGATCCGAGACAAGAAGATGCGCGCCGGAAAGGTGACCATCAGGGGCTGACCGTCGCGGCGCGTGATGCTTGTGGGCGCGGTCAACTGGGTTAAGCGTTCAGCTTGCGCGATATCCATCGGTGTCGTTGCCGGAACTCCCGTGTCCATATCGAACGCGGCATCGACACGCCACGTGCTGGGGAACACCCCGGTCAGTTGCGACGTCACTACACTGCAATGCCCGTCGGGCAGCAGTTTGCGCCAGTTTACCTCGTTGGTGGTGAAATCATACGCCCGGTCGATCGCCTCGATCGGACAAAACACGTGTACCGGCGTGGGAACTTCAAGCGTCTGCCGCGGAATGATCGCGACGATTTCCTGCAGGACCCGGTCATTGATCCGCCGCTGTTCAAAAGCGGAGGCAAAATTGGAAACGCAACTGATCCAGTAGTAGGAGCCCTGGCTCCTATCCGTGCACGTCGATCTGACACTTGCATCCGCGTCGATAATGTCCAGTGCATCGTCGCGGACCCGTGCGAGTGTTTCTTCGGGCAGAATGGTCGATGGCGCC
>PFEX01000165.1:0-1968 GCA_002783145.1 Rhodobacteraceae bacterium CG17_big_fil_post_rev_8_21_14_2_50_65_11 | reverse complement strand
GTTGCGCGGACAAGTCGAACCCGGTCACGTCGGTAAGGTACTGGGCTGGCCACACGATACGCCCGTTGAACGCCGCAAGGCCGTCAATGCTCGTGACCCCGCTGGAAGCGGGCTGTGGGGCGGTTTGCGCGACTGTCGCAGCTTCGGACACCGGCGTGAACGGGGCGCCGGTCACGACCTGCCCCGAAGCGACAGCTTGAAGCGTCGCGATCCGCGATCGCATCCGGTCTGCGATACAGCCCGTGTCCGCGCCGCAGGCGTTGCGCGTCGCCAGCCATTCCGACTGCTGCACACGCAAGTCGGACGCACCGGTGGTTGCGGCAAAGGCTGCGGTCCATGTCGCGTCAAGGTCCCGATCCAATGCTGCCAGCCCGGCATCGGCGCATATGGCGCGCTCGGTTGCGTTTCCAGCGCGGGCACAGTCGAAACTGGGTTGGCCGTTCAGCGCCACCGGGGGCGCGACTTGGGCCCCTGCCACTTGGGCTGGCCCGGCATGGGCAAGCGCAAAAAGCGATTGCCGATCCGACTCCACGGGCCCGGAACCGACCCGTGCCATACCCCTGCGTTGGCGAAACGCGTCCAGTGCGGCCTGACTGCGCGGCCCCCAGGCGCCGTCAGGCGTTCCCACGTCATATCCCAGAGCGGACAGGTAGCTTTGCAGTTCGAACGCCTGTGTCCGGCGCTGTTCATCTGCGCTGCCGCCGACGCGTGCCGCTTCCGTGTCCAGTGCAGCGCGTTGGAGCGGGGTCAGATTTCCGGTGGGCGCAAAGCCTCGGCTGGTCTGATAGGCCGTAACGGCGTTGCGCGTGCGTGCCCCTGGACGACCATCCACTGGACCGGCATCGAACCCAAGCCGATTCAGGTCAGCTTGCAAGTCCATGGCCGCGCGAACCTCGGGGCTGGCCGCGCGGGCCGCACCGGACTCTCCGGCTGAGCCGGTCTGCCGCAGCGCCGTGCTGCCCTGCGGCGGCGCGCCGATCTGACGCCCGATTTCCTTCAGTTGATCAAAGAGGCTCTGGGCTCCCGCTCCGCTCCCGCAAAACAATCCCGTTGAGATGAGGATGACTGCAAGCGGGCGTAGCCGATGGATCATCTGAAGATACCTTTCGAGAATTGGACCCCTTCGGGTCATTCATAAGTCTGAAGCAGCTGGTTTCAGGTGTATCGGCCTCCGGTTAAAATTCAACTTTTTTCGGAGCACCACCGAAGCCGGGTGTCACGAAGCTCCGAAGCAGCTTTGTATCTTCAGCAGAGTCCGGAAATCTGTTCGCGACCAACGTTTTGCCACCATGACGGGCAAGTATGCCCTGCCGTTTTCTTTCCGTACCTGTCTGGAACGCGGTGCCACGCAGAGTTGCACCATTCGGCTTTGTGGGGGTCGCTGCGGGAACCGTTACCGTTCCGACCTTAGAAGATGGCTTTTTCGAAATGAAAGTTGACTGGCCCAGTACGGCGAGAATTCTGACATCGTTGCAAGGACTAGTACCCAATGCCCACCATACGCGAAACCATCCTCACCGCGCTGCACGCGCGGCTCTCGGCGCTGCCCGCCACCGCGCTTCGCGGCGAGGTGCTGCCCGAGCGCGTGCCGGCGGCAGGCCTGCTGATCCTGCGCGACGGCGAGCCGGGGGAGCCGGAGGTGACGCTGTCGCCGCTGGCCTACCACTATCAGCATCGGGCCGAGATCGAGGCGGTCGTGCAGGGCACCGGCCGTGACGCCGCCTTCGATACGCTGACCGCCAGCATCGGCACGGCGCTCGCCGCCGACCGCACGCTGGGCGCGCTCTGCGACTGGGTCGAGGCGGAGGCGCCGCGGCCTGTCGATCTGCCGGTCGAAGGCGCGGCCAGCCTGAAGGCGGCTGTGATCCCGGTGGTGCTGCACTATTCCACGGCCGACCCGCTGGCCTGAACAAACCGACCACAGGAGACGAACATGGCACGAGCCCAGGGGGCGCGGGCGCTGATGGC
>PFEX01000193.1 GCA_002783145.1 Rhodobacteraceae bacterium CG17_big_fil_post_rev_8_21_14_2_50_65_11 | reverse complement strand
GCTGGATGAGACGGCGAACGCGGCCAACGAGCGCTGCGTCGGCGCCGGGCCGGTGCCGGTGCTGGTGCTGCCGACGGACGAGGAGGCGGTGATCGCGCGCGCGACGGGGGGGCAGACGGGGGGGCATTTGCCGCAAGGTCCGCGCGACTGACCGGGGCCATGGCTGGACCTTGTGCCGACCATCGGGCATAGACCGCCTGTCCGACAAGGAAGGCAAGGTCAGGCGATGATCCGCAGTTATCTCGATTGGAACGCCACAACCCCCCTGCGCCCGGAGGCGCGGGCGGCGATGGGGCGCGCAATGGATCTGGTCGGCAACCCGTCATCGGTGCATGCCGAGGGGCGCGCGGCGACCGCGCTGATCGAGAAGGCCCGCGCCGAGGTGGCCGAGGCATTTGGCGCGCAGGCCAGCGATATCGTCTTCACCTCTGGCGCGACCGAGGCCGCGGCGCTGGCGCTGGCGGGCCGGGGCCTGCACGGGGCAGGAGTGGAGCATGACGCGGTGCGCGCCTGGATCGCCGAGGATCTGCCGGTGGACGGGCAGGGGCAGGTGACGGTGGGCGATCCGCCCTGCGCGACGCTTCAGGTGGCCAATTCCGAAACCGGTGTGGTGCAGGATCTGCCGCAGGGCCTTGCCGTGTGCGATTTTACCCAAGGTTTCGGCAAGCTGCCGCTCGCCTTCGACTGGTCGGGCGTCGACATGGGTCTGATCTCTGCCCACAAGCTGGGCGGGCCGAAGGGAATCGGTGCCCTCGTGCTGCGTCGCGGGCTGGATGTGGAGGCGCGCATCAAGGGCGGCGGGCAGGAAATGGGGCGCCGATCCGGCACACAAAACCTGATCGGCATCGCAGGATTTGGGGCTGCCGCCGTCGCAGCGGCACAAGATCTTGCAAACGGGGTCTGGGGCGAGGTTGCTCAACTTAGAAATATTCTAGAAAACCATCTGGACCTTGGCGGAAATATAACTACTTTGGTCGGGAAAGGGGCGACGCGCCTGCCCAACACCACCTGCCTGGTCACGCCGTGCTGGAAAGGCGAGACGCAGGTGATGCAGATGGACCTTCGGGGCTTTGCCGTTTCGGCCGGCTCCGCCTGTTCCAGCGGCAAGGTCGCCTCCAGCACGGTCCTTCGGGCCATGGGCTTCGACGAACGCGCGGCATCCAGCGCGATCCGCGTCTCGATCGGGCCCACGACGACGAGGGACGAGGTCTTGCGCTTTTGCGAGGCCTGGAACACGGCCCGCGCGAAATATCTGGCGCGGGCCTGACAGGATGACCAGCCATGCCGCAGGGCATGGGCAAACGCACCCGCTGCGGCGGGCCAGAGACAAGGGAAGCTGACATGGCAGTCGCTGAATCCGAGATCCGCCAAGGGGTTGACCGCGAGACCGTGGAAACCGTCGAGGCCATGGGCGGCAAGTACAAGCACGGGTGGGAAACCGAGATCGAGATGGACTACGCGCCCAAGGGTGTGAGTGAAAGCATCGTGCGGCTGATCTCGGAAAAGAACGGCGAGCCGGAGTGGATGACCGATTGGCGGCTGCAAGCCTTCAAGCGTTGGAAGCTGATGACCGAACCCGAATGGGCGATGGTCCACTATCCGCCGATCGACTACCAGGACCAGTATTACTACGCCAGTCCCAAGTCGATGGCCGAAAAGCCCAAGTCGCTGGACGAGGTCGACCCCAAGCTGCTGGCGACGTATGAAAAGCTGGGCATCCCGCTGAAGGAACAGATGATCCTTGCGGGCGTCGAGGGCGTCGATGCAGCCCCTGCCGAAGGGCGCAAGGTTGCCGTGGACGCAGTCTTCGATTCCGTGTCCGTCGGCACCACCTTCCAGAAGGAACTGGCCGAAGCCGGCGTCATCTTCTGTTCGATGTCCGAAGCGATCAAGACCCACCCCGAACTGGTCAAGAAATATCTTGGCTCGGTCGTGCCGATCACTGACAATTTCTTTGCGACGCTGAATAGCGCGGTGTTCTCCGACGGGTCGTTCGTCTACGTGCCGCCGGGGGTGCGTTGCCCGATGGAGCTGTCGACCTATTTCCGCATCAACGCCGAGAACACCGGCCAGTTCGAACGCACGCTGATCATTGCCGACAAGGGCAGCTACGTGAGCTACCTCGAAGGCTGCACCGCGCCCATGCGCGACACCCACCAGTTGCACGCTGCGGTGGTCGAGCTGGTGGCGCTGGAAGATGCCGAGATCAAGTATTCCACCGTGCAGAACTGGTATCCCGGCGACGAGGAAGGCCGGGGCGGCATCTACAACTTCGTCACCAAACGCGCCGATTGCCGTGGCGACAGGTCCAAGGTGATGTGGACGCAGGTGGAAACGGGCTCTGCCGTGACGTGGAAATACCCCTCGTGCATCCTGCGCGGCGACGGCAGCCAGGGCGAGTTCTATTCCATCGCCATCGCCAACAACATGCAGCAGGCCGATACCGGCACCAAGATGGTGCATCTGGGCAAGAACACCAAGAGCCGGATCGTGTCCAAGGGGATCAGCGCGGGCAAGGCGCAGAATACCTATCGCGGGCTGGTCTCGATGCATCCGCGCGCGCAGAACGGGCGCAATTATACCCAGTGCGACAGCCTTCTGATCGGCGATCAATGCGGGGCGCACACGGTGCCCTATATCGAGGTCAAGAACAACTCGGCGCGCGTCGAACACGAGGCGACCACCTCCAAGGTCGATGACGATCAGCTGTTCTACTGCCGTCAGCGCGGCATGGACGAGGAGGAGGCGGTGGCGCTTGTCGTCAACGGCTTCTGCAAGGAGGTGCTGCAAGCCCTGCCGATGGAGTTTGCCATGGAAGCGCAACAGCTTGTGGCGATCAGCCTCGAAGGGTCGGTGGGCTGACGGCCCGCCGCACCGGCAAGCGGAAAGGATTTCAGCACCATGGGTAGCCATGCGGAGAAGCGTCGCGCGGTCCTGACGGGGGCGTTGCATCCAGAGCGCCCGATGCGCATCTGCGACGTGGGCGCAAGCCCGCTCTCGGTGCCGCCCTATCAGGGGCTGCTCGATGATGGCGTGGCGCATGTCTACGGGTTCGAACCGAACCCTGCGCAGTACCAGAAGCTGGTTGCCGAGGAGCGCCCGAACGCGACCTACTTTTGCAAGGCGGTCGGTCTGCCGGGGCAGCGCACGCTCTACGTGCATCCGGCGGCGGGGTTCACCTCGCTCTACCCTATGGACGGGGCGGCGCTGCGCGCGATTGGCAAGGAGGGGTGGATCAATCCCAGGATCGAGGCCGTGCCGCTGACCACGGTGACGCTGGATACGCTGCCCGACCTGCCCGATCTCGACCTTCTCAAGATGGACCTTCAGGGCGCCGAACTGGAGGTGCTGCGCGGCGGCCTGTCAAAGCTCAGCCGCGCCGTTGCCGTCGTCGCCGAGGTCCGCTTCCATCGTATCTACGAGGGCGAGCCGATGTTCGGCGACCTCGATCAGGAGCTTCGCGCGCAAGGCTTCAAGCTGCACAAGTTCCTGTTCACCAAGTCGGTGATGATGCCGCACGAGCATGAGGACGAGGTCGTGCGTGCGCGCCTGACCAGCCAGCTTCTGGATGGCGACGCGGTCTATATCCGCGACGAGGACACCGCCGGGTTCAGCGACGATCAACTGATGCACCTGGCCTTTGCCGCCGACGCCGTGTTCGACAGCCCCGACCTTGCCCTGCACTGCGTCGATCACCTGATCGCCCGCGGCGCGGCGCCGGCGGACCTGCCGGGCGATTACATTGCCCGCTTTCGCCAGCATCAGCGCAGACACACGGAAGACGGGTGAGCCATGCGATATGACATGATCCGCCCCGCTGCCGCGACTGCCGGCAGATTGCCCCGGATAGATCCCGAAATCTGCCATATTGCGGTGTCACATCCGCACCATGACTGTGCCCAAGAGCGATACGCCCGATCCCCGCTTTGCCGCACGCGTGGCGCGGATCGAGGCGCAGCGGGCCAAGGCCTGCAAGCCAGCCGCGCGCAGGCGGGGCGGCGGATTGCGCTATGCGCTGTCGCTGCTGGGGGCCTTCGGGGTCGGTTGCCTTGTGGTGGTCGCGGCCCGCTATGCGCGGTTTCACCTGACCGGGGTTCTGCCGGGGGCGGTGCCGTTGCAGGGGGCGACGCTGATGGCCGACATGGGACTGGCCTTTATCGCCGGGCTCATGTTGCAGCAGGTCTTCCGCTTTCGCCGGCCCGAACATTCGGCCGCGAGAACCTTTGGCATGGTGGTCGCGGTGTTCACGATGCACATGGCGGTTCACGCCGCGCCGGCGCTCTTCGCGCTTGTCTTTTCGGAGTCCTGGGTCGCCCAGGTCATCCGGATCACCGATCCAACGAAAATCGCGGTCTTCTGATCGACCGCGCAATTGTCACGCCTGTCTGCCGCGCCGTTGCGCCGGTGGATCGGCCCTGCATGTGAAAGGGGTTTTCATGCTTGAAATCAAGAACCTGCACGTTTCTCTCGAAGGAGAGGACAAAGCCATTCTGAAGGGTGTGAACCTGACGGTCGAGGCTGGCAAGGTGCACGCCATCATGGGGCCGAACGGGTCCGGCAAGTCGACTCTGTCCTACGTGCTGTCCGGGCGCGGCGGTTATGTCGTGACCGATGGCGAGGCGCGCCTGAACGGCGAAAACCTGCTGGACATGGAACCGGAAGATCGCGCCGCTGCCGGGGTTTTCCTTGCCTTTCAATACCCGGTGGAAATCCCCGGTGTCGGCAACATGACCTTCCTGCGCACCGCGGTGAACGCGCAGCGCAAGGCGCGCGGGCAGGAGGAAATGAGTGCCGCCGATTTCCTGAAGGAAATCCGCGCCAGGGCCAAGGACCTCAAGATCGACGCGGAGATGCTCAAGCGGCCGGTCAATGTGGGTTTCTCGGGCGGTGAGAAGAAGCGCAACGAGATTCTGCAAATGGCGATGCTGGAACCCAAGATGTGCATCCTCGATGAAACCGACTCCGGCCTCGATGTGGATGCGATGAAACTGGTGGCGGATGGCGTGAACGCGCTGCGCAGCGAAGATCGCGGTTTCCTCGTGATCACCCACTATCAGCGCCTGCTCGACCATATCAAACCCGATGTCGTGCACATCATGTCGGATGGCCGCATCATCAAGACGGGCGGCCCGGAACTGGCGCTGGATGTCGAACAGAACGGTTATGCCGACCTTCTCGCGGAGGCCGTGTAATGGCAGCCCCGGCCCTGAAACACGATATGCTTGCCGCACGCCTTGACGGCCTGACCCTGCCGGAGGGGGCCGGCTGGTCGGTCGAGGCGCGCACATCCGCGCTGTCGCGGCTCAACGCCATGGGCCTTCCCGGCAAGCGCGACGAATACTGGAAATACACCGATCCCGCCACGCTGAACCAGCCGCAGGCGCCGCGTGCCGGCCTGTTCGAAACCGGCGAGGCGATGCCGTTTTCGGGGATCGACCGGCTGAAGATCGTCTTTGTCGATGGCGTGTTCGATGCCGAGGCGTCGGACGATCTGGCGATGGACGGTGTGGAGATCGAGCGCCTGTCTGACGCCATGTCACGCGATATCCACTGGGTGCGAGATCTTTACGGCGTGCTGGAAACCCGTGGCCAGAGCCCGGTGCAACGCCCGCTTGCCGCGCTCA
>PFEX01000136.1 GCA_002783145.1 Rhodobacteraceae bacterium CG17_big_fil_post_rev_8_21_14_2_50_65_11 | reverse complement strand
ACGAATTCGTACCGGAACCCGAACGTATCGAGGAAGCGGCGCAGCATGGCGTTGTTATGCGCGCCGAAACTGTCATGCGTGCCGAACGGGTCGGGCACGCTGGTCAGCGGCTTTTGCAGGTGCTCCTGCAACGCCTCGCGGCCGGGAACGTTGCCGGGCACCTTGCGCATCCCGTCCATGTCGTCGGAAAAGCAGATCAGCCGCGTGGGGATGTCGCTGATCACCTCGAAGGCGCGGCGGATCATGGTGGTGCGCAGGACCTCGCCGAAGGTGCCGATATGGGGCAGTCCCGAGGGCCCGTAGCCGGTCTCGAAGAGGACATGGCCCTTTTCCGGCGGCCCTTTTTCATAACGCTTCAGCATCCGGCGCGCTTCCTCGAACGGCCACGCCTTGGAGCTCATTGCAACGTCACGAAGATCCGACATATCCTGTTTCCACTTTCATCGTCCCGCGCGCGACCCCGTGACGCGCGTGCGAAAGGCCCTATTGCTCCGCGCTGCCGGGGTCAATAAATACCGGGGTCGAACCCTCTCGAAAGGCCATCGTCGTGACCGAACAGACATCCCTCTCGCCGCAGGACGCGCTGGTCGCGCTGATGATCGCCGTTTCCGCGTCGGACGAAAGCATCCGCACGTCAGAGCTTGTGACCATCGAGCGGATCGTGAATCACTTGCCGGTCTTCGCCGGTTACGATGCCGACCGCCTTGGTGTCATGGCGCGGATCGTGTTTGACCTGTTCGAGGAGGAAGACGGTCTCGATGCGCTGTTCGGCCTTGTCCTCGATGCATTGCCCGAACGGCTTTATGAAACCGCCTACGCGCTTGCCTGCGACGTTGCCGCGGCGGATGGCCTGTTGCGCCAGACCGAACTGCAAATGCTGCAAGAAGTGCGCTACCAGCTCAATATCGACCGGCTGCACGGCGCCGCCATCGAACGCGGGGCGCGGGCGCGGCACATGGTGTTGTAAGCCGGTCGGATCGCCACGACAGGGGCGGACGGAGCGGACGGGCGGGTGTCGAGTCCCCGCGCGGAATGAAAAGGCGCCAGCCCGCCGCTGCGCAGCTTGCACCAACGCTCTACAGAGACCTCCACCCCGAAGTGATATCACCTCACGCGTGCACCGCCGCCCACCGTTCTATCAGCGCCTGCTGCAACGCCTTGGCGCGCGCGTTGTAGCTGCGCGCGCCACGCGGACGGGTCTCGTCGGCCGGGTCGAGCGTGGTGCGCCGATCCACGTCGCCGCAGAAGATGGCAAAGGCAAGGTCTCGGCCCGAGGGCGCCCGCGCGAACCCGGCGAGGGCCGAAACGAAATAGAGCGTGCCGGTCTTGGCCACGACCTGCACCGGATGATCCTCCATCGGGCGGCCCCGATCGTCGCGCATCGCGATATCCTTCATCACCCGCCGCAGGTTGCCATTGGCACCGCTGCCCACGAGGGCGCGGACCATTTCCCGGGCACTGATCCGCGATTCGTCGCCCAGACCGGAATGATCCACCAACGACAGCCGGCGTAGCCCGTGGCGTTCCTGCAACCAGCGGCTCATCTCCTCGGCCGACTGACGCAACCCCGCAGGCCGCACCCCGCTGGCCTGTGTCGCAAGCATCCCCGCCACCTCGGCGGTCAGGTTGGTGGACCAGCGCATCATGCCGCGCAGCACGTCCTCCAGCGGGTCGGAGACGTGTTCGGCCATGACCAGCCCGGAGTCCGGCGGCGTGCCCCCGAAAACCGGGGCACCCAGCACCACGCCACGCGACCGGGCCAGCACCTGGAACACCTCTGCGGCGTAGGCATGGGGCCTGCGCACCGGCAGCCAGCGGGCCCCGTTTTCGCCGAGAGCACCGCGCGCAACACTCCATTCCTCGCGCTCCTCGGTGGCCTCGTAAAGGTAGACCGGGGCTCCGCGATCCACCACCTGCATCCGCGACACGGTGACCGGCGGGCGCAGCGAATGCGACCGGGCATCCAAGTGGATCTCATAGCCATCGGTGCCGCGCTGCCATTCGAAATGCACCCGGTTGAAATTGAGGTTCAGCCCCGAAACGGCAGGATTGTAGCCGACCTGCATCGGCTGGTCGGGATCGATCGCCGCGATCAGCGGCAGCGCCTCGTGCGCAACACGAAAGCGCCCCGTAATCTCGCGCAGACCGGCCTCGGCCATGTCGCGGGCGAGGTCGTTGAGTGCATCGGTGTCGAGCAGCGGATCGCCCCCACCAACCAGCCAGAGATCACCGTCGAGCCGCCCGTCCGTCAGCCGTCCATCGGCGATCAGCCGAGTGCGGAAACGGTATCCGGGGCCGAGATGATCGAAGGCATAGGCCGTGGTCAGCGCCTTGACGACAGAGGCTGGCGGCAGCGCGCGCACTGGGTTCACCGCCTCCAGCACGCGGCCCGAGCGGGCATCGGCCACAACGCAGCCCACCTGCCCGCCGAGGTTTGCAGCTGCGATCAGGTCCGCCGCGCCCGGCAGGGTGCGTAGGGAAAACCCGTCAGGACGGCGCAGCGGAACGAGCGAGCGGACGGGCGCACCTGCCCATGCACCACTTGCCAGCCCGGCGAGCGCACCGCCAAGGAAAACACGTCTTGAAACCATTTCGCCCAAATAACCTTTATGCGCCGCCCCAGTTAAACCTCAGGTGGCGACGCCGCTCAACCCTTTCGATCGCCCGGACGCAAAAGTCCGAAAGTCAGCGCACCCAGTGCCCGCTTGCGCGGATCTCGGAGGACGAGATGTCCACCATTGGCACGTTCAGAAAGCACCACGCGGGTGGCGTCACCCGGCCCAGCCCCCGCGCCTGCGCCGCGCGCAGTTTCCAGGGCCGGTAGATCTGCGCGGCCTTGGCGGTGCGCGCCGAAATCTGCTGCCCCGGTCGCGCCAGCACCCCGACAGGCACGTTGCGCATGATCCATTGCCAGTTTTGCCAGCGGTGCAGGCTGGCAAGGTTGTCGGCCCCCATCAGCCAGACGAAGCGCACCCCCGGATAAAGCACGAAAAGCCGCCCCAGCGTTTCGGCGGTGTAGCGCGTGCCGAGGCGCGCCTCGATATCGGTCACCTCGACGCGCGGATGTCGGGCCAGATCCCGCGCCGCCGCCATGCGTCGCGTCAGCGGTGCCGGCCCCTCTGGTTTCAGCGGATTGCCCGGGCTGACAAGCCACCAAAGACGATCCAGCCGAAAGCGCTTGATCGCCTCGTGACTGATATGCAGGTGGCCCTGGTGGGGCGGATCGAACGATCCCCCCAGCAGGCCGACCACCTGGCCGGGGCGGGCACGGGGCATGGCGTATCTCATTCGCCCGTCATTGCCAGCCCGCGCCGGGGTGTAAAGCGAAAACGTGGCTCATGGGGGATCGCGTTCGAAAGGCGGCTCTGTATCCTCGGGCAGAACCAGCCGCCAGAAATTCGCCTCCTCATGGATCAGGTTGCGCCTTGGGTCATCGGGCAGCGCATCCGTTGCGATGATCTCGACCATGTCCTCCAGCACCTCCGGGTTCTCGCTGAAATAGGTGTGGCTTGAGGCCCCGGTGACGGCGCTGACATTGACGAAATGCACGTTCCGGATTTGTTGGAAAATGGCCCGTTCCCGATCGCCCAACTGCTCGAACGACAGCCGTCCGAACCGCGTTCCTGCCATCAGAACCTGCGCCAGCCCGAGGGCACCGTCGCCGGGGTTCATATAGACGGTGATGCGCCCGAAGGCGGTTCCGAACTGTTCCGCGATCAGGCGCTGCCGCACCACCGAGAAATCGAGATCGGGCGCGGCGAGGATGAGGTTCTCGATCCGGTAGACGTCGCGCGGATCGCGCCCGGCGGCACGGCTTTCGATCACCAGTTCGCGTAGCGCCGTCGCGGCCACGTCGGACCCCCGGCTATGGGCGATGATATGGATCCGGTCGAGCCCCGGCACGCCTGCCAGCAGGCGCAGCGTCTGTTTGAGGTGAAAGATGGTGAACTCGCCGCTTTCACGATCCTTGAAATAGCCAAAGAGGCCGGGATTGCCCGCCGGCCAGCTATAGGCAAGCGGCACCGCATTCCGCCCCGTCGCGCCCCACAAGACACCGAGCGTTTCCAGAGAATGCACGAAATTACTGTTGTAGCCATGAATATAGAGCAGGATGTCCCCCTGCCCGGAGGCGCGCAAGGCTTCGGCCAATGTCTCCTGCATCGCGCGCCCGGCCTCGTCATACTGCGCGGCGGTCGCCGGGTCGGTCTGGAACCCGACGCCGTCCTCGATCAGCGGCAATGGCGTGGCCGGAAAGCTCAGCAGGGTTTCGGCATGGGCGATTTCTGGCCCGGATGCCGTGCCACGCAGCGCCGCCACCCCGTAATGCATCGCCGGATCGCGCCGCGCGGTCAGCAACAGCATGTCCTGGCGCGCATCTGCCTCGGCCCGGTCGGTGACGAAATGCAGCTGCGCCTGCGCGGGGTCGCGGGGCTCCCCCGGCACCGAGGGCAGCGGATCGGCCCCACCGCAGGCCGACAACCCCAGAACGATCAGCGCGAAGAGGGCTCTTGTCCAAGGCGCCATGCACTCTGTCCCTCTCGCTATCCCTTGGCCCCGACAGGCCCTCATGGCTTTCCTCCTACCATAGCCCGCGCGGCAAGGGGAGCCTGCCCCGGCACCGGTGCGCTGCAACGTGACTTGACAGGCCCGCGGTCCTCACCTTCCCTTGCCCGGACAGGAGGCTGACATGTCCACATTCGACAGCAAGCACGCCGCCGGGCTGCACCGGCATATTCACTCCCACCTGCCCAGCGACGCGGCGCTGCGGGTGAAGACGCTGGAAAGCCTCGCCGTCGAAAAGGGGTTGATCGCGCCCGAGACCATCGACGCGTGGGTGGAGGCTTATTCGGAACATATCGGCCCGATGCGCGGTGCGACGGTGGTGGCGCGGGCCTGGTGCGATCCCGCGTTCAAGGCCCGCCTGCTGGAAAATGGCACCGATGCGATCAGGGAGTTTGGGTTCGAAGGCAACGCCACCGGCCACCTCAAGGCCGTGGAAAACACCGATGACACCCACAACATGGTCGTCTGCACGCTGTGTTCCTGCTACCCGTTCTCGATCCTCGGCATGTCGCCCGCCTGGTACAAATCCGCAGCCTACCGCGCCCGCGCCGTGCGCGAACCGCGCGCCGTGCTGGCCGAGTTTGGCGTGGACCTGCCCGAGGATGTCGCCGTGCGGGTCTGGGACTCGACCGCCGAGTTGCGCTACCTCGTGGTGCCGCAGCGCCCCGCCGGGACCGAAGGCTGGGATGAGGAGCGCTTGGCCGCAATCGTCACTCGCAATTCCATGATCGGCACGGACCGGGTTCTTCGAGCGGGGGCCGCGTGATGGACGGCATCCACGATCTGGGCGGCAAGCAGGGCTTCGGCCCCGTTCTGGTCACAGAGGGCGACGCACCCTTCGCGCAGGACTGGGAGCGGCGCATGTGGGCGCTCTCGCGCGACGGGATCTGCCCCACGATGACCATCGACTGGTTCCGCCACGGGGTCGAACTGATGGTGCCGGGCGATTACCTGACCTTCTCCTATTTCCAGAAATGGGCGACCAATTTCCTGATGCTGATGGTCGATGCCGGCCAGATCACGCTCAAGGATCTGGAACGCGGCTACGTGCTGGAACCCGCCGGTCCCGCGAAGGCCAGGACGGTGCAGGACATCCTCGAACAGGTCCGCCGCGCCTGCACCGATTTCTCGGTGCCCGAAGACGCCCCGGCGCGCTTTGCCACCGGCGCGGGCGTCCGCACCCTGCGCCATATCGACCACCCGCACACCCGCCTGCCCGCCTACGCGCGCGACGCCTGCGGCACTGTCATCGCCCATCACGGCGCGCATCTGTTGCCCGACGAAGGCGCGCAGGGCCGCCACCTCGGCCAGCACCTCTACACCGTCGCCTTCGCCGCGCGCGAGCTGTGGGGCGAGGCTGCCAATCCGCGCGACGATGTCACCCTCGACCTGTGGGAAAGCTATCTTGTTCCGTCCTGAAAACCCCTTCGCTCCCCGCGACCCCGTGTTCGAGGAGGCGTGGCAGGCGCAGGTCCTCGCGATCGCCGACAGCATGGTGCGCGCCGGCCGTTTCAGCGCAAACGACTGGGCAGAAACCCTCGGCGCCGAACTCGCCCGGGCCGAGGCCTCCGGCAAGCCCGACACGACCGGCACCTATTACGAGGCGGCGCTTGCCTCGCTCGAAACCCTGACCACCGCCAGCACCGCGATCACGCCATTGGATCTTGCCACCCGCAAGGCCGACTGGACCCGCGCCTATCAACGCACCCCGCATGGCCAGCCGGTGGACCTGGCGCGCGCCCGGTCAAGTGACACGCCCGATCGCTGACCGTTTCACCTTGGTCCAAATACCTCCGGGGGGTCCGGGGGGCTGGCCCCCCGGAAAGGGGTGGGCGGGCGGGCCCGCCCGCCAACAACCATCGCGCCGTCCCGCCCATTGCCCCGCCCTGCCCCCTTGTCTATGTGGGGGCCCACGCGACTGACCGCGACTGCATGAGGGTTCCGATGGCTTCGTATCAATACGTCTATCACATGGATGGCGTCTCAAAGACCTATCCCGGCGGCAAGAAATGCTTTGAAAAAATCCATCTAAGCTTCCTTCCCGGTGTCAAGATCGGGGTTGTCGGCGTCAACGGCTCTGGCAAGTCGACGCTGATGCGGATCATGGCCGGGATCGACACCGATTTCACCGGCGAGGCCTGGGCGGCCAAGGGCGCCAAGGTCGGCTACCTGCCGCAGGAACCGCAGCTCGACGAAAGCCTCACGGTGCGCGAAAACGTGATGCTGGGGGTGGCCGAAAAGCAGGCCAAGCTCGACCGCTTCAACGAACTGGCGATGAACTACTCGGACGAGACCGCCGATGAAATGGCGCAGCTTCAGGACGAGATCGACTCCGACAACCTCTGGGATCTGGATTCTCAGGTCGACGTTGCGCTGGAGGCGCTGCGCTGCCCGCCCGACGAAGCGATGCCAGACCACCTGTCGGGCGGCGAACGCCGCCGCGTGGCGCTGTGCAAGCTGCTGCTGGAAGCGCCCGACATGCTGCTTCTGGACGAGCCGACCAACCACCTCGACGCCGAAACCATTGCCTGGCTGCAACAGCACCTTATTGACTACAAGGGCACGATCCTGATCGTCACCCACGACCGCTACTTTCTCGACGACATCACCGGCTGGATCCTTGAACTCGACCGGGGCCGGGGCATCCCCTACGAGGGCAATTATTCCAGTTGGCTGGAACAGAAGGCCAAGCGGCTGGAACACGAAGCGCGCGAGGACAAGTCCAAGCAAAAGACCCTGCAACGCGAACTTGACTGGATGCGGCAGGGGCAGAAAGCGCGGCAGGCCAAGTCCAAGGCCCGCATCAACGCCTATAACGAGATGGCCGGCCAGTCCGAACGCGAACGCGTCGGGCGCGCACAGATCGTCATCCCCAACGGGCCCCGCCTCGGCCAGAAGGTGATCGAGGTAGAGGGCCTCGCCAAGCATTACGGCGACGTGCAACTGGTCGAGGATCTGTCGTTCAGCCTGCCACCCGGCGGTATCGTCGGCGTGATCGGCCCCAACGGCGCCGGCAAATCGACGCTCTTCCGCATGCTGACCGGGCAGGAGGCGCCCGATAGCGGCAGCATCGACTACGGCGACACTGTGAAGCTGTCCTATGTCGACCAGTCACGCGACGCGCTCGACCCCAAGGCCACGGTGTGGGAGGAAATCTCCGGCGGGGCGGAACTGATCGAGCTGGGCGACGCGCAGGTCAATTCCCGCGCCTATTGCGCCTCGTTCAACTTCAAGGGCGGCGACCAGCAAAAGACGGTGGGGCTGCTGTCGGGCGGCGAACGCAACCGGGTGCACATGGCCAAGCTGTTGAAAGAAGGCGGCAACGTGCTGCTCCTCGACGAGCCGACCAACGACCTTGACGTGGAAACCCTGCGCGCGCTCGAAGATGCGCTGGAGGATTTCGCAGGCTGCGCGGTGATCATCAGCCACGACCGCTTTTTCCTCGACCGCCTCTGCACCCATATCCTCGCCTTCGAGGGCGAGGCGCACGTGGAATGGTTCGAGGGCAACTTCGCCGATTACGAAGAAGACAAAAAACGCCGCCTTGGCGCGGACGCGCTGGAGCCGAAGCGGGTGAAGTACAAGAAGTTTACGAGGTAAGCCCGCCGCGCGGCCCCGTCCCTGCCCGGCGTGCAAGCGCCGGGTGGACAGTGCTGCCCACCAACCACATCGCCGAGCGAACAGTCGCCGGCATCTGCGGCCCCTGCCCCCGCACCAATAGCAGGCGCGCCCCATACCGGGCCGCGCCGCCGCTCACATCACCCGAGCGCCGCGTCGCAGCGCCCGCATACGCCGGGATGGGCGTGCTGCCCCACATCGGGCAGGATCTTCCAGCAGCGCAGGCATTTCGTGCCCTCCGCCCGTTCGAACACCACGCCCACGCCCTCGGTCTCGGGCAGGCGGAACGCCTCTTGCGGCAGGGGGTCGCCTGTCAGGGTCACGGCGGAGGTGATGGCGATATCCGCGAAATCGACCGTGCGCAGCGCGGCCAGGTCCTCGCCGTCGCGCACATGCACCACCGGCGCGGCCTCCAGCGAGGCACCGATGAGCTTCTCGCGACGCTGCACCTCCAATGCCGCCGTCACCACCCGGCGCACCTTGCGAAGCTTGGCCCATTTCGCGGCCAAAGGTTCATCCAGCCAATCGGCGGGCGTGTCGGGGAAATCGACAAGGTGCACCGAGCTGTTCTCGCCCGGGAAGCGCTCCAGCCAGACCTCTTCCATGGTGAAGACGAGGATCGGCGCCAGCCACGTTGTCAGCCGGTGGAACACGATATCCAGCACCGTGCGCGCGGCGCGGCGGCGCGGCGTGTCGCCGTCGCAGTAAAGCGCGTCCTTGCGGATGTCGAAATAGAACGACGACAGATCGGTGGTGGCGAAGTTGAACAGTGCCTGGAACACCTCCTGGAAATCGAAGCGGGCAAAGCCGTCGCGCACGGTATGATCCAGTTCCGCCAGACGGTGCAGCACCCAGCGTTCCAGTTCCGGCATCTCGGCGGGATCGACCCGGTCGGCGTCACTGAAATCGGCCAATGAGCCGAGCATGAAGCGCATTGTGTTGCGCAAGCGGCGATAGCTGTCGGCGGTGCCTTTCAGGATTTCCGGCCCGATCCGCTGGTCCTGCGTGTAATCGGACTGCGCCACCCAGAGCCGCAGGATATCGGCGCCGTATTGCTTGATGACCGTCTCCGGCACGATGGTATTGCCGAGCGATTTGGACATCTTCATGCCCTTCTCGTCCAGCGTGAAGCCATGCGTAACCACGTTGCGGTAGGGCGCGCGGCCCAGCGTTCCGCAAGCCTGCAACAGCGAGGAATGGAACCAGCCGCGGTGCTGGTCGGTGCCTTCCATGTAGACATCGGCGATCCCGTCCCTGGTGCCGTCCGCGCGGTCCCGCAGCACGAAGGCGTGGGTCGATCCGCTGTCGAACCACACGTCGAGGATGTCGAACACCTGATCGTAGTCATCCGGGTTAACGACGCCCGACAGAAACCGTTCCTTCGCACCGTCCACATACCACGCATCCGCGCCCTCGGCCTCGAACGCCGCGGCAATGCGTGCGTTGACCTTGTCGTCGCGCAGCAGGAAATCGGCGTCGGTCGGCAGCGCGCCCTTCTTCGTGAAACAGGTCAGCGGCACGCCCCAGGCCCGTTGCCGCGACAGCACCCAGTCGGGGCGCGCCTCGATCATGCTGTAAAGCCGGTTGCGCCCGGATTGCGGCGTCCATTTCACGAGGCTGTCGATGGAGGTCAGGGCACGTTCCCGGATCGTGGTGCCGTGGTCGTCTTGCCCGTCGCCGACGGGCTTGTCGATGGCGGCGAACCATTGCGGCGTGTTACGGAAGATGACCGGCGCCTTGGACCGCCAGCTATGCGGATAGCTGTGGGTCACACGGCCGCGCGCGATGAGCGCGCCCGCCTCCACCAGCTTGTCGATGACAGCGGTGTTGGCCTTGCCCTCCTTGCCCTTGTGATCGAGGACGCGCAGCCCGGCGAAAAACGGCACATGCGGCAGGAACTCGGACTCCTCGCCCACGTTGTGGGTCATCCGGCTTAGCCAGCCGCGCTTGAGGAAACACTCGTAGTCGTCTGCCCCGTGGCTCGGCGCGGTGTGAACGAAGCCGGTGCCCGCCTCGTCGGTGACGTGGTCGCCGTCGATCATCGGCACGTCGTAATCCCAAAAGCCCCCTGCCCCGTCGAGGCCGCGGAAGGGATGGGCCATGACGAGCCCGGCCAGTTCGTCGGCCGAGACATCGCGCAGCCGCCGCCACATGCCCGGCTCCAGCCGCGCCTTGGTCAGCACGTCCTCCGCCAGCTTGTCGGCCAGCAGATACTCGTCACCCACGGCGCACCAGCATTCGTCGGGCGTGGCCGTCACCTCGTAAAGCCCGTAGGCGATGGCGGGGTTGTAGGCCACGGCCTTGTTGGAGGGGATGGTCCAGGACGTCGTGGTCCAGATCACGACCTTGGCGCCATCAAGGTCGCCTTCGGCATAGATAAGCGGGAACGGCACCCAGATCGTGTGGCTTTTGTGGTCGTGATACTCGATCTCCGCCTCGGCCAGCGCGGTCTTTTCCACCGGGCTCCACATCACGGGCTTGGACCCTTGGTAGAGCGTCCCGTTCATCAGGAACTTCATGAACTCCTCGGCGATCACCCGCTCGGCGTGGTAATCCATCGTCAGGTAGGGAGCGGCCCAGTTGCCGGTGACGCCAAGCCGCTTGAACTCCTCGCGCTGAATATCGACCCAGCCCTCGGCGAAGCGGCGACATTCCTGCCGGAAATCGACGACGTTCACCTCGTCCTTGTTCTTGCCCTTGGCGCGATATTGTTCCTCGATCTTCCATTCGATCGGCAGGCCGTGGCAGTCCCATCCGGGGATGTAGCGACTGTCGTGCCCCATCATCTGGTGCGACCGCACGATCATGTCCTTGATCGTCTTGTTCAGCGCGTGGCCGATATGAAGGTGACCGTTCGCGTAGGGCGGGCCGTCATGCAGGGTGAAGGGGGGGCGGCCCTCGTTGTCGCGCAGGCGGTCATAGATGCCGATCCTTTCCCAACGGGCCAGCCAGTCGGGTTCGCGCTTGGGCAGGCCGGCGCGCATCGGAAAATCTGTTTTCGGCAGGTTCAGCGTGGCTTTGTAGTCAAGAGTCTCTTCGGGCGTATCGGCGCACATGGGATCGGCGTCCTCGTCAAATTCGGTCGGTTCGGGGGTATCAGGGCGGTGCGAAAACTCAAGCACCTTGTCCCGGCGTCTCTATCTGGTCAGAGAGCCGGGCCGGTAATTCGGATGATGATGACGGGCCGGAACATCATGGGCGCGGGTATAGGCCCGACGCAGGCCGGGGTAAAGGGGGCGGGCGCGACCCGTTGGCCACTGGAATTTCCGCGCGAGAGGCGCCACATCGGGGGTATGATGCAGTATCCCTTGGCCAAGTTCGACATTACCCGCGAAGAGATCGAGCGCGTCGTCGCCCGGTTCTATGCCGCTGTGCGCGCACATCCCATGCTGGGGCCGGTCTTCGCGGCGCATGTTACCGACTGGCCCGCGCATGAAGACAAGGTGGTGCGCTTCTGGGCCAACGCGATCCTCGGTGATCGTGTCTATGACGGCAGCCCGATGGCCGCGCATGTGGCGGCGGGCAATGTGCGCCCCGGCATGTTCGGCGCCTGGCTCGATCTGTTCGATGCGACGCTGGCGGCGGACCTGCCGCCCGAGACAGCGGCCAAATGGTCCGCCCTGGCGCACCGGATCGGCCGCAGCCTGCGCGCCGGCGTCGTGGGCCGTGACAGACTGCCCGGCGGCATCCCCAACCTGCGACCGATGCAGTGATCGCCGCCTGAAGAAACGGCCCCGTTTGCATTGGACAGCAGCGTCACGAAGAAGTGTCACGCGTGTCAGCAGGGACGCTCCGGCAACGCGCCCTCACGCGAACAGCGCGGCTTGCACCCCACCGTCCGCAATGCGCGCCGCGCCGTTATCGGACACCTTCTGTCAGGCAGCGGACACGTGGCGTCGTGCCCGGATGCCCTCAAACTGCGGCGTGGGCCTTGCATGACAGGGGTATTGCCTCTATACGGGCGCGCATCAAGCAGGCGGTCAACGCCTCAACCGGGCAGGGTCGGGCATTCCCCGGCCCTCCTTTGTTTGAGGCGGTGGTCGACCATCCAACACCCCAAAAGACCGGCGGAGACAACCGCCCGGCCCGAATAAATCGCTGTAAAGGAACAAGACGCCACATGGCTCAGAACACATCCATGGAGGAATTCGAAGCCCTCCTCAACGAAAGCTTCGAAATTGACACGCCCGCCGAAGGGTCCGTTGTCAAAGGCAAGGTCATCGCCATCGAGGCGGGCCAGGCCATTATCGATGTCGGCTACAAGATGGAAGGCCGCGTCGATCTCAAGGAATTCGCAAATCCCGGCCAGCCACCCGAAATCGAGGTCGGCGACGAGGTCGAGGTTTACCTGCGCTCGGTCGAAAGCCCCCGTGGCGAGGCCGTCATCAGCCGTGAAATGGCCCGCCGCGAAGCTGCATGGGACCGTCTGGAAAAAGCCTATGCCGACGAAGAGCGCGTCGAGGGCGCAATCTTCGGTCGCGTCAAGGGTGGCTTCACCGTCGATCTCGGCGGCGCCGTGGCCTTCCTTCCCGGCAGCCAGGTCGACGTGCGCCCGGTGCGCGACGCCGGCCCATTGATGAACCTCAAGCAGCCGTTCCAGATCCTCAAGATGGATCGTCGCCGTGGCAACATCGTTGTCTCGCGCCGCGCGATCCTCGAAGAATCCCGCGCCGAACAGCGTGCCGAGGTCATCGCCCAGCTTGCCGAAGGTCAGGTTGTTGACGGGGTGGTCAAGAACATCACCGAATACGGGGCCTTCGTGGACCTCGGTGGTGTGGATGGTCTCTTGCACGTCACCGACATGGCGTGGCGCCGCGTCAACGATCCCAAGGACGTCCTGTCGATTGGCGAAACCGTCAAGGTGCAGGTGATCAAGGTCAACAAGGAAACCCACCGTATCAGCCTTGGCATGAAACAGTTGCAGGAAGATCCCTGGAACGCCGTGGAAGCCAAGTTTCCGGTGGAATCGGTCCATACTGGCCGAGTCACCAACATCACCGATTACGGTGCATTCGTGGAACTGGAACCGGGCGTCGAAGGCCTTGTTCACGTCTCCGAAATGTCGTGGACCAAGAAGAACGTGCATCCCGGCAAGATCGTCTCGACCAGCCAGGAGGTCGAGGTCATGGTGCTGGAGATCGACACCGCCAAGCGCCGCGTGTCGCTCGGCCTCAAGCAGACCATGCGCAACCCGTGGGAAGTATTCGAAGAACAGTACCCGGTCGGCACGCAGGTCGAGGGCGAGGTCAAGAACATCACCGAATTCGGTTTGTTCGTGGGTCTCGATCACGATATCGACGGCATGGTTCACCTCAGCGATCTGACTTGGGAAGGTCGGGGCGAGGACGTGATCGGCAACTACCGCAAGGGCGATACCGTGCAGGCGGTGGTGTCCGAGATCGACTCGGACAAGGAGCGCATCAGCCTGTCGATCAAGGCAGTTGAAGGCGATCCCTTTGCCGAGGCCGTGGATGGCGTCAAGCGTGGTTCGATCATCACCGTTGTGGTGACCGCGATCGAGGATGGCGGGATCGAGGTGGAATACGAAGGCATGAAAAGCTTCATCCGCCGCTCCGACCTTAGCCGTGACCGGGCCGAACAGCGCCCCGAACGCTTCCAGATCGGCGACAAGATCGATGTGCGGGTGACCAATGTCGACCCGAAGTCGCGTCGTCTAGGCCTGTCGATCAAGGCCCGCGAGATCGCCGAAGAAAAGGAAGCGGTGCAGCAGTATGGCTCCTCCGATTCCGGCGCGTCGCTTGGCGACATTCTGGGCGCCGCGCTGAAGGGCGACAACGACTGATCCATCCTGCCCGAAACGAAAGGGGCCTCGCGGGAACGCGGGGCCCTTTTTTTGCATCAGGGTTTGCCTCCGGCCGCCGAATCATCCCCCCGACAAGGCCGGTCTGCCCCTGCGGCAACCAGCCGGGATTTGCACAACACCGGCGCAAAGCCGCGCGTTGTCCGCCGCAAGGGCCGAATTTCCTCAAATATTCAACGGCTTTGGAATTCCACAATCCGCGCTTTACCCCTATAGTCTTTGCAACAGGGAACCGCTGCCAGGGGGGGTGGATGATACGTTCGGAACTGATCCAGAAGCTGTCTGACGAAAATCCGCATCTTTACCAAAAGGATGTTGAACGGATCGTCAGTGCCATCTTCGAGGAAATCATCGGCGCACTGTCCGAAGGCAACCGGGTCGAACTGCGCGGTTTCGGCGCGTTTTCCGTGAAGAAGCGGGATGCGAGGATCGGACGCAATCCGCGCACCGGCGAAAGCGTCGAGGTTGAAGAGAAACACGTTCCCTTCTTCAAGGCCGGCAAGCTGTTGCGCGACAGGCTGAACGGTTCGGAAGGATCCTGAGCGGTGCGATACATCAAATACCTGTTCATGGCGGTCATTGCCCTGGCGCTTGTCCTGCTTGCCCTTGCCAATCGCGGTCCGGTGACGCTGACCGTGCTGCCGCCCGATCTGGCGGGGTGGATCGGCTGGAACTACGCCATCCGTTTGCCTTTGTTCCTTGTCATTCTTGGCGGCGTCGTGGGCGGCTTGCTGATCGGTTTCGTCTGGGAATGGTTCCGCGAACATCGCCAACGGGCCGAGGCGCGGGCGCAGCGCTCGGAACGCGACCGGCTGGCGCGCGAGGTCGAAACCCTGCGCGGCAAGGCAAACCAGGGCAAGGACGAGGTTCTCGCCCTGATTGAAGACTGACCCAACGCCCATGCCAGTGTCGATAAAGTTCTGTGGCTTGTCGCGGGAGCGCGACATCGCCGCCGCCGTGTCTGCGGGCGCGCGCTACGTCGGGTTCGTGCATTTCGCCAAATCGCCGCGCTACATCAGGGTTGAGGACATGGCGGCGCTTGCGTTGAGCGTGCCGCCTGGCGTGGCCAAGGTGCTGCTGACGGTGAATGCGGAGGACGCGGCTCTGGATGACATTCTCGCGCGGGTGCCGCTGGATCTGCTGCAACTACACGGCGCCGAAAGCCCGGCCCGCGTGGCCGAGGTCAAGGCGCGCTACGGATTGCCGGTGATGAAGGCGATCGGGGTGGCCTCGGCGGCGGATCTGGCGCGGATCGACGATTATGCACCGGTGGTCGATCAGTTGCTGATCGACGCCAAGCCGCCAAAGGATGCGGAATTGCCGGGTGGCAACGGGCTGGCCTTCGACTGGCGGCTGCTGGCCGGGCGCAAATACTGGCCCTGTCCGTGGATGCTGGCCGGTGGCCTGACGCCTGACAACGTCGCCGAGGCAGTGCGCCTGACCGGTGCGCGGCAGGTCGATGTCTCCTCTGGCGTGGAAAGTGCGCCGGGGGTGAAAAATGCCGTGAAGATGCAGGCCTTCGCGGCGGCAGCGGGCTCCGTCAGGGCCGGCGGTCGGTAAAGGCCACGCCGAGGCGGCGCAGGCGGTCATCCACGAAATCGCGTTCTTCGTGCGTCAGGCGTTGGTGGCGCGGGTAGACCGGATCGGCGCGGTCGGCGCAAATGGGCATGTCCCAGCCGTGGGTGGTGGCAAGGAAGCGATCCGCACCCTCGGGGCCATATTCGCGCAAATAGCCCTGAATCACGACGTCGATATAGCTTTGCAGCATCACATGCTCACCTGCGTCCTCAATATGATCGGGGCGGGCGCGGTAGATCTGGATATCGGCCAGCGGCAGATGGTCATGGCGAATCAGGGCGACCGGCAGGCGCTGATAGGCGCGTTCGCGTTCGTCGAGGGCGACCCAGTCGGCGCCCGGAACTGCGGCGATCAGCCCGTCGATTTCCTCGCCATGCGCTTCCACGGCGGTCAGGAACGCCACCTTGCGCAGGGTCGATTTCTTCCAAGCGCGCGCCCATCCTGTCACCGTCGCCCGCGTCGCGCGCGGATAGGCGTGGGTGGCGCGGTTCACGAGGCTGCCATAGCCAAAGAAGAAGGGGTCGGACATCCGCTAGGGATGCCTGTGTATGGCCGCGCATGCAAGGGCTTGCCTCGCCGGGAATGCCTGCTAATACTGCGCGTGTTCATGCAGGGAGAATCCGGCTTCGTGCCGGTGCCGAAGGAGCAACCGCCCCGGTAAACTCTCAGGCGCCAGGACCTGCTGAACAAGACAACTCTGGAGAGTGGCGCATGATGCGCCCGCCGAAGGGATAACGATCTCAGGCGAAAGGACAGAGGGGGCATCGTGGCGCGCGCTGTTTCGCGCGCAAGGACGATGCCGGGCCGGACCCGGTTCCATGACGGGAGGCCCTATGACCGATCTGAAACAACTGCCCCTGCGCGCGGTGCACGCGGCGCACGGCGCCAAGTTCGTGCCCTTCGCGGGCTTTGACATGCCGGTGCAATATGCCGCCGGCGTGATGGCCGAACACAAACACACGCGCGACAAGGCGGGGCTGTTCGACGTCAGCCACATGGGGCAGGTTCTGCTGCCGCTTGGCGCCGATGCCGCGTTGGAGCGCCTCGTGCCGGTCGACGTGATCGGCCTGAAGGGCGGGCGGCAGCGCTACGGCCTCTTTACAAACGACGCCGGCGGCGTGCTCGATGACCTGATGATCGCGCGGCGGGCGGGGGATCTCTTCCTTGTCGTCAATGCCGCACGGCGCGATCACGATATCGCCCACCTGCGCGCCACCATCGACGGCGTGACGGAGGTGACTGACCGCGCCCTTCTTGCGCTTCAGGGACCGCAGGCGGAGGCGGCGCTCGCCCGGCTGCTGCCAGAGGTGACGGCGATGCGCTTCATGGACGTGGCGCAAATCGGCTGGCAGGGCGCGGAGCTTTGGGTTTCGCGGTCCGGCTATACCGGTGAGGATGGGTTCGAGATCTCGGTGCCGACCGACAGAGCCGAGGAGATCGCCAGCACCCTGCTGGCGATGGAGGAGGTGCTGCCGATCGGTCTCGGTGCGCGCGACAGCCTGCGGCTGGAGGCGGGTTTGCACCTTTACGGGCAGGATCTGGCCGAAGACATCTCGCCCATCGAGGCGGGGCTGACATGGGCCATCAACAAGATCCGCCGCAAGGGTGGCGCGCGGGAAGGCGGCTTTCCCGGCGCAGATCGCATATTGGATGAGATGGAAAACGGCGCGCCCCGGCGCCGCGTCGGCCTGCGCCCCGAGGGCCGCGCGCCGATGCGTGCAAGCGTGCCCCTGTTCGCGGCACCCGAGGGCGGCGCGCAGGTGGGCGTAGTCACCTCCGGCGGCTTCGGACCAACGCTTGGCGCCCCCATCGCCATGGCGCTTGTTGACAGCGCCGTGCCGCCGGGCGCAACCCTGTATGGCGAAGTCCGTGGCAAGCGATTGCCCGCCGCGCAGACCGGCCTTCCATTTTACACACCCACCTACAAACGCTGATCCAGACAGGGAGAAACCGATGAAATTCACCGAGGAACACGAATGGCTGCGTGCCGATGGCGACACCGTGACCGTGGGCATCACCGAACACGCCGCGACGCAACTGGGCGACGTGGTGTTCGTGGAACTGCCAGAGACAGGCACGACCGTGGTCAAGGATGACGAGGTCGTGGTGATCGAATCCGTCAAGGCCGCCTCCGACATCATGGCGCCGCTCGACGGCGAGATCGTGGAGGTGAACGAGGCGCTCGCCGACAATCCCGGCCTCGTGAACGAGGATCCGCTGGGCGAGGCATGGTTCTTCAAGATCAAGGCCAACGACCCGTCGCAGATGGACGGCTACATGGATGAGGCCGCCTATAACAAGATGATCGGCTGAGGAGAAACACGATGTCCTTCACCCCCACGGATTACAAACCCTACGATTTCGCCAACCGCCGCCATATCGGCCCGTCGCCGAGCGAAATGGCGAAGATGTTCGAAACCCTCGGGGTGAAGGATCTTGATGAGCTGATCGACCAGACCCTGCCCGCTTCGCTGCGCCAGAAAACGCCGCTCGATTTCGGCAAACCGAAGTCGGAACGCGAACTCTTGTGGTATTTGCGGCAGGTGGCCAAGAAGAACAAGGTCTACAGCTCGATGATCGGGCAGGGCTTTTACGGCACCGTCTGCCCGCCCGCGATCCAGCGCAACGTGCTGGAAAACCCGGCCTGGTATACCGCCTATACGCCCTACCAGCCGGAAATCAGCCAGGGCCGGCTGGAGGCGCTGCTCAACTATCAGACCATGGTGACGGACCTGACGGGGCTGGAGATCGCCAACGCCTCGCTGCTGGATGAGGCGAGCGCCGCAGCCGAGGCGATGACGATGGCGCAGCGGGTGGCGAAATCGAAGGCCAGGGGCTTCTTCGTCGATGAAAACTGCCACCCTCAGAACATCGCCGTGATGAAGACCCGCGCCGCGCCGCTGGGGATCGAGGTGATCGTCGGCAGCCCCGACGATCTGGACCCGCTGGCCGTCTTCGGCGCCGTCTTCCAGTATCCCGGCACCTATGGTCGTGTGCGCGACTTCACGGATGAGATCGCCCGCCTGCACGACGCAAAGGCCATCGGCATCGTCATTGCCGACCCGCTTGCCCTGACCATCCTCAAGGAACCGGGCGCCATGGGGGCCGATATCGCTGTCGGCTCGACCCAGCGGTTCGGTGTGCCGATGGGCTATGGCGGGCCGTCGGCCGCTTACATGGCCTGCAAGGACGCCTACAAGCGCAACATGCCCGGCCGCATCGTGGGCGTGTCGATCGACGCGCAGGGCAACACCGCCTATCGCCTCTCGCTGCAAACCCGCGAACAGCATATCCGACGCGAAAAGGCGACGTCGAACGTTTGCACCGCGCAGGCGCTTCTGGCCAATATCGCCAGTTTCTACGCCGTGTTCCATGGGCCGGAAGGGCTGAAAGCCATCGCGCAGCGCATCCACCGCAAGACGGTGCGGGTCGCGCGCGGGCTGGAGGAAACGGGCTTTACCGTCGAACCCGATGCCTTCTTCGACACGCTCACCGTCAATGTCGGCCCGCTGCAAGGCGCGATCATCGACGAGGCGCGGCGCCAGCGGATCAACCTGCGCCGAATCGGGACAGACAGGATCGGGATTTCCATTGACGAAACCACGCGCGCCGAAACGGTGGAACGGCTGTGGCAGGCCTTCGGGATCCATGGCCGCAAGGCCGGTCTGACCGAGGAGTACCGCATTCCCGACGCGCTGCTGCGCCGGTCCGATTACCTGACGCATCCGATCTTCCACCTCAACCGTGCGGAGACCGAGATGATGCGCTACATGCGCCGTCTTGCCGACCGCGACCTCGCGCTTGACCGGGCGATGATCCCGCTGGGTTCCTGCACCATGAAACTGAACGCGGCGGCCGAGATGATGCCGATTTCGTGGCCCGAGTTTTCCAACATGCATCCCTTCGCCCCCGCCGACCAGGCCGAGGGCTACGCGGTGCTGGCCGAAGACCTCAGCGCGAAACTGTGCGAGATCACCGGCTATGACGCGATGAGCCTGCAACCCAATTCCGGCGCACAGGGCGAATATGCGGGGCTTCTGACCATCAAGGCCTATCACCGGGCCAATGGCGACACGGATCGCGAGGTTTGCCTGATCCCGATGTCGGCGCACGGCACCAACCCGGCTTCCGCCCATATGTGCGACATGGACGTTGTGGTGGTGAAGTCGGCTGAAAACGGCGATATCGACCTTGACGATTTCCGCGCGAAGGCGGCGGCGGCGGGAGACCGGCTGGCCGCCTGCATGATCACCTACCCCTCCACCCACGGCGTGTTCGAGGAGACGATCACCGAAGTCTGCCGGATCACCCATGACCACGGCGGGCAGGTCTATATCGACGGCGCGAACCTCAACGCCATGGTCGGGCTGATGCGGCCTGGCGATCTTGGCGGCGATGTGAGCCACCTCAACCTGCACAAGACTTTCTGCATCCCGCATGGCGGCGGCGGCCCCGGCATGGGTCCGATCGGGGTGAAGGCGCACCTTGAACCCTACCTGCCCGGCGATCCGCTGGCCGAGGACGGCGCCGGCCCGGTCGCGGCGACGGCGATGGGATCGGCCTCGATCCTGCCGATCTCATGGGCTTACATCCTGATGATGGGCGGCGCGGGACTGACGCAAGCGACCAAGGTGGCGATCCTCAACGCCAATTACATCGCCAAACGGCTGGAGGGCGCGTATGACGTGCTCTTCAAGGGCAAGGGTGGGCGCATCGCGCATGAATGCATCCTCGACACCCGCCCCTTCGCAGACAGCGCTGGCGTGACCGTCGATGACATCGCCAAGCGACTGATGGATAACGGCTTTCACGCGCCAACGATGAGCTGGCCAGTGGCCGGGACGCTGATGGTTGAACCCACGGAAAGCGAGACCAAGGCAGAACTTGACCGCTTCATCACCGCGATGCTGTCGATCCGCGGGGAAATCGCCGCGATAGAGCGCGGCGAGATGGACGTCGAGAACAACCCGCTCAAGCACGCGCCGCACACGGTGGCAGCGCTGATCGGCGAATGGGACCGGCCCTACAGTCGCGAACAGGGCTGTTTCCCGCCGGCAAGCTTCCGGGTTGACAAGTACTGGCCGCCGGTGGGCCGGGTGGACAACGTTTATGGCGACCGTCACCTCGTCTGCACCTGCCCGCCGCTGGAGGATTACCTCGACGCGGCAGAGTGACCTTGCGTAGGGCGGCGGTCGCGGGCCCTGCCCTACTGTATCGCGAGGCCGAGATTGGCGGCAAAGCGCCTGCGCAGCGCACCAAGGCTGTAGCTTTCCGCAACGGGTCCGTATCGTTCGGGGATGAAACCGGGGTCTGCTGGCAGGCAACTGCGCCCGCAGACCTGATACAGAAACCCGGTATCGCCGTCGACGAACCAAAGCCGCCCGCCGGGCGTGGCGACCCAGCCGTTGCGCCCCTGCGCCATGCCGGTTTCCACGTCGAGGGTCGAAGGCACCTCGCCGTCATAGCCGGGCGTGAAGGCGGAATGGGTGTGCCACGACGCCACGACGCTGTGCCCCTCCGGCACCTGCCCCATCGCGCAGGACACCGGCCCGCCCCAGCCGGGCTTGCCGATCCCGATTTCGCCCGAGGGGGCGCGCAGGAGGAACCCGCAGACCTCTTGTCCCCGCGCGATGGATTGCGGGTTCACCTCGCTCAACCATGCGTGGACAAGCTCCACCTCAGCAGCGCTCTGGGCGCTTGCGGCGGGGGCGACCAGCAGGCCAACGACAAGCGCGAAAATGGCGCGCATGGGGGCTCCAATGCATTCAATCTGCCGCGTAGGATAGTGGCCATGTGCCCGCGTTGCCAGCCTTGTCTCTCCGCGCCGCTCGGGGCACCATGGCGCTGCATCACAGACAGGACGTGACCAATGATCGACGACGCCGAACCGCAAGGCGAACTGACCCTGCGCACCATCGCGATGCCCGCCGATGTGAACGGCAACGGCGATATTTTCGGCGGTTGGGTGCTGAGCCAGATGGACATGGCCTGCGGCATCCTCGCGCGGGACCGGTCGCAGGGGCGCTGCACGACGGTGGCGGTCGATGCGATGAAATTCATCCGGCCGGTGCTGGTCGGGGATGTGCTGTGCGTCTACACCCGGATCGGGCGGGTCGGACGCAGCTCGATGGCGGTCGAGGTGGAGGCCTGGGTGCGGCGCGGCACCATCGGCGCGCGCGAAAAGGTGACGCAGGCGGTGTTCACCTTCGTGGCCATCGACGAAGCCGGCGCACCCCGCCCGGTGCCGCCACAGCCGGAATAACCGTCGCTTCAGGCCTGCACCTTGCCGGTCGTGCGGACGAATTGCGCGATCTCGGCAGCTGGGCGCGCGCCCGAAAGCCGCCCGATTTCGCGCCCGCTCTGGAACAGGATCAGCAGGGGAATGCCCCGAATGCCAAATTTCTCGCTGACTTGCGGGAAATCCTGCGTGTTGATCTTGGCAAACCGTGCCCGTGGGGAAAGCTCTCTCGCGGCCTGCTCGAATTGCGGTGCCATCATCCGGCAAGGGCCGCACCACGGCGCCCAGAAGTCCACCAACAGCGGCAGTTGATCTGTCTTCACCGCCTTGGCGAGGGTCGCGGGTTCAAGCGCCTGGACCTTGCCGTCAGCGAGCTTGGCGCCACAAACCCCGCATTTCGGTCCGGACGAGAGCTTCGCCACCGGAACCCGATTCGCGGCGGAACAGGCAAGGCAGGTGAGTTTGACGGAGTCGGGCATGGGAGCACTCGCTTTCAATTGACGCCGTCAATAAATGGCAATCCAGCCGGTCGATTGCAAGCGCCATGGCGCCCTGCCGCCTCTGTCTGGCGCCCACGTTTGCACGATGTAAGCCGGAAAGGGAAAAAACCCGCGCCCTGAGCGCATCAAGCGGCAGAAGGCAGTGCGATACCGCGCCCCATCAACGCAAAAGGCGCGACCGGGTGTTCCGGTCGCGCCTTGAAATTCTGGCGGGCAAAAGCCCGGAGGCGGTTCAGACCGCGGACAGGTTAACCGCGCTCTCGCGGCCGTCACGGCCAGCTTCGAGATCGTAGGTCACTTTCTGGTTATCGGCGAGGCCGGTCAGGCCAGACCGCTCAACAGCGGAAATGTGGACAAAAACGTCCTTGCCGCCCTCGTCGGGTGCGATGAAGCCGAAGCCTTTGGTGGTGTTGAACCATTTCACAGTGCCAGTAGCCATCTGTGTGTCTCCTTCAATATATCCGCCCGCAGTATGCGGCGGTCTGGCGTCAGTGGTAGCAGATCGAGACTGAGGCCTTGGTAGAGGAGACAGTGGGTCGAATAGCGGTGACAGTCGCAGGGCGGTGTATGACGGCTTGACCTGCATTTGGCAAGGGTTTTGTTGGTGCTCTGAACGTAAAGCGTCGCAAGGCAGAGGCCTCGAACCGCTATTCGAGCAGCGTGCGCAGGATGTCAGGGTCCGCGTAGCTGCCCCAACCGAAGGCCATCCGTCCCGGCCCGGCGCGTGTCTCGACCCCACTGACATAGGTGCCACGCACCGAAGTTCCGTAAACTCCGGCCGGGATAACGTGGTCCTCGGCATAAACCACCGCGCCGGTGCTGTCGCGGCAGGTCATCGTTCCTGCCCCGGCGCGATCCACCCGCATCACCATCGGCATTTCGCAGCGCAGGCCGCCGCCTGACAGCCGCGTCAGGCTGGACAGTTCGAAATCGACGAGGATATCGCCGCTCATCACCCACTCGGTGCCATCGGCCAGCCGCGTCACACTGGCCGCCTGCATCCGCAACGTGTTCGAACAGCCCGCCAGCACGACGGCCGCCGCAATCATCACGCTTGCCCACCGTCCTACCTGCATATCTGCCTCCGCTTTCGTGTTATCGTCATCTGTCATCCTTGATCCCGCAGCACGTCAAGGCTGACAAGAGTCCGGTCCGCATGTGCCGGAAACCGGCAAACCCTGGCGCAGGGTGCCTGTGCAGTCATGCAAGCCCCACCGTCCCTTTCGTCGCGGTCGCATACGGCCTATGGTCCGCCGGAAACGATCCGCAGCACCGACGGAAAGGACAGACATGACCGACCAGACATCCTATGAGCCACCCAAGGTCTGGACCTGGGACAAGGAGAGCGGGGGCACCTTCGCCTCCACCAACCGGCCCATTGCCGGGCCGACCCATGACAAGGACCTACCGGTCGGCAAGCACCCGTTCCAGCTTTATTCGCTTGCCACGCCCAACGGTGTGAAGGTCACGGTGATGTTCGAGGAACTTCTGGCCGCTGGCCACGACGCCGAATACGACGCGTGGTTCATCCACATCGGCGAGGGCGACCAGTTCGGGTCCGGCTTCACGGCGGTGAACCCCAACTCCAAGATCCCTGCCATGGTCGACCGCTCGGGATCGGAGCCGGTAAACGTGTTCGAATCCGGTTCCATCCTGATGCACCTGGCAGAGAAATTCGACGCTTTCCTGCCCGCCTCCGGCCCGGCGCGGACCGAGGTGATCAACTGGCTGATGTGGCAGATGGGCAGCGCGCCCTATCTGGGCGGCGGTTTCGGCCATTTCTACGCCTACGCGCCCGAGAAGATGGAATAC
>PFEX01000116.1 GCA_002783145.1 Rhodobacteraceae bacterium CG17_big_fil_post_rev_8_21_14_2_50_65_11 | reverse complement strand
CGTGTCACCTCCCATAGGTATCAAGCCCGCCGCCCCTGTCCAGCCCACGCGATTTCAACCCGATTCCCGTTTCCGTGGCCTTGGCCTTTGGTCAGGAAGCGGATAAGCCACGCGAAGACGAGCAAGATGGGACATGCAGGCGATGGAAAAGAGTTTTGACGCTGCCAAGGCAGAGCCGCGGATCCTTGAAACATGGGACGCGGCGAACGCGTTTTCCGCCGGGGCCAACGCGAAACCGGGGGCCGATCCGTTCTGCATCATGATCCCGCCGCCCAACGTGACCGGCAGCCTGCACATGGGTCATGCCTTCAACAACACGTTGCAGGATATCCTCGTCCGCTGGCACCGGATGCGCGGGTTCGACACCCTGTGGCAACCCGGCACCGACCATGCCGGCATCGCCACCCAGATGGTGACGGAGCGCGAAATGGCCGCGAACGGCGAACCCACCCGGCAAGAGATGGGGCGCGAGGCGTTCCTGACCCGTGTCTGGCAGCAGAAGGTCACGTCGCGCGGCACCATCATCGGGCAGTTGAAGCGCCTCGGTGCCTCCTGCGACTGGTCGCGCGAGGCGTTCACCATGGGCGGCGCCAAGGGCGACCCCGAGGCCGGGACCGGCCCCAATTTCCACGACGCGGTGATCCGCGTCTTCGTGGAGATGTATGACAAGGGCTACATCTACCGCGGCAAGCGGCTGGTGAACTGGGACCCGCATTTCGAGACGGCGATTTCCGATCTGGAGGTCGAACAGGTCGAGGTCGACGGCAAGATGTGGCGCTTGCGCTATCCGCTCGACGCGGGCGAGACCTACCAGCACCCTGTCGAGTTCGACGAGGCGGGCAACCCGACCGACTGGGAGACGCGCGACTACCTGACCGTCGCCACGACGCGCCCCGAAACCATGCTGGGTGACACCGGCGTTGCGGTGCATCCCGAGGACCGGCGCTATGCCCACCTGATCGGCAAGACCGTGACGCTGCCGATCTGCGGCCGCTCGATCCCGATTGTCGCTGACGAATACGCCGACCCCGACAAGGGCACCGGTGCCGTGAAGATCACGCCCGCGCATGACTTCAACGACATGGAGGTGGGCAAGCGCGCCGGCCTGCGCGCCATCAACGTCATGACCACCCGCGCCGCGATGTTCCTGCGCGACAACCCCGATTTCGCCGAGGGCTGCCCGGCGGACATGATCGGCGCGGCCATCGAACGCTATGACGGGCTCGACCGTTACGAGGCGCGCGACGCCATCGTCACCGAGGCCCGCGACAATGGCTGGCTCGACGGGATCGACGAGGACAGGCACATGGTGCCGCACGGCGACCGCTCCAAGGTCGCCATCGAGCCCTACCTGACCGACCAGTGGTTCGTGGACGCCGAAAAGATCGTCGGCCCGGCGCTGGAGGCGGTCCGCAAGGGCATGGCGGCGCAGGAAGCGGGGGCGTTTGATGAGGCCGCCGGCTACACCCGCATCCTGCCGGAGCGCGACGCCAAGACCTATTTCCACTGGCTGGAGAATATCGAGCCGTGGTGCATCTCGCGGCAGTTGTGGTGGGGGCACCAGATCCCGGTCTGGTATGACGAGGACGGAAAGGAATACTGCGCGACCTCGGAGGACGAGGCACGAGATATGGCCGGCGGCAAGGCGCTGACCCGCGACCCCGACGTGCTCGACACCTGGTTTTCTTCCGGTCTCTGGCCCATCGGCACGCTCGGCTGGCCCGAGGACACCGACGCCTACGCCAGGTATTTCCCGACCTCGACGCTGATCACCGGCTTCGACATCATCTTCTTCTGGGTCGCCCGGATGATGATGATGCAGCTTGCGGTGGTGGACAAGGCGCCGTTCCACACGGTTTATGTCCATGCCCTCGTCCGCGACGAGAAGGGCAAGAAGATGTCCAAGTCGCTTGGCAACGTGCTCGACCCGCTGGAACTGATCGACGAATACGGCGCGGATGCCGTGCGCTTCACGCTCGCTTCCATGGCCGCCATGGGCCGCGACCTGAAACTGTCGACGGCTCGCATCGCGGGCTATCGCAACTTCGCCACCAAGATCTGGAATGCCGCCCGCTTCGCGGAAATGAACGACTGCAAGCCGGCAGCGGGCTTCGACCCCGCCACCGTCACCCAGACCGTCAACCGCTGGATCGTGGGCGAGATCGCGCGCGCCCGCGTGGCCCATGACGCGGCGCTCGACGCCTACCGCTTCAACGATGCTGCGAACGGGCTTTACGCAACCGTCTGGGGGCAGGTCTGCGACTGGTATCTGGAGTTTGCCAAGCCGCTCTTTGCCTCTGGCGACGCTGCGGTGATCGCGGAAACCCGCGCCACCATGGCATGGGTCATCGACCAGTGCCTGATCCTGCTGCACCCCACGATGCCGTTCGTGACCGAAGATCTGTGGGGCCAGATCGCGGATCGGGAAAAGTTGCTGGTCCACACCGACTGGCCCGCCTATGGCGAAGACCTGATCGACCCGGAGGCCGACCGCGAAATGACGTGGGTGATCGGGCTGATCGAGGCCATCCGCTCGGTGCGCGCACAGATGCATGTGCCCGCCGGTCTGAAAGTGCCGCTATTGCAGGCGGAGCTTGACACGCGGGGCCAGGCGGCATGGGACCGCAACGAGGCGATGATCCTGCGACTGGCCCGCGTGGTGGGCGTCGAGCGGGTCGATGCGCTGCCCAAGGGCGCCGTCACCATCGCGGTTGAGGGTGCGGTATTCGGCCTGCCGATTGCCGATATCATCGACGTGGACGAGGAAAAAGCGCGGCTGGAAAAGGTGCTGGGCAAGCTGGCCAAGGAACTCGGCGGCCTGCGCGGGCGGGTGAACAACCCCAAATTCGTCGAAAGCGCGCCCGAGGAGGTGGTTGAGGAAACCCGCGACAACCTTGCCGCGCGCGAGGAGGAAGAGGCCAAGATCAAGGACGCGCTTGCGCGTCTCGCCGAGATCGGCTGACTTTCAGAAACTGATCCCGCCGGGGGGGGAACGATGCAGAAGAAGAAAACGGTAGAGTCGGCAGATCTGACAGAAGTTGAACGTCTTTTTCTGCGAGTGAACGCGGCAGTTGACAGGAACCAGCATGAACTGGCCAAGGCGCTGCTTGGCAAGATGCTGGAGATAGACCCGGACCTGCCGCATGCGCATTTCCACCTTGGCCTGATCGCGTTCGAGGCGGATGATCCGGAAACCGCGCTGCCGCATTTTCTGAAAGCCCGCGAGTTGTCGCCGAAGCAACCCGAAATCTGGGCGCGGATCATGGATGCCTACCTTGCCATGGGCGACAATGCGGGCGCGAAAGATCTTTTCGCACAAGCCCGGGGCGCCGGCTTGCCGCAAGCCTCGCTTCGTCTTCTCGCTGCCAAGGGGCGGGGCGGAAACAAGACCGGCATCGTCGAGCTTGGCAAGATAGGGCCAAAGGACTTCGCCCGCCTGGTGCATCTGCACGACAGCCGCCGGTTCCAAGAGGCGCGCCAGATGGCGCGTCAGTTGCTATCGCAAGACGCGAATGCGGCACCGGTTCTGGCCGTGCTGGCGTCCTGCGAAGCGAAATTCAAGCGCCTCAAGGCCAGTGAGCAGGCCTACCGAAAAGCATTGGAGGTCGATCCGCTCTACCCAGAGGCGCATATCCAGTTTGGCCGCTTCCTTGCCGAACTGAACCGCATTGAAGAGGCCATCCCGGTTCTGGAGCGCGCCGTCGAGCTTGTCCCGCTTTCCGGTCCTGCCCGCAAAGCGCTTGGCATCGCGCTGATTGCGAAAAAATACTATCAGCAGGCGTTCAATCACCTGTCGAAGGCGCGTGACCTGATGCCGATGACGGTCGACCACGCGATCAACCTTTGCGACTCGGCGTTGCAGATCAACAATCGCGATATCGCGCTGCAAGTCACCAACGAAGCGATTGCCGCGTATCCCGATAATCCGCGACTCCTGATAAGCCATGCTTCGGCCCTGAGAGCGTTCGACCGCGAAATCGACGCGATTCCGGTTATCGAACGGGCAATCGAGATCGACCCAGCGTATGGCAACGCATGGTCCCAACTCGGTAACTGTTTTCAGATCATCGGCGAATTTGCAAAGGCGCGCGACGCCCTTCAACGCGGGATGGAACGGAACCCGACAAACGGCAGCCTGTTTCTGCTCTACGTGCGTGGACAGAAGGTCAAACCCGGTGACCCGCGGGTCGAACGCATGGAGCGCGAACTCGAGGCCGGCAACGTGGCCGAGGTGGATCGTGTCGATGCGGCGTTCGGCCTGTCGAAAGCGGCAGAGGATCTTGGCAGGGACCGCGACATGTTCCGCTATGCCAGGATGGCCAATGACCTGATGCTGAAGCACCTCCCGCCCGCTGCCATCAGGTCGTCGTTGCTGCGTTTTGACCAGTGTCGAGACGCCGTCGAGATGGGAATCGAACCGGCCAGCATGGGCGTGCCGGACGGCCAGACGGTGCCGATCTTCGTCACCGGGCTTCCTCGCTCTGGCACGACGCTGGTCGAATCGATCATTGCCAGTCACTCCAAGGTCGCTGCCGGCGGTGAGCTTGGCCTGTTCACGCAAGCGTGCAGTGAGCCGCTTTCGATGTTCGCGATGACGGGAAAACCCATGACCGGGGACGCCTTGCAACTGATCGGTCGGGATGTTGCGGCGGACTACGCCACCCATGGCGAGGGCGAACCTTTCGTGACCGACAAGGCGATCATGTCTTTCGCTCTTGCGGGGCTGGCGCCGCACATGTTTCCGGGCAGCAAGATGATTGTGGTAACGCGCGATCCCCGCGACAACTGCTTGTCCATGTACAAGAACCGGTTCTTCGACGAAAGCTACTGGTATACGTCTGATCTGGAAGCTCTTGGTGAATTCTATCTGGAATTCCTGAAAACGCTGGATTTTTGGCGCAACGCGCATCCCGGTCTGATCACAGAGATTCGATATGACGATCTGGTCGCAGACCCTGAGGCCCAGACCCGTGCCTTGATCGAGGCCTGCAATCTGGACTGGGAGGATGCCTGCCTCGATTTCCACAAGACCTCTCGCAAAGTGAATACGCTCAGTGTGTATCAGGTGCGCCAACCGATATCTGCCGCGTCGAAAGGGGCATGGCAGCGTTACGAGGAAGACCTTCAACCGCTGATCAAGGTGCTGCGGGACGGGGGCGCGATCGAGTGATCAAGATCGGTCTTGCGCATGGTGCCGGTAAGAAGGCATTCATGGGACCATGACCGGTCCCCGTTACACCCGCCTCGTGCAGGTGCTCCCCGCCGCGGTTCCCTTTGTGGGCCCCGAAACGCAGGAACGAGAGCGCGGCGCCGCCTTCCGCGCCCGGCTGGGTGCGAATGAAAGCGTGTTCGGCCCGTCGCCGCACGCGATCGAGGCTATGGCCGAGGCTGCCCGCGAGGCGTGGAAATACGGCGACGCGCAATCGCATGACCTGCGCGCGGCGCTTGCGGCGCATCACGGCGTCAAGATGGAGAACATCATCGTCGGCGAGGGGATAGACGGGCTGCTCGGCTATCTCGTGCGGATGCTGGTCGCGCCGGGCGATCCGGTGGTGACCTCGGACGGCGCCTATCCGACGTTCAATTACCATGTCGCGGGCTTTGGCGGGAGTCTGCACAAGGTGCCCTATTCCGGCGATCACGAGGATCCGCTGGCGCTGATCGCCGAG
>PFEX01000234.1:0-5723 GCA_002783145.1 Rhodobacteraceae bacterium CG17_big_fil_post_rev_8_21_14_2_50_65_11 | reverse complement strand
CCGGCGCGCGGCGGCTGACCTTCGGGCAAGATGATGCGCTGGCGGCCGAGATCGCGGAAAGACTGCGCCGCGACAAGTCGGGCTTCGAGGGCGACTGGTTCGTCGGCATCCACAACCCGCCGTTGCGCATGGCCATTGTCGGCGCGGTGCATATCGCGCAGGCGCTGGTGCCGATGGCGCGGCTGGCGGGCTATGACCCGGTGCTGATCGACCCGCGCCCCGCCTTCGGCGCCGAGGCGCGCTTCCCCGGCGAGACCATCGTCGACGATTGGCCGGACGAGGCGCTTGGCGCCTACGGGCTCGATCCGCGCACCGCCGTTGTGACGCTGACCCACGATCCCAAGCTGGACGACCCGGCGATCATGGCGGCGCTCGGCTCGCCATGCTTCTACCTTGGCTGCCTGGGGTCCACCCGGACCCATGCCAAGCGGCTGGAGCGGTTGCGCGAGGCCGGGGTGCAAGAAGACCAGATCGCTCGGATCCACGCGCCGGTCGGGCTTGACATCGGGGCGCAGGGTCCGGCGGAAATCGCGCTGTCGATCATGGCCGAGATCACCGCGCGGCTGCGCCGGTCATGAGGTTCGGCCCGGTCCCGGTCGCAGAGGCCGAGGGTGCGATCCTCGCCCATTCGCTGCAAGTGCCGGGCGGCCGGCTGCGCAAGGGGCGGGTGCTGAGCGCCGAGGATGTCGCCACCCTCACCGGCGCGGGGGTGGTGCAGGTCACGGTGGCGCGGCTCGGTCCCGGCGACGTGGCGGAGAATACCGCCGCCGCCCGGCTGGCCCGCGCGCTTGTGTCCGATCCGGGCAAGGTTGGGCTACGGGTCGAGGAGCCGTTCACGGGTCGGGTGAACATCCGCGCGGACCGGCCCGGTGTGGTGGCGCTTGACGTGGCGGCGATCGAGGCGCTCAACCTGGTCGATCCGATGATCACGCTGGCCACCGTGGCGCCCTGGCAACGGGCCTGGCCGGGGATGATGGTGGGCACGGTCAAGATCATCGCCTACGGCGTCGCCGAAGACGCGCTGAGAGACGCGCAAGCGGCGGCGCGCGCGGCGCTGTCGGTGCGGCCGGTGGCGCTCGGCACGGCCGGGCTGATCGTGACCGAGGTGCCGGGCGCGCCGGTCTCTCGCGACGACAAGGGCATTCGCGCCGTCGCCGGCCGGCTGGAGGCGCTGGGGATCACGCTGGCCGATCTGCGGATCGTGGCCCACGACCGGGCTGCCATCGCCGCCGCGCTCACCGATCTGCGCGGCGCGCTGAAGCTGATCCTGACCGCCTCGGCCACCTCCGATATCGAGGACGTGGCCCCGGCTGCCGTGGGGGATGCCGGCGGCGCGATCATCCGCTTCGGCATGCCGGTCGATCCCGGTAACCTGTTGTTTCTGGGGCAGATCGGGGCAGATCCGGTCATCGGCCTGCCGGGGTGCGCGCGGTCGCCTGCCCTCAACGGTGCCGATTGGGTTCTGGCGCGCATCGCCTGCGGCGTGCCCGTCACCGGGGCGGATATCGCGGCGATGGGTGTGGGTGGGCTGCTCAAGGAAATTCCGACCCGTCCGCAACCGCGTGAAGCGCCCAACCGCACACCGTAGCGTCGGGAGGGTACGCGCACGCGATGTGTCGGCAAGAATTTGGTTTGTGCTGAACCGATTTCGTGCTTGGATATCGAAAAACCAAGGGAGGACTCCATGACCGACGTCACCATGACGGTGAACGGCAAGGCCGTTTCAGGCAACATCGAAGGACGCACGCTGCTGTCCGACTTCATCCGCGAAGGCCTGCGCCTGACCGGCACGCATGTGGGCTGCGATACCAGCCAATGCGGCGCCTGCGTCGTGCATGTCGATGGAAAGGCCGTCAAAAGCTGCACGATGCTGGCAGCCGAGGCCGAGGGGGCGGATATCACAACGATCGAGGGCATGGCGACCCCCGATGGCTCGTTGTCGGTGATCCAGCAGGCATTTCAGGATCATCACGGGCTGCAATGCGGATTCTGCACGCCGGGCATGGTGATGAGCGCCGCCGCCTTGCTGGCCGAAAACCCGTCCCCGACCGAGTCCGAAATCCGAAAGTATTTGGAGGGAAACATATGTCGTTGCACCGGCTACCACAACATCGTCAAGGCGATCATGGCGGCCAGCGGTCAGAGCGTGGCAGGTGTCGCTGCGGAGTGAAACGCGCCTGTGGCCTTCTCGTGGCTGCTACGATTGCGCCCGCACTCGCCGGGGCCGAAGGATTCTCATCCGGCTATGTCAACGGTTTCGTGTCCGATGTGGAATGCATGGATACGGCGCGCCGCGCGATGAACGCGCAATACGCGCGCTACGGGGTGCAACCCGACACCGGCGAGGCAAGTTTTTCGGTTTACGGCTGGGACGTGCCGCCGGGCGTGACACAGGTCGCCCTCGTCTGCACAGAGGATCAGGGACGCTATAGCGCGACGATTACCGGTTACAGCCTCGAAGAGGATGGCACGCGCCTGGAAACGGTCGAGATGTTCATGGACATGCTCGAAGGCACCGCGCCGATCGCGGGCAGCAAGTGACGGGCGGGGGGGGGGTCGCAACGCAACGCGCTGCGGCAGGGTCCGCGCAAGGAGCGCGCAAGGAGGAAGACGCGGTCCGGGTGCCCGGTAAGACCGGACGCCTGACGAGACCCGGGATCATCGGTGAAGCCGCCACGGAGCGGCTTCGCCCAAGCGAGACAAAACAGGGAGGACAACCATGCCCAAGGATCATGGGATCGGCGCCAGAAACAAGCGCCGGGAGGACGTCCGGTTTCTGACCGGCACCGGGAACTATACCGACGACATCAACCTCGCAGGGCAGGCCTATGTGCATTTCCTGCGGTCCGATGTGGCGCACGGGCGGATCAAGCGGCTCGATACCTCGGTCGCTTTGGAAATGCCGGGCGTTGTGCGCATCTTCACCGGCGCCGATTTCGAGGGCGTCGGCGGCATTCCCTGCGGCTGGCAGGTGACCGACCGCCACGGCAACCCGATGCAGGAACCCGCACACCCGGTTCTGGCGCAGGGCAAGGTCCGTCATGTCGGTGACGCCATCGCCGCCGTGGTGGCCGAAACCCCCGCGCAGGCGCGCAATGCCGCCGAGGCGATCGAGTTGGAGATGGAGGATCTGCCCGCCGTCGTCGACATGAAAGCCGCGCTCGCCGATGGCGCGCCCAAGGTGCATGACGATCTCGACAGCAACCTGTGCTATGATTGGACCTTCGGCTCGGACGACGCCACGGTGCAGGCCGCCTTCGACAGCGCCGCGCATGTCACCACGCTGGATCTTGTCAATCAGCGGCTTGTTGCCAACCCGATGGAGCCGCGCGTCGCAGTGGGCGATTACAACCGCGCCAGCGATGAAAGCACGCTCTACACCACCAGCCAGAACCCGCATGTGATCCGCCTGTTGATGGGGGCTTTCGTTCTTGGCATCCCGGAACACAAGCTGCGGGTCGTGGCACCGGATGTGGGCGGCGGCTTCGGATCGAAGATCTTCCACTACGCGGAAGAGGCATTCTGCACCTTCGCCGCCAAGGCATTGAAGCGCCCGGTCAAGTGGACCGCCAGCCGGTCGGAGGCGTTCATCACCGATGCGCATGGCCGCGATCACGTGACGACGATCGAACTGGCGCTCGACGCAGATAACAACTTCACCGGGGTGCGCACCCATACGATGGCGAACATGGGGGCGTATCTCTCCACCTTTGCGCCCTCGGTGCCGACCTATCTGCACGGCACGCTGATGGCGGGAAACTACAAGACGCCGGCGATCCAGGTGAACGTGAAGGCGGTGTTTACCACGACCGTCCCGGTCGATGCCTACCGCGGGGCCGGTCGGCCCGAGGCCACCTACCAGCTGGAGCGCGTCATCGACAAGGCAGCGCGCGAACTGGGTGCCGACCCCATCGCGCTGCGGCGGCAGAACTTCATCACCGAGTTTCCCTATGAAACCCCGGTCGCCGTGGCCTATGACACCGGCGATTACACCGCCACGATGGACAAGCTGCTGGAGATGGTGGACCGCGACGGGTTCGAGGCGCGCGCCGCCGAAAGCGCCAGAGCGGGCAAGCTGCGCGGCTTTGGCGTGAACTGCTATATCGAGGCTTGCGGCATCGCGCCCTCGGCCCTCGTCGGGCAGTTGGGCGCGCGGGCCGGGCTTTACGAAAGCGCGACCGTGCGGGTCAATGCGACCGGCGGGCTGGTGGTGATGACCGGCAGCCACAGCCACGGGCAGGGGCATGAAACCGCCTTCCCCCAGGTCATCGCCGAGATGATCGGCATCGACGAGAACATGGTCGAGATCGTGCACGGCGACACCGCCAAGGTGCCGATGGGCATGGGCACCTATGGCTCGCGCAGCCTTGCCGTCGGCGGCTCGGCCATGGTGCGGGCGACCGAGAAGATCATCAACAAGGCCAAGAAGATCGCGGCCCACCTGATGGAAGCCTCGGAAGGCGATATCGAGCTCAAGGACGGTCAGTTCAGCGTCGCGGGCACCGACAAGTCGGTGGCGTGGGGCGATGTCACGCTGGCGGCCTACGTGCCGCACAACTACCCGATCGAGGAGATCGAGCCGGGGTTGGAGGAAACCGCGTTCTACGACCCGTCGAACTTCACTTACCCCGCCGGCGCCTATGCCTGCGAGGTCGAGGTCGACCCCGAAACCGGGAAGGTGGAGATCTGCTCCTTCGCCGCGGCCGATGATTTCGGCAACGTGGTCAACCCGATGATCGTCGAGGGGCAGGTGCATGGCGGACTGGCGCAAGGTATCGGGCAGGCTCTGCTGGAAGCGGCGGTCTACGACGCGGACGGACAGCTTCTGTCAGCCTCCTACATGGATTACGCCATGCCGCGCGCCGATGATCTGCCGAATTTCAAGGTCGATCATTCGTGCCAGACGCCCTGCACCCACAACCCGCTTGGGGTGAAGGGCTGCGGCGAGGCCGGGGCCATCGGGAGCCCGCCGGCGGTGGTGAACGCGGTGGTGGACGCGCTGCAACGCGGCGGCCACGACGTGACCCATATCGACATGCCGCTGACGCCCGGACGGGTGTGGCAGGCGATCAACGAATAAGCCAGGGACAAGGAGAAACGATATGTATGAATTCGAGTTCAAGCGCCCCGGCACCATCGCCGATGCGGTTGCGGCCCTCGGGGCCGAGGAGGCGCAGGCGCTTGGCGGCGGGCAGACCCTGCTGCCGACGATGAAGCAGCGCCTTGCCGCGCCTGCGGTGCTGGTCAGCCTGTCGGGTATTTCCGAGATGCAGGGCGTCTGCATGGATGACGCGGGCCGGGTCTGCGTCGGCGCCGCCACCACCCATGCAACGGTCGCGGCGGAGGCGGCCAAGAGTTACCCGGCGCTGTCGCACCTTGCGGGCCACATCGGTGACCCGGCGGTGCGCAACCGGGGCACCATCGGCGGCAGTCTTGCCAATAACGACCCGGCAGCCTGCTACCCGGCGGCGGTGCTGGCCTCTGGCGCGACCATCGTGACCAATGCGCGCGAGATCGTGGCGGATGACTTCTTCAACGGCATGTTTACCACCGCGCTCGACGAGGGCGAGATCATCACCGAGGTGAAATTCCCGGTGCCGGAGGCGGCGAGTTATCAGAAGTTCCTGCAACCGGCCTCGCGCTTTGCGCTGACCGGGGTGTTCGTGGCGCGCTTCGCGGGCGCGGTGCGCGTCGCGGTGACCGGCGCGTCGGAGGAGGGCGTT
>PFEX01000212.1 GCA_002783145.1 Rhodobacteraceae bacterium CG17_big_fil_post_rev_8_21_14_2_50_65_11 | reverse complement strand
CGGAACGCATACGCACCTATAATTTCCCACAGGGCCGCGTCACCGATCACCGGATCAACCTCACGCTCTACAAGCTCGACCAGGTGATGCAGGGCGATCTGGATGACCTGATCGACGCGCTGATTTCCGACGATCGGGCGCGCATGCTGGCGGAGATGACCGGGTGACCGGCGCCGAGGCGCTTCGGCAGGCGATATCCACCCTGCGCGCCGCCGGGGTGGAGACTCCGCAACTCGACGCGCGGCTGCTTCTGGCGCACGCAATCGGTGTGGACCGGGGACGGTTGGCGTTGATCCTGCCCGATCCGTTGCCGGATGACGCGGTTGCCGCCTTCACCGCCGTCATCGCGCGGCGCGCCCGGCGCGAACCGGTGTCGCATATCCTCGGCGGGCGGGATTTCTTCGATCGCTGGTTCGCGGTGACGTCGGATGTGCTCGATCCCCGGCCGGAAACCGAAACCCTTGTCGCTGCCGCGCTGACGCGGCCCTTCGCCACGTTGCTGGACCTCGGCACAGGCTCGGGCGCGATCGGTCTGACGCTGCTGGCGGAACGCGCCGGGGCGACCGGCGTCGGCACGGACCTTTCAGCCGCCGCGCTCGACGTGGCCGCGCGGAATGCCGTTGCCCTCGGGCTGGTGGACCGGCTGCGGCTGATCCGGTCGGACTGGTATGAGGGGGTGACCGGTCGCTTTGACCTGATCGTGAGCAATCCGCCCTACATCGCCGCGTCGGAGATGGCCGGCCTCGCGCGCGAACTGCGCTGCCATGAACCGCGCATGGCCCTGACCGACGAGGCCGATGGCCTGACCGCCTACCGTGTCCTTGCCGCCGGGGCGCTGGATCACTTGACACCGGGCGGCTGGCTGATGGTGGAAACCGGCCCGACGCAGGGCGCTGCGGTGGCGGGGCTTTTCGCCGCTGCCGGGCTGGAGGCGGTGTCGATCCTGCCTGACCTCGACGGACGTGACAGGGTGGTGGAGGCGCGCGCGCCTCGGAAAATCCCCGCGCCTACCCCACCGGACTGAGGCCGAATAACGCCAATCCGAGGAAAAATTCATCGTTTAGGGGCAATTTGCGCTTGTTTTGCCCCTGTCCCCGAGTTTACACAGGTGTTAGCGGATGCGGGTGGCCGTTCTGGCCATGCCCTCGCGATCACCCCGATAGCTCGACCACTTCTTTGCTGGGTCAACCGCAAACCGAAGGGAACGACCCGGACAGAGCGCGACAGGCCGAAGGCACATGCTACGGTCCAGCAGTCCCGATAATCACGTCCCGGTGACCCGGGACAACCGGAACAGATAAAGACACATGAGATCATCAAAAAACCGCTCGCGGCCGAAGGGAAACCGTAACCGCTCGATGGGCAATATCGTCAACCGCGTGTTCGACAGCTCTGGCCCTGAAGGCAAGGTGCGCGGTACGCCGCAGCAGGTCATCGACAAGTACAACCAGCTGACCCGCGACGCCCAACTGTCCAATGATCGCGTGGCCGCCGAGAACTTTCAGCAGCACGCCGAGCATTATACCCGCATGCTGGGCGAGGCGCTGCGTGAACAGGAGGCCCGCCGCGTCGAACAAGAGGCGCAGCAACAGCAAAGTCGCGGCCCGCGCGAGTCCCGTCAGCCCGATCAGACAGACAGGGGCGCCAATGCCGACAGGGGCGCCAATGCCGACAGGGGGGCCCATGCCGACAGGTCCGAAAGGGTCGAGAGGACTGATACCCGCGACAGCGGCAAGGAGCAGAAAAGCTTTGGCGACGTGATAGATGCGTCCGGCAAGACCGAAAGCGGCCTGGTCGAAACGCCCGAAAGTGCCCCCAAACCCAAGCGCAGCCGCAGCCGCCGCGCGCCCCGCAAGACCGACGAGTCGCAGTCCAACCAATCAGATGACGGCGGCCAGAACGCCACGGGCTCGGATGGCGCAGCCGGCAACAGCGGCCCACAGGCGGCGGAATAACCTGCCTCAGCCCGCCGCGACCTGCCGGGCGAGGGCGCAAAACCCCTCGACAGACACTTGTTCGGCGCGGTCCGTGGGCGTCAGTCCGGCCGCGACGATCCGCTCCTCCATATCCGGCGCAAGCCCCTTCAGCGCCGCGCGCAGCATCTTGCGCCGCTGGTTGAACCCGGCGGCGACAATCCGTTGCAGCACGGTTGGATCGGCTTCGAAGCGCGGCGCAGGCAGAGCGACCAGGTGCACCACGGCAGAGCGCACCTTGGGCGCCGGGGTGAACGCTTCGGGCGGCAGGCTCATCACGATCCGCGCGCTACAGCGCCATTGCGCCAGCACCGCAAGCCGCCCGTAAGCCTTGCCGCCGGGTTGTGCCACGATCCGCTCGGCCACCTCGCGCTGGAACATCAGCGTCAGGCTCGACCAGACCGGCGGCCACGTCTTTGGCGTCAGCCAGCGGACCAGCAATTCTGTGCCCACGTTATAGGGCAGGTTCGCCACCACCTTGATCGGCGGGGTCAGATACGCCGCCCAGTCAAGCTCCAGCGCGTCGGCGTTCACAACCTCCAGCCGCCCCGGATACGCCTGCGCCACCTCGGCGAGCGCAGGCAGGCAGCGCGCATCCTTCTCCACTGCCACGACCCGCCGCGCGCCTTCGGCCAGCAGCCCGCGCGTCAAGCCGCCGGGGCCGGGCCCGACCTCCAGCACGTCGGCACCGGTCAGATCGCCCGCCGCCCGCGCGATCTTTGCGGTCAGGTTCAGATCCAGCAGAAAGTTCTGACCAAGCGCCCTGCGCGCGCTCAAGCCGTGCGCCGCGATCACCGCGCGCAGCGGCGGCAAACCGTCAATCGTGGCCATCTGCCCCCCCCGCTAAGGTTAACGCGCGCCCCCCCTCCTTCTTCTTGGTCCAAATACTCCGGGGGAATCGCCGCAAGGCGATGGGGGCAGCGCCCCCGGACCCGCTAACCATCCTGCACCCGCGAACGGGCCATGTTCCAGGCCATGCGCAGCGCCGCGATCATGCTGGTGGCGTCGGCCACGCCTTGCCCCGCGATGTCGAAGGCGGTGCCGTGATCGGGCGAGGTGCGGATGAAGGGCAACCCGAGCGTCAGGTTGACGCCACCGGAAAAGTCCAGCGTCTTGATCGGGATCAGTGCCTGGTCGTGATACATCGCCAGAGCCGCGTCGTAGCGGGCCCGCGCGGCGGCATGGAACATGGTGTCGGCCGATAGCGGCCCGGCGATGTCCATGCCCTCGCCGCGCAACCGGTCGAGAACCGGTGCGATGCGGGTGATTTCCTCGCGTCCCATGGCGCCGCCTTCGCCCGCATGCGGGTTCAGCCCGGCAATGGCGAGCCGTGGCGCGGGCAGGCCGAAATCGCGGATCAGCGCCGCGCGGGTGATGCGGATCGTGTCTTCCAGAAGCGCCTCGCTCAGCGCGCCGGGCACTTCGGCCAGCGGAATGTGGATTGTCACCGGCACCACGCGCAGCGTCTCGCAGGCCAGCATCATCACCACCCGGTCTACCCCGGCCAGATGCGCAAGGTATTCGGTGTGACCGGGAAAGGCGAAGCCGGCGCCGTCCTTCAACGCCTTCTTGTGGATCGGCGCGGTGCAAAGCGCCGAGGCGGCCCCGTCCTGCACAAGCGCCACCCCGCGCGCGATTGCCGCGATCACCCCCGCAGCGCTTTGTGGGTCGGGCTTGCCCGGAGGGGCGTCGCCGGCGATGTCCTGCGCCAACAGCGGCAGGATGTCGCCGGGCACCGCGCGCGCCTCATCCGGCGAGGCGATTTCAGAAATCGCCCCGTGGTCTGCAAAATGTCGCGCCGCGCCGATTGCGAAGAACGGCAGCGATGCGCCAAGCGCGCGGCGCGCCTTGACGATGATTTCGGGGCCGATGCCCGCGGGCTCTCCGCAACTGACCGCGACGGGCGGCAGGTCGGGGCCGGTCATGGGGCTTCGTCGATGATCGCGTCGGCGCGCAGTTCGGCAAGGTAGCCGTCTGCGTAGCTTTCCATGCGCTGCTGGAACAGCGCCGCACGCACTTCTTCGCGTCCGCCCTCGGGCAATTCCGTTGAGCGCCCGCAGAGCATCACGAACAGCAGGGTTTCCCCATTCGCGCGCGTCAGGTTGGTCGAGACCTCGCCCGCATCGAGCCGCATCAGTTCGACCGAGATATCGCCCGGCACATCCTCGATCGGCAAGGTGACGATCTCGAACCCACCGGGACGCACGCCGTAAAGGTCATCGCATCTGTCGATGCTGGCGCGCAGCGTGGTTGCCTCGGCAAGGGCGGCCTCGCTGCGACCGCCGGGGATTGGCACTTGCGCGTATTCCACCGCCGTCACCTCGGGGGTGACGAAGCCGGTTTCCTGCAAGCCGCGCATCTGGAAGATGCCGATCGCCTGACCAAGCGGCACCGGGTCGGTCACCTCGCCCACCGTCATCGGCAACAGCATCGCGCGCATCTGCGGCGGGATACTCGACAGCGGCCGCCAGCCGACGCTGCCCCCCTGCTGCGAAGAGGGCGCGGCGGAATAGGCCCGCGCCGCCTCGGCAAAGGCCCCGATGGAGCCGTTGACCTCCTCAACCAGCGCTGCAAGATCGGTGCGCAACGTCGCCTGGTTCTGCGGCGTCAGCGGAATCACGATCTCGGCAAGGTTGATCTGCGCCCCCGACTCGCTGCCCGACAGGGTCAGCGCCCGGTCTATTTCCTCTTCCGTCACCTGTGAGCGCGGGCCGAAACGGGCGCGCACGACATTGCGCCAGGTGATGCCGTTGGCCACGAAATCGCGGAAGGTTTCGGGCGCGACGCCCTCCTCGCCGATCGCCGCGATGAACGCTTGCGTGTCCATATTGGCGCGCCCGGCAAATTCGGCCATTCCGGTCTCGATCTCGTCGGGCGTTGCAGAAAGACCGGCCCGCGCCCCGGCGATTTGCTGAAGCCGTTCGTCGATCAGGGTTTCGCGGGCCCGCTGTTGCAGGTCGCCGGGGGCGTTCAGGACGTCGAGCAGGCGTGCGCGCTGCGCAATCTCGTAATGGGTGACGACGTGGTCATTGACCGTCACCGCCGGTGAAAACGGGCTTTGCGCAAGGCCCGGTGCGGCGGCGAGGCACAGGGCCACGACGCCGGCCACGGCGGCAAGGAAAGGTCTGGATCTGGGCGTGCGGGTTGTCATGGTCATTTCCGTCATTCTGCCGTCGGGCACGGGGGGGGGGGGTCACATCTGGCAGCTTCGGTCGTAGCTGCGCCCATCGCGCGAGGCGCCAAAGCCGTTCAGCGCCACCGTGAACCCGACGCTCGTGGCTGTGGGCAACGTAGCCGAGGACGTGAAGCGACGCGAGAGGGAAAACTGCACATCCACGCACTCGGTCGCGTAGATCAGGCTCAACCCGGCGCGAGTTGCCTCATTCGCCTCGAAATCATAGCGCCAGTCGACCTCCGTGCCCCACGCGTTGTCAAAGTCATAGCGCGCGTCGAAGGCCCATTCGGCCATGTCCTGCGGGCGCCCCTCCGCCGGGTCGGCCTCCAGCCATGTGACCGAAGAGCCGATGTCGAAGCGGTCTTCGTGCAATGCCAGCGACAACTCGTTCGAGCTGAAATTGAAGGCATTGCTGAACAGGGCGCGGTTCATCAGCGTCAGGCCGGACCCTATACCGAGACTGGCCGACACGAGGTAATCCGAGTTTTGTCCGTCAAGGCCGGAGCCTTGGGTGAATTGGCCGTGGTCGCGCTCTCGCAAGACCTGCCCGACCGTCAGGCCAAGCGACCAGCCGTCCGGATCCTGCCTCGTATAGCTGAGTCCATAGGCCAGCCGCGGGCCAAGCTCGCGCCCGTCGGCGCCGGGAAACCGATTGAGCGAAAA
>PFEX01000149.1 GCA_002783145.1 Rhodobacteraceae bacterium CG17_big_fil_post_rev_8_21_14_2_50_65_11 | reverse complement strand
CGCATGACCTGCGCACGCGCCATGCCGGCCGGATCGTCTTCATCGACTTTCACCTCGTGATCCCCGGCGAGACCACGGTTGCCGACGCACATGTCGTCTGCGACCGGGTCGAGGCGGCCCTGCGACGCGCCGTGCCGGAGGCGAATATCACCATCCACGTGGAACCCGAGGACAAGGCCAAGCATACCGGCATCATCGTGCTTGATTGAGACCCCGAAAGCCTGTCACGCAACGTCCCAGTCATCGTCGTTCGGCAGCGCCCCGATCGCCATCCAGTCGGCACGGATCCGGGCGACCTTGGTGTCTTCCCATGTCGCAAACACCAGTTCGAACCCGTCGCGTCGGACATTCGCGGCGCGGATAGCGGCGCGCTGGTTGGTGATGCCGACGATGTCCCACAGGCTGATCGACACAAACACAGTCGGCGGGGTCTTGAACGCAGCAGAGAAACGAACCGGGTGCCACGCCTCCCGACTGCCAGAACCAATCCACATCTCGCCATCGACCTTGTAGTCTTCGAACAGCAATTCGCTGCCCTGGTCAACGCCGACGAGATTGCCTTCGATCCGTTTCATCTGCCTCGCTCCCATCCGCCTGTTACCCTCGATCATCGGGGTTGCACTGGAAAAATGGAAGCCCTGCAACGCGAAACGCCCCGCAACCGATCCGCTGCGGGGCGTTTCTGCCTGTCTTTGAGCGCTCGGGCGCTCAGTCCATGCGGTCCATGAGTTCCACCAGGTCGGCAACCAGCTTTTCGGCGCCGTCCTTGTGTTCGCCTTCCGCTTCGGACGCCTTGGCGCGGGCCGCGGCCAGCACATCCTCAAGGTCTTCCTTGCGAACCTCGTCGCCCGCGTGGGCGCGCTCGGCGATCACCGAGACGGAACTGGCCGTGACTTCAGCAAAGCCCGAGGTCACCACGTAATCCTTCTCGCCTTCGGCCGACTTCACCCGGACCACCCCAGGGCGCAGGGTGGTGATGACCGGGCTATGCCCCGGCATCGCCGTCAGGTCGCCATCGGCACCCGGAATCTGGACCAGGACCGCTTGAAAAGAGGCAAGCCGCTTTTCCGGCGACACAAGGTCGAACTGCATCATATCGGCCATCAGGGTCCTCCTCAGGCGGCTTCTGCGGCGAGGCGTTCGGCTTTTGCTTTCACCTCGTCGATGCCGCCGACGAGGTAGAAGGCCGCTTCGGGCAGGTGGTCGTATTCACCGGCGACAACGGCCTTGAACGACGCGATCGTTTCTTCCAGCGGCACCTGCACCCCATCAGACCCGGTGAACACCTTTGCAACGTCGAAGGGTTGCGACAGGAAGCGCTGGATTTTCCGGGCGCGGGCCACGGTCAGCTTGTCCTCTTCGCTCAACTCGTCCATCCCGAGAATGGCGATGATGTCCTGCAACGACTTGTAACGCTGAAGGATCCCCTGCACGTCACGCGCGACCTTGTAATGCTCTTCGCCCACGATCTGCGGATCGAGGATCCGGCTGGAACTGTCCAGCGGGTCGACGGCCGGGTAGATGCCAAGCTCGGAAATCGCGCGGCTCAGAACCGTGGTTGCGTCGAGGTGGGCAAAGGTCGTGGCCGGGGCCGGGTCGGTCAGGTCGTCGGCCGGAACGTAGACGGCCTGGATCGAGGTGATCGAGCCTGCCTTGGTCGAGGTGATGCGTTCCTGCATCGCGCCCATGTCGGTGGCCAGCGTCGGCTGGTAGCCCACGGCGGACGGGATACGGCCCAGAAGCGCCGACACCTCGGACCCGGCTTGCGTGAACCGGAAGATGTTGTCGACAAAGAACAGCACGTCGGTGCCGGACTGGTCACGGAACTGTTCGGCCAGTGTCAGGCCGGTCAGCGCAACGCGGGCACGCGCGCCCGGCGGCTCGTTCATCTGGCCGTAGACAAGCGCCACCTGGCTCTCCGACAGGTTGTCAGGCTTGATGACGTTGGATTCAATCATTTCGTAGTACAGGTCATTGCCCTCGCGGGTCCGTTCCCCGACCCCGGCGAACACCGAGTAGCCAGAGTGCACCTTTGCGATGTTGTTGATCAGCTCCATGATAAGAACCGTCTTGCCAACGCCGGCACCGCCGAAAAGGCCAATCTTGCCACCCTTGGAATAGGGGGCGAGAAGGTCGATCACCTTGATGCCGGTGACAAGGATATCGGACGCGGTGGACTGTTCCTTGAATTCCGGGGCCGGCTGGTGGATGGCGCGGGTTTCTGTTGCCTCGACCGGACCTTTTTCATCGACCGGTTCGCCGATCACGTTCAGGATCCGGCCCAGCGTCGCGTTGCCGACCGGCACCGAGATCGGGGCGCCGGTATCAGTCACCTTGGTGCCGCGGACAAGTCCCTCCGTGGCGTCCATCGCGATGGTTCGCACGGTGTTTTCGCCCAGGTGCTGCGCCACTTCGAGAACCAGCTTCTTGCCGTTGTTGTCGGTGTTCAGCGCGTTGAGGATCGCGGGCAGGGTATCGTCGAACTGCACGTCAACGACAGCGCCGATAACTTGCGTGATTTTGCCGACTGCTTTTGCCATGTCGTGTCTCCAGGTTTACGTCAGAGCGCCTCGGCGCCCGAAATGATTTCGATCAGCTCGTTGGTGATGACGGCCTGACGCGAGCGGTTGTACTCGATCGTCAGCCGGTCGATCATGTCGCCGGCATTGCGCGTGGCGTTGTCCATCGCCGACATCCGCGCGCCCTGTTCGGAGGCCGCGTTTTCCAGAAGCGCCGAGAAAATCTGCGTGGCAACACCGCGCGGCAGCAGGTCTTCAAGCACGGCGTCCTCCGACGGTTCGTAGTCGTAGAGCGTCGAGGCTTCGTCACCCTCGGGCGCGTCGAACTTGGCCGGGATGATCTGGGTTTCGGTCGGGATCTGGCTGATCACCGATTGGAAGGTGCTGAAGTAGATCGACGCGACGTCGAATTCCCCCGCGTCGAAACGCGACAGGATATCGGAGGCGATCCCGGCCGCATTGACGTAGCCCACACGCTTGACCTCGGTCAGGTCGACATGCCCGACCAGCAGGTCGGCATGATCGCGGCGCAGTTGTTCACGGCCCTTCTTGCCCACGGTCAGCAGCTTGACGGTCTTGCCCTCGGCTTTCAGCTTTTCGATGCGGTTGCGCACAAGGCGCACGATCGAGGAGTTGAAGCCGCCGCACAGACCCCGTTCTGCGGTCATCACCACCAGAAGGTGGGTCTGATCGGACCCGGTGCCCGCCAGAAGGCGCGGCGCCGTGTCCGACCCGCCGACCGACGCGGAAAGCCCGCCGATCACGGCGGTCATCCGCTCTGCATAAGGACGACCGGCCTCCGCCGCTTCCTGCGCACGGCGCAGCTTTGCGGCGGCGACCATCTGCATCGCCTTGGTGATCTTGCGGGTCGATTTGACCGACGCGATCCGGTTTTTCAGGTCCTTGAGGTTTGGCACAGCCTGACCCCCTTATGTGAAATCGGCGGCGAATTCGTCCAGCGCAGCCCTGATCTTGTCCTCAAGCTCGCCTTTGACCTTGCGGTCGTTGTTGGCGATGTCGTCCAGCAGATCCTGTTTCTTGCCGCGAAGATGCGCCAGCAGGCCCTTTTCGAACCGGGTGACATCAGCGACAGCGATCTTGTCGAGATAGCCCTGCGTGCCGGCATAGATCACGCAGACGATTTCGGCATTCGTCAGCGGCGAATACTGCGACTGCTTCATCAACTCGGTCAGGCGCGCGCCACGGTTCAGCAGACGTTGCGTTGCGGCGTCGAGATCGGACCCGAACTGCGCGAAGGCCGCCATCTCACGGTACTGCGCCAGTTCCAGCTTGACCGGGCCAGCGACCGATTTCATCGCGTTCGTCTGCGCCGAACCACCGACGCGGCTGACCGACAGGCCGGTGTTCACGGCCGGCAGGATGCCCTGGTAGAACAACTCCGTCTCAAGGAAGATCTGGCCGTCGGTGATCGAGATCACGTTGGTCGGGATGAAGGCCGACACGTCGCCGCCCTGGGTTTCGATGATCGGCAGCGCGGTCAGCGACCCGGAGCCATGATCCTCGTTCAGCTTGGCGGAGCGTTCCAGCAGGCGGGAGTGCAGGTAGAACACGTCGCCGGGATAGGCTTCGCGCCCCGGCGGGCGGCGCAGCAGCAGCGACATCTGTCGGTAGGCCACGGCCTGTTTCGACAGGTCATCGTAGACGATCAGCGCGTGACGCCCGTTGTCGCGGAAATATTCCGCCATGGCGGTCGCGGCATAGGGGGCGAGAAACTGCATCGGCGCGGGGTCGGATGCGGTCGCTGCCACGATGATCGAGTAGTCGATAGCACCGGTTTCTTCCAGCTTCTTGACCAGCTGCGCCACGGTGGACCGCTTTTGCCCGATGGCCACGTAGATGCAGTAGAGCTTCTTGCTCTCGTCGTCGCCGGCGGCGTCGTTATAGCCCTTCTGGTTCAGGATCGTGTCGAGCGCGACGGCGGTCTTGCCAGTCTGGCGGTCGCCGATGATCAATTCCCGCTGGCCACGGCCGATCGGGATCATCGCGTCCACCGATTTCAGACCGGTCGCCATGGGTTCATGCACCGACTTGCGCGGCATGATGCCCGGTGCCTTCACATCCGCGACGCGGCGCTCAGAGGCGTCGATCGGGCCCTTGCCGTCGATCGGATTGCCAAGACCGTCGACCACGCGGCCAAGCAAGCCGTCACCGGCAGGAACGTCGACGATGGACTTGGTGCGCTTGACGGTGTCGCCTTCCTTGATGTCGCGGTCGGAGCCGAAAATCACGATACCGACATTGTCGGCCTCGAGGTTCAACGCCATCCCCATGACGCCGCCGGGGAATTCGACCATCTCGCCGGCCTGGACATTGTCCAGCCCGTAAACGCGGGCGATACCGTCCCCGACGGAGAGCACGCGGCCCACCTCGGCGACTTCGGCGTCCTGGCCAAAGCTCTTGATCTGGTCCTTCAGGATCGCAGAGATCTCGGCTGCTTGGATACTCATTTATCCGACCTCTTTCATGGTGTTCTGGAGGGTGTTGAGCTTGGAGCGGATCGAGGTGTCGATCATCTTCGAGCCAACCTTGACAACAAGACCGCCGATGAGGGCTTCATCGACGGTCGCATTCAGTTTCACATCCTTGCCGACGTTGGCCTTGAGCACCTTGGCCAGCTTGTCGGACTGTGTCTTGGTCAGCGCCTTGGCCGACACCACGTCGGCGGTCACTTCGCCCTTGTGGTCGGCGATCATCGCGCGCAGCACGGCGATCATCTGCGGCGCGACGAACAGGCGGCGCTTGGTGGCCATCAATTTCAGCGTGTTTCCAAGCATGGCACCAAGGCCCATGGCCTCGGCGACCGCGCCGATCCCGGCCTGCATGTCGCCGCGCGAATAGACCGGCGAGGACACCAGATCGCGCAGGTCCGCGCTTTCGGTCAGTGCGGCATCCAGCGCATCAATATCCGCTTTCAGCGCATCGAGCGCCTTGTCTTCCGTGGCAAGTTCAAACACCGCAGTCGCATAACGCGAGGCGATGCCGGTCGAGATCGAAGCTGTTTCCGACACGTCCACCCTTCCGATACAGTGGCCGGGTCACGCCCGAAGGCGCGCCCGGCGGTTCTGTCGAGGGCGGACCCGTCGCCGCCCAAATGAAATCGCGCAGGATGTAGCAGAGGGTTCGGGACCCTGCAACATCCACGGGTATCAACACTTTTTCACATAATACTCTGTTTTGTATCGGTTTTTTCAAAAAACAGCGTCCTGCGACGCTTTGAAGCCAGCTTTTTTGTGTGGTTTTTCCGCGACCGGGGGTCGAGTCAGGACGCTTTTGCGCGCTGATCATGCCCCCGGACC
>PFEX01000085.1 GCA_002783145.1 Rhodobacteraceae bacterium CG17_big_fil_post_rev_8_21_14_2_50_65_11 | reverse complement strand
AGGCGACGGGGGCAGCGCCCCCTCCAAGACCCGGATCGCGCGACGCTGCCGGGGCAGCGCGCCCGCCTCACCCACCGATGAGCGATAGCGAAGAGGCGCGCGGATCGACGCGCGCCAGCGCGGCGAAACCGCCTGTCAGTAAAAACTCTGCGGGTCGATATCGACGCTCAGCCGCAATCCACCGGTCAGTTTCAGGCCCCCTATCCAGCGACGCAGCGCGCCCTGGATCGGCGCGCCCTTCGGCGCCTTGACCAACAGCCGCACCCGGTGACGCCCCCGGATCCGCGCGATCGGCGCCGGCGCGGGGCCAAAGACCTGCCCGCCAATATCGCGGATCGGCGCGTCGGCGCGCGCCAGACGGGTGCCCAGATCGAACGCCGCCACCGCCTCGGGGGCCGAGATCACGATCCCCGCCAGACGACCGAAGGGCGGCATTCCCGTCGCCCGCCGCTCGTCCGCCTCGGCCCGCCAGAAGCCCTCCTCGTCGCCCGACAGGATCGCCCGGATCACCGGGTGCCCGGGCTGGAAGGTTTGCAACAGCGCCGTGCCTGGCACGTCCACCCGCCCGGCGCGCCCCGCGACCTGCCGCATCAATTGAAAGGTCCGTTCCGCCGCGCGCAGGTCCGACCCCTGCAAGCCCAGGTCAGAGTCGATCACGCCGACCAGCGTCAGCCTCGGGAAATTGTGCCCCTTGGCCACAAGCTGCGTGCCGATGATGATGTCGGTCTCGCCCTCCGCGATCTCGGCGATCCGCGCCTTCAGCGCCCGCGCGGACCCAAAGAGGTCCGAGGACAGCACCGCCTGTTTCGCATCCGGAAACAGCGCCGCCGCCTCCTCGGCCAGCCGCTCCACTCCCGGCCCGACCGGCGCCATCTTGCCCTCCACCCCGCAGCTTGGGCAGACCTCCGGCATCGGCTTCGTGGCACCGCATTGGTGGCACATCAGACGTTTCAGGAACCGGTGTTCCACCATCCGCGCGTCGCAATGGTCGCAGCCCACCTGCTCGCCGCAGGCCCGGCACAGCGTCACCGGCGCATAGCCGCGCCGGTTGAGAAACAAGAGCGCCTGTTCGGCCTTCTCCAGCCGCGCCAGAACCGCGCCTTGCAGCGTCGGCGAGATCCAGCGGCTGCCGGGCAGATCCTCGCCGCGCATGTCGATGGCGCGCATATCGGGCAGGACGGCCGGGCCGAAGCGATCGGTCAGGTCGATCCGCGTGTATTTGCCCGATTCCGCGTTCCACCAGCTTTCAAGACTGGGCGTGGCCGAGGCCAGAACCACCTGCGCATCATTCAGCGACGCGCGCAGCACCGCCATGTCGCGCGCGTTGTAGAGCGCGCCGTCCTCCTGCTTGTAGGAGGTATCGTGTTCCTCATCGACGACGATCAGCCCGAGGTCGCGGAACGGCAAGAAGAGCGCCGAGCGCGCCCCGACGATCAGTTGCGCCGCCCCCTGCCCGACCATACGCCAGCAGCGCCGCCGTTCGGTCATGCTGACGCCGGAATGCCATTCGGCGGGTTCGGCGCCGAAACGCGCCTTCACGCGGGTCAGGAACTCGTTCGTCAGCGCGATTTCCGGCAGCAGAACCAGCGCCTGGCGTCCCTTGCGCAGGGTGTCGGCCACGGCCTCGAGGTATACCTCCGTCTTGCCAGATCCGGTGACGCCCTTCAGCAACGTGGTAGCGTAGCCGCCGCCGCGCACACCGTCCCCGATCTGCCGGGCGGCGTCGGCCTGCGCGTCGGTCAGCGCTTTGCCCGGCCGATCGGGATCGAGCGGCAGGTAGGGCGCATCGCGCGGCGTGTCGTACTCCTCCACCGCGCCCTGTTTGACCAGCCCCTTTATGACCGAGGAACTGACGCCGGCCATCTCGGTCAGTTCGCCAAGCGTGAAACTGACGCCGCCATATTCCTCCAGCAGCGCCAGCACGCGGGTGCGGGCATCTGTCATGCGGTCGGGGCTGCGGTCGCCCATCCGGTAAAGCTTGCGCATCGAGGGCGGGTCCGACAGGCCCGGCGCGCGGGTCGCCAGCCGCAGCATCGCGGAGAGCGGGGTCAGCGTGTAGGCCCCGGCGCGGGTCAGGAAATCACGCATTTCCCCGCGCATCGGCGCGACATCCAGCACCTTGAGCACCTGCCGGACCTTGGCAGGATCCCAATCACCGCGCCCCGGCCCCCAGACCACGCCCAACACCTTGCGCGGCCCCAGTGGCACCTGCACGAACGCCCCCAACCAGCAGCCGCCCTCGGGCGCGGTGTAATCCAGCACCCGGTCCAGCGGTTCCGCTGTCAGCACGCCGACAAGGCTGCCCTCTTCGAAATAGTCCTGCTGTGCCTGCCCGTTGGTCATGTTACCGCAATCAAGGTTGGGGTTTCCGCCTTGCCAAAGCTGGGGTATGCAACGCGCAAAGCCTGCCACCAACCCCTGAGGGACTGACCCATGAAATTCTTTGTCGACTCTGCTGACGTGGACGCCATCGCCGAGCTGAATGATATCGGGATCGTCGACGGTGTCACCACCAACCCGTCGCTGATCCTGAAATCTGGCCGCGACATCACCGAAGTGACCCGCGAAATCTGCGAGATGGTCGATGGGCCTGTTTCCGCCGAGGTCGTCGCGCTGGAGGCCGACGCGATGATCGCCGAGGGCCGCAAGCTGGCCGCGATCGCGGAAAATATCTGCATCAAGCTGCCGATGACGCTTGACGGGCTCAAGGCTTGCAAGGCGCTGACCGGCGAGGGCTACAAGACCAACGTGACGCTGTGCTTCTCGGCCAACCAGGCGCTGCTCGCGGCCAAGGCCGGCGCCACCTATATCTCGCCCTTCATCGGGCGGCTCGATGACCTCAACATCGACGGGATGGAGCTGATCGGCGATATCCGCACGATCTATGACAATTACGATTTCGACACCCAGATTCTCGCCGCCTCGATCCGCTCGGCCAACCACATGAAAGAGGCCGCGCTGATCGGCGCCGATGTCGCCACCGCGCCGCCGGGCGTGATCAAGGCGATGGCCGGTCATGTGCTGACCGACAAGGGGCTTGAGGCCTTCCTCAAGGACTGGGAAAAAACGGGGCAGAAAATCCTCTGAACATCGTGTAGGGTCTGCCCCAACCTAAAAAGAAAAAGGGGCAGACCGCTTATGGGCGAAAGGGCAGACGCGTTGCAGGACTGGCGCGAACGGGTGTTGCAGGACCCCGATATCATCCTCGACGACCGCGACGTGATGCGCGCGTTGATCACCGCGAATGACCGCCAGATGGGCGGCAATATCGTGGACATGCGCGGCATCGCCATGGAACGGCTGGAGAACCGGCTCGACCGGCTGGAGGACACCCATCGCAGCGTCATCGCGGCGGCCTACGAAAACCTTGCCGGCACCAACCAGATCCACCGCGCGATCCTGACACTGCTGGACCGGACGGAATTCGAGGAATTCCTGAAGGGGCTTGGCACCGAGGTGGCCGAAATCCTGCGCGTGGACCGTATCCGGCTGGTGCTGGAGAGCCCCGAGGCGACCAAGACAAGCGCCCCCAAGGTGCAGAAGCTGGAGGATGTGCTGACCGTCGTCGCGCCTGGCTTCGTCGACGATTACCTGACTCACGGCCGCAACCTGCCGCAGCGCACCGTGACCCTGCGCCAGGTCGGAACCGGCGCGACCAGCATCTATGGCGAGGCCGCCGACTGGATCGCGTCGGAGGCGCTTTTGCGGCTGGACCTCGGCGAGGGGCGGCTGCCGGCAATGCTGGTTCTGGGGGCAGAAGACCCGCACCAGTTCCGCCCCAGCCAGGGCACCGACCTTCTGACCTTCTTTACCGCAGTGTTCGAGCGCAGCATGCAGCGGTTCCTGGGATAGCGGCGATGCGCGTCGCACTCAGCCCCGCCGCGCGCGACCTGATGGCCGCGTGGCTGGCCGATGTCGGCGCCCTTCGCGGCGGCTCTCCGGCCACCGTCACCGCCTATGGCACCGATCTTCGCGCCTTTCTGGCGTTTCAAACCGCGCATCAGGGCGACCAGCTTGGCCTCGGGCCGCTGCGCACGCTTGGCCTGCGCGACATGCGCGCATGGATGGCGGCGGAACGCGGCGCCGGAGTCGGCGCGCGGTCGCTGGCGCGCAAGCTCTCTGCGGTGAAGGCCTTTTATCGGTGGTGGGCGAAGCGCGAGGGCTTCGACGCCACGCCAGTGTTGTCCACCCGCGCGCCCCGCTTCGAACGCAAGCTGCCCCGCCCGCTGTCGCCCGACGCTGCGAAAGCCCTGATCGCGCAGGTCGAGGCGCAGGATTCCCGCGACTGGGTGGCGGCGCGCGACGTGGCCATCGTGACACTGCTTTACGGCTGCGGGCTGCGCCGGTCGGAGGCGCTTGGCCTCACCGGCGCGGTTCTGCCGATGGGCGACGGTCTGCGCGTGCGCGGCAAGGGCGGCAAGGAGCGCGAGGTGCCTGTGCTGCCCGCCGCCCGTGCCGCCGTCGCGCGCTACGCGGCACTTTGCCCGCACGGCCTCGCCCCCGGCGACCCGCTGTTTCGCGGCATCCGGGGCGGCGCATTGAACGCGCGGCTGGTGGCAAAGGTGGTGGAGGCCGCGCGGATGCAACTGGGCCTGCCCGCGACGGCGACGCCCCACGCCATGCGCCACAGCTTTGCAACCCACCTGATGGACGCGGGCGGCGATCTGCGCGCGATACAGGAGCTTCTGGGCCACGCTTCGCTGTCAACCACGCAGGCCTACACCGGCGTCGATACCGCGCGGCTGCTGGAGGTCTATCGCAATACGCACCCCAAGGCGTGACGGGGCCGAAATCCGGCGCGGATTTCAGACCGGTTCTTGCGTCGGAAACCGGATCTCCGCCGCCCCGCACGGCTTGTCAGCCTGACGCAAATCGGTCATGTCAGAGCGATGACGCTGCACATGAAAGCCCTCTCCGTTCATCTCTTCACCGCCACCGGCGCCGTATTCGCTATGCTGGCTATGCTGGCGGCGGTCGATCTTAACTGGTCGTTGATGTTCCTGTGGCTGGTCGTGGCCTTCATCGTCGACGGATTCGACGGGCCGCTTGCGCGCCGCTACCACGTCAAGACAAACGCGCCCGAGCTTGACGGCGAGTTGATGGACCTGATCATCGACTACCTGACCTATGTGTTCATTCCCGCCTATGCGCTTTTCAAGTCCGACCTTCTGCCCGGCTGGACCGGCTGGCTGGCGATCATCCTCATCACCTTTACCAGCGTCGTCTATTTCGCCGACACGCGGATGAAGACACGGGACAATTCCTTCGCGGGCTTTCCGGGCTGCTGGAACATGGTCGTGCTGGTGCTGTTCGCGCTGAGCCCGGATTTCTACGTGACGCTGGTGCTGGTGGTGCTATTCGCGGTCGCCATGTTCCTCAACCTCAAGTTCATCCACCCGGTGCGCACCGATCGCTGGCGGACGCTGTCGCTGCCGATCGCAATCGCGTGGACGGGCTTTGCCGGCTGGGCCGCATGGGTCGATTTCGACCCCGAGAGCTGGGCACTCTGGGGCCTTGCTGGAACCTCGGTCTACCTCGCCCTCGCGGGGATCGTGCAGCAGCTTCTGCCCGCGCGCTGAGGCGTCTGTGCAATGGCGGCCCGTCCGCCGCGCGGCAATAAATCTAACAAATACCCTAACATCCCTTGCACGACCCGGTTTAAGGTGTCATATGTACACTTACAAAACCACACAGCACAGGAGATGCCGCCATGACCCTTCCGCCCCGCATTGCCGCAGATCTTCTCGCCCGCGAAAGCAACCCCGTCACGCGCGCCAAGATCACCCTGCCGAAAGCGCCTTTCCCGCTCGACGCCGTGGCCCACGACGCCTGAGACCGTGCGCCGGGCCGGGTCC
>PFEX01000006.1 GCA_002783145.1 Rhodobacteraceae bacterium CG17_big_fil_post_rev_8_21_14_2_50_65_11 | reverse complement strand
GCCCCATGCTCGGCCTATGGCGCGCAGGACATGCGGGCTCTGCGATTGATCCTCGCTGGGCCTGTAGTCGGCGGGTGGCGTGATTTTCGGCCGCCCGTTCTTCTTCCGGACCTTCAAAGGGATCAGGACGCGGATCGTATCGTGATCCTCGCTCATTCAGCGGCCTCCATCTTGCGCGGCGCGAGCATCTCGCGGATCATGCTGCTGACACCTTCGCGCTGAATGTCGACCTCGAGCCCCGCAGCGGTGACGGTGACGCGCCTGACGAGAAGCTGGATGATCCGTGCCTGCTCGGCCGGGAACAGCTGCCCCCACAGCTCATCGAAGTCATGCAGTGCCGCGATGGCATCGGCTTCTGAGGTTCCGCCCTGTTCTCGTTTCAGGGACGCCAGCACCTGCGTGACGACATCCGGCGTCTTAAGGATGCGGCGGACCTCGGTGACGACGGCGTCCTCGACCATCCCTGCGGCGAGCCGCAATGGCGCTGTTTCCTCGCCGGTCTCGCGGTTCCGGATCACATCCATCGATACGTAGTAGCGGTAAAGCTTCGCGCCCTTCTTGGTGCTGGTCGGTGTCATTGCTGCGCCGGTATCGCTGAAGATCAGCCCCTTCAGCAGCGCGGGCGTCTGCGCGCGGCTGTTGTTCGCCCGTTTCCGGGGACTCTCCTGAAGGATGGCATGGGCGCGGTTCCAGAGATCTTCTTCGATGATGGCCTCGTGTTCTCCGGGGTAGGCTTTGCCCTTGTGCATGGCCTCGCCGCGATAAACGCGGTTGTTCAGCACCCGATAGAGGTAGCCTTTGTCGATCAGCGTGCCCTTCTTATTGCGGAATCCATCGCTGCGGAGTTCCCGCGCCAGCACGGTGGCGGAACCGAGTTCGATGAAACGCGCGAAGATTGCGCGCACGGAGGCCGCCTCGGCGTCGTTCATCACCAGCTTTCGATCCTGAACGTCGTAGCCGAGAGGCACGTAGCCGCCCATCCAGATGCCGCGCTTGCGCGATGCCGCCACCTTGTCGCGGATCCGCTCGCCAATGACCTCGCGCTCGAATTGGGCGAAGGACAGCAGGATGTTCAGCGTCAGCCGCCCCATGGAGGTGGTGGTGTTGAAGGACTGCGTCACCGAAACGAAGGTCACCCCGTTTCGGTCGAACACCTCGACCAGCTTGGAAAAATCCATCAGCGAACGACTGAGGCGGTCGATCTTGTAGACCACGACGACGTCGATCAGACCATCGTCGATGTCGGCAAGCAGCTGCTTGAGTCCGGGCCGGTCAAGAGTGCCGCCGGAAAACCCGCCATCGTCATAGCGCTCTCGCGTGGCGACCCAGTCCACCTCCTGCGCGGCCAGAGAGGCTGGCGGCAATTCGGTCACGACCTGCCGTGCGCGATAGAACACGCCTGATTTCAGCAGCGGTTCGCTAGACCAGGCCCAATCAATAAAGCCTTCCTTGCCGACAACGATCATGGCGCGCTTGTCGGTGATGGTCATCCACTTCAGGATCGCCGCCGTCAGGGACACGGCATATCGGTCGGCCAGTGCGGTCATCACGTCGATGTCGATGGACCGGCCCTTGATCTGGGCGCGGAAGTCATCAAGCGGCATCAGCAGGTACGAGGCAAAGGTGTTGGCCTCGCCCTCGATCTTGGTCACGCTCTCGTCCCAGTCCGCCATGTTGCGATTGGTGCACTTGATGCCAGCCGGGTGCACGTGCCGATGCAAGAGATAATGCCCCAGCTCATGGGCCAGCGTGAAGTTGCGGCGCCCTGCAGAGTGGATGCTTTCGTTATAGATGATGCCCCACTCGCCCGAGCCGTCGCCGCGCGGCATCAACATGCCTTCCACGCCCTTCGACAGGTTCAGCCCGCCGACCATCGTGATCGGAGCGTCAGGAAACACCTGCCGCGAGAAGTTCTGCGCCAGCGCCGCCACATCGATCGGAAACCTCGGCAGCCCGTGCGTGTTCTGAATGGCCGACAGAATCTGGGTCAGGCGGATCGCCCACCCCTTGGGCGCCGCAGGCAGACTCACTCTTTTTTCCCCCACATGTCGATCATCTGGTTGATCTTGGCCTGATCGTCGGGGGCGAGCTTGCTGAACTTGCGGAAGAAGGCCTCCTTCAAGACCTCGTTGCCGGGCTCTTCACTGTCATCGAGGAGGTAATCGGTCGTGACATCGAGAGCTTGGGCGATGCGAGTCAGCTTCTCGCCTGACGGTTTTCTGGTGTCTCGGTTCTCCAGTTCCCAGATGTAGCTCTTGCTCGAGTCGGTCAGCTCGGCGAGCTTGTCGAGGGAGTATCCCTTTTCCTGGCGGTGGCGCTTGATCTTGGCGCCGAGGGACGTGGTCATCGTTTCATCCTTGTTTTCCTTGGGTTCAGGACGCGCGTTCGGTATGCCGAACAAAAACGTGCGGCGCAAGTAGACTCGACGGATTGTTCGATGTATATCGAACGCCAGCGTATCGCGCTGCGCTGATTCCTATCTCCTCCCGGCCAAGAAAGGGCCCCGTATGACCGCCATTGCCGCCTTCCTCCGTAAGACCCCCGTCACCCGTTTGCACGATTACTTCGCTGCCGGTGGGTTCACCTCTCTTTCGCCAATCGACTGGACAAAGCCCGAGCCAGACGTCGTCGAGCCGCTGATCAAGGCCGTGGACGGCATGTCCGACGACGAAAAGCAGCGGGTGGTCCTCGATGCCGGCCGTGTCGCGGCTCTCGCTGATGAACCGGGGCAGAACGCCCTGCAAAACGTCGTGCAGAACCGCGCTGTCTTCGACACGCTGGAGGGAGCCAACAATCGCTCGCTGTGGGTTTTTCTGAAGGAGCCTGATCGGTTCCGCCTGGCGGAAGAGGTGCGCTACAACGACGAGCGTCGCCGGACGCGGTCCTGGAGCGGGTTTGGTGTTGATGCCGATCTGGAGGTGAAGAACGACCCGATCTCGCTCGCGGCGTTTACGGCGGCAATCCGCGCGCGGTTTGAAACGCCCAACGTCCATGTCGACATCTTCGACCGCCACCGGGTGATCCTCGAGGGTGAAGAATGTGAGCTCGTCCAGGTCGCGGTCTACCGGGAGGGGCGCCCTGAGGACATGCTAGGCTTCGATGCCAACAGCACCTTGTCGCGCCGGATCGTGAAACCGGTCTTTGAGGCGGCGCTGACCTACGAGGCTGCGACCGGCGTTATCGAGGTTGTAGCCAAGACCCGCGAGGACCGGATCGATCTCACCCGGTACATGGCGCGCGATTTGCTCGGCATCACCCTTGGTGAGGACCAGTCGCTGCCCCTGCGCGAATACGACCTTAGCATGCTGCTCCGGCCCTTCGACTTCCCGACCGACCCTATTGATGGGATCGCCAGCGTAACGGTCAAGGAATTGCGCTATATGGATTTGTCAGCACCCGAGGAAAGGGTCACGCTGGAAGCAATGTCTGGGGCGAAGAGAAACATCTGGGAACTGGGCGACGACTTCTTTTTGGCGGGTGGCTATCCCAAACTTTCGAGCGCGCACGAAACTGTCAGTCGGATGTCGGCACCAGGCTGGATCATCACGCGGGCCCGATTCACGATCAAGTTCTATCCAGGACCGGAAGACGGTCGCGGCAAATCCCTGACGCTCACCGTCACGATGCCGCATGGCTGCAACCTCAAGGATGTGACTCCGCATGAGCGTCTGATCGGTGAGAAGTACCTGCGCCTCTGGGGCATCCTGAAAGACGACAATGACCAAGGCGACGTCCTTGAGTAAGCGGGCGATCGACCTCCTGCTGCGGGCCATGGAAGCCCGCAGCCCGTCTCTGCAGGCATCGACGCTGCACCAGGTTTCGCGCCGCGCGACCGACATGCTGCTCGAGGCCAAGCTGCTGGTGGCGAACGGGCATGTCCCGGTCGTCGCTGCAATGGACGATTACGAAGATGAACCGATCGAGGCCATCTGGTCGCCCGAGCAAAAGTCATTTGGCTATCACAACAGCACGGGCCGCTGGATCAAAGTCGACAATCAGGAGATCGCGGCGTGCAAGGTCGACTACGGGTTGGCGCTTGCCAGGATGCTGGTCGCGTTCGAGCGGGCGGGGCCACCGAGCCCGGCGCCTTTGATCGCCGATCTTGTCTTGGACGTTGGCACCATCAAGCTTTCCGGAACGAAGGCCCCCGTGCCGGTCTGGTTTGCGCGGCGGCTCGGCGACCCTGCGGTATGGGCACAGCTCGATGGACTGCTCGTGCGCAGGCCGCCAGAGGAGGTCCGTGTCATCCTGACATCGACGCCGGGCGATCGTATTCCGATCAACACCCAGAAGCGAAACGTCGTCGTCGGCGTAGCGGATGTGTTCGGCGCCCCGGGCAAGCTCGCGATCTCGCCGCAGGCCCTCGGTTCGAGGGTTTTCCCGGGTCAGGCGCAGCACGAGTTTCCGATCGACCATTCTGAGGATTGCGGGTTCGTCTGGCATAGGGGCGAAACGCTGATTTTTGGCGGGGACAAGCAGCGCCAGCTCCTTCAGCTTCTGTTTGCCGCCTACTGGTCGAAATCGCCTGTCCTGCGCGTCACGACCCTGCTGGTGGAGGTTGGCTACGGCGACCAGGTCAACACTCTGAAAAAGGCGTTCGGTCGGCGCAACGACTGGCAGCACTTCATCAAGTTCGATGACGGGAATTGCTGGATCGAACCCTGATCCGGCCATCTTGATTCCAGTGAAAGGCCGTCCTTCTGGGCGGCCTTTTCGCATTGTCGGGCAGTGATCTTCCCAAACTCCCGGTTTGCCTCCCGCCTGCCTCCACGATGCCTCCCACCCAGTCGGCCATGTTGATCCCGCAAGTGTTCGCACAAATCCGAAGGAGGTTCACATGGCGCTAAGACACCTGTCCCAGATCGAGCTGGCGGCTCGCTGGAACATTTCGCACCGCACGCTGGAGCGTTGGCGGTGGACGGGCGAAGGCCCGAAATTCATCAAACTCGGTGGCCGGGTCATCTACCGGCTCGAAGACGTCGAGGCATTCGAGGTCGAGCAGATCCGCGGCTCGGACCACGAGCCCCATCGCCCGATGTCGGCGTGAGGGGAGACGACATGACAATCTCTAACCATATCACCCTCGCGGACATCCATCGCATGCCGGTAGGCCAGATTGCAGCGCTGCCGGCGGACCAACTGGCAATGCTCAAAGACGCGGCCGATCAGCAGCTCACCCAAGCCAAAACGGTCTCTGATTGGCTCGATGGCGCCATCTCCCTGAAATACGCTGACCGTGCTGCAGAATGCCGCTTTGAGGCCGGCAAGGACACCGGAACGATCCGCTTTGAGGACGGCGGCGTCATAGTGATCGCCGACCTGGTGAAGCGGATCGAATGGGATCAGGCGAAACTCGCCCAGATCGCCGAAAACATCGCCTCGGCGGGCGAAGACCCGGCCGAGTTCATCGAAACCACGCTGAAGGTGTCCGAACGCAAATACACGGCGCTGCCGGAATCCTGGCGCAAGGGATTTGAACCCGCACGGACGGTGCGAACCGGTAAGCCCAAGTTCCGCCTGGTGCTGGGCGAGGAGGTGCGCTGATGGCCATTTCTCTCGCATCCCTGCGCACGACCTCGGCGCTGACGCCGCCGCGCATCCTGATCCACGGCGTGGCCGGGGTCGGCAAATCCACCTTTGCGGCCGATGCCGACCGACCCGTGTTCATCATGACCGAGGATGGGCTTGGCAAGCTGCAGGTTCCGCATTTTCCGCTGGCAACCAGTTATGCCGAGGTGGCGGAGGCGCTCGACGCACTGCTGGATGAGGACCACGATTTCGGGACTGTTGTCATCGACAGCGTCGACTGGCTGGAGCC
>PFEX01000044.1 GCA_002783145.1 Rhodobacteraceae bacterium CG17_big_fil_post_rev_8_21_14_2_50_65_11 | reverse complement strand
GCCCTGCGCGGCGATCCCGCTCTCAGAACTCCACCCCCTTCTGTCCCTTTATCCCCGACCGAAACGGGTGCTTGACCAGCGTCATCTCGGTCACAAGGTCCGCAATCTCGATCACCTCCGCTTTTGCATTCCGCCCCGTCAGCACCACATGGGTCATCGGTGGCTTTTCCTCGACAAGGAAGCGCACGACCTCTGCCACATCAAGGTAGTCATAGCGCAAGGCGATGTTGATCTCATCGAGGAGCACCATCCGGATCGCCGGGTCGCGGATCAGCTCCCGTGCCTTTTCCCAGCCGGCTTGTGCCATGGCGATGTCCCGGCTGCGGTCCTGCGTTTCCCACGTAAACCCTTCACCCATGGCGTGAAACTGGCACAGGTCGCTGAAATGCCCTTCCAGCAGGCGCCGCTCACCGGTTTCCCACGCGCCCTTGATGAACTGCACCACGGCGCAGGGCATCCCGTGCGCAATGCAGCGCAGGATCATTCCGAACCCGGACGAGGATTTCCCCTTCCCCGCTCCGGTATGGACGATGACCAGCCCCTTCTCGCCCTCCTTCGTGGCCATCATCTTGTCGCGTGCGGCCTTTTTCCTGGCCATCTTCCGGGCGTGGCGCTCTTCCTCGGAGGGGGGCATATCGGCCATGGCATCATCCTTCGCTTGACATCGGGGCGGGTCTTGCCGCAACAGCGGCATGCTGGTTCCTGTTCCTAGAACAGGCGAAGAGGGAATGCGACAGGCTTTGCGACCCCCCGTGGTCCATCGCCGAAGCGCAGCCGCCCCCGCGACCGTGACCGGAGAAGGCCCTGGAACCACTGGCGCACGCGCCGGGAAGGTTCGGACGCCGCCGGAGCCAGAGGCTCCGATATCCGCAAGCCGGGAGACCTGCCAGCAGAGACGTGCAACGGGCGAACGGGGTGTGTCGCGCCGGCCATGATGGGGCAACATGTCCCCCGGCTGGTCATTCCCCTTTTGTCGATCAACATCGAAGAGGCCGCGCATGGGCGAGGTGACAGTCACGGTTTGCACGACCTGCCGCAAGACGGTGGATGGCGAACGGGTGCCGGAAGAGCCGCGCCCCGGTTTTCGCCTGCACGCGGCACTGAAAGCCGCTGCCCTGCCCGATTGCGTGCGCCTGCGCGGCAACGAATGCCTCTCGGCCTGTTCCAACGGCTGTTCCCTCGCGCTGTCGGGCGGGCCGGACCGCTGGACCTATGTCTACGGCCGCCTCGACCCGGAGGATCACCTCAAGCAGATCCTCGCCGGGATCCACGCCTATGCCGCCACGACCGACGGGCTGGTGCCGTGGCGCGAACGGCCCGAGGTCTTCCGCAAGCAATCCATCGCCCGCATTCCCCCGCTCAACGCCCCCGACACCGCCCCCGACACCGAGGACTGATCCATGCACCCGCTTTCCAAGATCCCCGTCACCGTCATCACCGGCTTTCTCGGCGCCGGCAAGACCACGCTCATCCGCCACCTGATGCAGAACCCGCAGGGCAAGCGGCTCGCCGTTCTGGTCAACGAATTCGGCACCGCGGGCGTCGATGGCGACATCCTCAAGACCTGCGCGGATGAAAACTGCCCGGTGGAGAATATCGTCGAGTTGGCCAACGGCTGCATCTGCTGCACCGTGGCCGATGATTTCATCCCCACGATCGAGGCCCTGATGGCGCTGCCCGAAGCGCCCGACCACATCCTGATCGAGACCTCCGGTCTGGCCCTCCCGAAGCCGCTGCTCAAGGCTTTCGACTGGCCCGCAATTCGCAGCCGTATCACCGTCGACGGGGTCATCGCGCTGGCTGATGCCGAGGCGGTGGCGGCCGGCCGCTTTGCCCCCGACGTGGACGCGGTGCAGGCGCAGCGCGAGGCCGATGACAGCCTCGACCACGACACGCCGCTGGCCGAGGTGTTCGAAGACCAGATCTCCTGCGCCGATATCGTGCTGCTGTCGAAGGCCGATCTGGCCGGAGAGGACGGCGTCGCCAGGGCCCGCGCGGTCATCGAGGCCGAAATGCCGCGCATTGTGTCAATCCTGCCGATGACCGAGGGCGTCATCGACCCGCGCGTGATCCTCGGCCTCGGCGCGGCGGCGGAGGACGACCTCGACGCCCGCCCCAGCCACCACGACGGCGCGGATGACCACGAACATGACGATTTTGACAGCGTGGCGATCGAACTGGACGAGGTAGAAGACGTAAAAGCACTGGAGGCCGCCGTGCTACGGCTGGCGCGCGAGCAGAATGCGCTGCGGGTCAAGGGGTATATCGCCGTGAAGGGCAAACCGATGCGGATGCTGGTGCAGGCCGTGGGCATGCGTCTGCGCACCCAGTTCGACCGTCCCTGGGGAGACCGGCCCCGCCGGTCGCAGCTGGTGGTGATCGGAGAACAGGGCCGTGTGGATGCCGCCGCCATCCGCGCGGTGCTTGAAGGGTAAGCACCCCGCGAAGAGGGCCCGGCGCGCCGCAGGCGCCGACGCGGTCCGATGAGCGGGCCGGGTGCAATGAAAGCAGCAGGGACTGAAAACCGATGCATGTCGTCTTTCGCGAAAGCCACGGGTTGGAGGAAACCGAAACCCCGCAGGACCTGGGCCAAAGCCCGGCGGATCTGGTGGTGCTGTCCTTCTCCGATTCCGATCTCGGGGCTTTCGCGGCGGGCTACACCCGCGCCAGGGCGCACGGATTCGTGCCCACAGTGCGGCTGGCCAACCTCGTCGCGCTCAAGCATCCGCTGTCGGTCGACACCTATGCCGAGCGGACGCTTTGCGGGGCGAAAGCGGTTCTCGTCAAGCTGATCGGCGGCGAAGGCTACTGGCCCTACGGGCTTGCCACTTTGCGCGAGATGGCCGACCGCGACGGGCTTGCGCTGGCGATCCTGCCCGCCGATGGCCGCCCCGATCCACGTCTGGATGAGCTCTCGACCCTGCCCGTTTCCACCCTGCGGCGGTTGCAACACCTGTGCGATGCCGGTGGCGCGGTAGCGGCGCACGCGGCACTGGCGCAACTGGCGTTGGCGGGCGGGCTTTATGCCGGGCCGGTGGTGGGCGAAAAGACGGTGCCCGATTACGGGGTCTACCGGCCCGGCGATGGCGTCTTGCGGGCGTTCGAGCCGTCCGGCAAGCCGCTGGTCGCGGTCACCTTCTACCGGTCCTACCTGACCGCCGCCGATACCGACCCGGTGGACGCCATCCTCAGCGCGCTGGAGGCGCGCGACTTCGAGGCGGTGGGGATCTTCGCCACCAGCCTCAAGGCCCCCGCCGCCGCCGATTGGCTGCGCGGCGAACTTGCCCATCTCGCTCCGGCGGCCATCGTCAACGCCACGGCCTTTTCCGCGCGCGGATCGGACGGACTGGCATCGCCTCTGTCCGTGCCGGGCTGCCCGGTCTTCCAGGTCGCGCTGTCGACCGCACGGCGCAAGGACTGGGCCGAGGCAGAGCGCGGCCTTTCCCCCGCCGATCTGGCCATGCACGTGGTGCTGCCCGAGGTCGACGGGCGCCTCTTCGCCGGCGTGGCGAGCTTCAAACAGCCCGGCCGCAAGGATCCCGACCTGCAATATTCGCGCTTCGCGCACCGGGCCGACGCGGGCCGCATCGCGCATGTTGCCGACCGCGTCACAGCGTGGCATCGCCTCGCCACCCTGCCCGCGCGCGACAAGCGGCTGGCGCTGGTGCTGTCGACCTATCCGGGCCGCGACTGGAACCTTGCCCATGCCGTCGGGCTGGACCCGCTGGCCTCGGTCGAGGGGCTGCTGGAGACGCTCGCCGACGAGGGACACGACGTGGGCGAGGCGCCCGACATGGGCAAGCGCCTTCTGACAGAGCGGATCGACTGGCCGCTGGCAGACTATCGCGCCGCGCTGGACAGCCTGCCCGAAGTCCTGCGCAACGACCTCTTCGCCGCGTGGGGCCCGCCCGAGGCCGATCCGGACGTGCAGGCGGATACCATCCGTTTCGCCGCGATCCGCGCGGGCAAGGCGCTGATCGCGCTGCAACCCGAACGAGGCGATGCGAAAACCCGCGATGACGACTACCACGACCTGTCCCGCACGCCCCGCCATGGCTATGTCGCATTCTACCTGTGGTTGCGTGCGCAGGCCGATGCGCTCATTCACATGGGCGCCCATGGCACGCTGGAATGGCTGCCGGGCAAGGCGGTTGCCCTGTCGGAGGATTGCTGGCCCGAGGCGCTTCTCGGCGCCCTGCCCGTCATCTACCCCTTCATCGTCAACGACCCCGGCGAGGCGGCGCAGGCCAAGCGCCGCACCGGCGCCGTCACCATCGGCCACCTGCCGCCGCCGATGGCGGACACCACCCTGCCCGAGGGGATGGGCCGGCTGGAGCATCTGCTGGACGAATATTCCACCGCCGACGGGCTGGACCCGGCCCGCCGCGACCGGCTGATCGCCGACATCCGGGGCGAGGCGCGCGGCACCGGGGTAGAGGACGACCTCGGTATTCCCCCGGATGCCAGCCATGCCGAGGCGATCACGCGGATCGACCGGTTCGTGTGCGACATCAAGGAAAGCCAGTATGGCGACGGACTGCACATCTTCGGCACCGGCGATTGCGGGGCGGCGGAGCGGGGGGGGCTCCTCGCGGCCCTGTCCGGGCGGCTCGTCGCGCCCGGCCCCTCCGGCTCGCCGTATCGGGGCCGGTCGGACGTGCTGCCCACCGGGCGCAACCTGTTCACCACCGACCCGCGCGCCGTCCCCTCGCGCGCGGCCCACGCGCAGGGCGTCAAGCTGGCCGAGGAATTGCTGCGCCGTCATTTGCAGGATCACGGCGACTGGCCGCGCGGTCTGGTGGTGGACCTCTGGGGCTCTGCCACCATGCGCACAGCAGGTGAAGAGTTCGCCATGGCGCTGCATCTGGCCGGCCTCGCGCCGCAATGGGACGCGGGATCGGAGCGGGTCTCGGGCTTCGAGGTCCTTCCGCTGGCCCTGCTGGGTCGGCCGCGCATCGACGTGACCTTGCGGGTGTCGGGCCTCTTCCGCGATGTCTTTCCCGGCCTCGCGCAGATGTTCGAGGCCGCGTCCGCCGCGCTTGCCGAGCGCGACGAGGCCGAGGAAGACAACCCCTACCGCGCCCGCAGCCCGCGCGTCTTCGGGCCGAAACCCGGCAGCTACGGCGTGGGGATGACCGCACATCTGGACGAATACAGCGACGCGGCCCGCGAAGCGGCGGGAGAGGCGTGGCTGGCCGCGTCCTCGTACGCCATCGACGCGCAGGGCGAGGCACACGAGGCGCGAACGGCGCTGGAGGCGCGAGTGACCGCCGCGGACAGCTTCGTGCACCTTCAGGACCTGCCCGAAACCGACCTTCTGATGGCCTCGGATTACGCCGCGCACGAGGCCGGGTTTGCCGCCGCCGTGGCACGGCTTGGCGGCGCGGCGCCCGCGCTGTACCACGTGGATGCCACGCGGCCAGACGCCCCGCGCGCCCGCGACCTGACCGAAGAGATCGCCCGCGTCACCCGCGCCCGCGCCGCCAACCCCGACTGGGCCGACGGCATGATGCGCCACGGCTTTCGCGGCGCGGCGGAGATCGCGGCAACGCTCGACCACCTTGCCGCCTTCGCCCATCTCGCCGCCGCCGTGCCGCCGCACCTGTTCGACCTCTACCACGACGCGACGCTGGGCCGCGCCGATCTTGTGGCGTTCATGGAGGCCGAGAACCCGGAAGCGCTGGCCGCCCTGCACGCCCGCTTCCAGGCACTGCATGACGCGGGGCTATGGGTCACACGGCGCAACTCCATCGCCGCCACGCTGGAGGCCGTGCAATGAGCGCGCCGCGCGTGCATGGCTGGTGCCCCGGTGCCTTGCGGCCGATGATGTCGGGCGACGGGCTGGTGGTGCGGGTCCGCGCGCCGATTGGGCGGCTGACGCAGGCGCAGGCGGCGGGGGTGGCGCGGCTGGCAGGGCTGCATGGCACCG
>PFEX01000067.1 GCA_002783145.1 Rhodobacteraceae bacterium CG17_big_fil_post_rev_8_21_14_2_50_65_11 | reverse complement strand
TTGTTAACCATTGAGCGTTACACGGTGGTCGATGATCTGGGCAACCTTATGAACCCGATGCTGGTCGCAGGGCAGATCCATGGCGGCGTGGCGCAGGGCGCCGGACAGGTGATGAACGAGCGGGTTGTCTTTGATGCCGACGGCCAGCTCCTGACCGCCACCTTCATGGATTATGGCATGCCGAGGGCGGGCGATTTCCCGTTCTTCGACATCCATTCGCGCCCGACCGTGACCGAGACCAACACGCTCGGCATGAAAGGCTGCGGCGAGGCCGGGACCATCGGCGCGATGGCGGCGGTGGCGAACGCGGTGCAGGATGCGCTCTGGCCCGTCGGTGTAACGGTGGCGGACATGCCGTTTACGCCGCATCGGCTGTGGCGGATGATCGAGGAGGCGAAAGCGGACGGTGGCGAACCCTAGGCACAGATGGTCCTTCTGGCGGGGGTTCCAGAACCCCGAGCCGCGCCTGCCAAAGGCCCGGCACGCCTGCGCGCATGTGGTGCTGATGGATGGCACGATGTCGTCGCTCAGGCCCGGATGCGAAACCAATATCGGCCTGACCTATCGCCTGTTGTCCGAACTCGGGCCGTCCTCCAACGTCATGCTCTACTACGAACCGGGGATCCAATGGCGCGGCGTGAAACGCTCCGTCGAGGTGCTTGCCGGCATCGGCATCAACCGCCAGATCAAACGTGCCTACCTTTTCCTTGCACGCAATTACCGCCCCGGCGACAAGATCTTCCTGATGGGCTATTCGCGCGGCGCCTACGCGGTGCGTTCGCTCGCGGGACTTATCGACAAACTTGGGCTTTTGCGGCCCGCGCAGGTCGACCAGGACACGCTGGAGCGGCTTTATTGCCTTTACCGTGAAGCGCCCGACAGCCAGCAGGCGAAAGCGCTTCGCGCGGCGCGGTGTCATGCCACAACACCGATCGAACTGGTCGGAATCTACGACACGGTGCGCGCGCTTGGGCTACCGTGGCCGATGCTGTGCCGGCTGGCACCACAGGCGCATAGCTTCCACAACCATCTGCTTGGAACATCCGTCGTGCACGGACGGCACGCACTGGCCATGGATGAGACGCGCGACGTCTATGCGCCGGTGCTGTGGTCAATGCCCGAGGACAGCCCCGTCGACATCGTCCAGATGTGGTTCCGGGGCTGCCATGGCGATGTCGGCGGACAACTGGGCGGCTGGAGGGCGGCCCGACCTTTATCAAATATTCCAATGGTCTGGATGCTAAGTGAGGCCGAGAGATGCGGCCTGATCTTGCCGTCCAACTGGCGCAGCCGCTACCTGACCAATCCCGGCGCGCCCTCGGTCGGGACGATGCGCGGCTGGGGGGCGCTTTTCCTGCGCCGACAGCGCCGCACTCTCGGCACGGATCGCTCCGAGATGGTACATCCGACGGCTCTGCCGCACGCGCGCAGGCGAGGCTTGGCGGTGCGCGCCGACGGGCAATTCGACACCGCCTGAGCGCCCGAAACGGGGTGAAAACAACCCGCCACCCCCGGTGCAGGCCCCGGTGCAGGCCCCGGTGCAGGCACGGGCACCGATGCGGGCAGGGTGCCGATCGGTGCCCGGACGGGACCGAACCGGTCGGCGCCAAAAGCGGCGAAACCGCCTGCTGGCCGGGGTGCCGCGCGATCGGGAAGTCCTCTGAATACCGCCCGTCCGGTCTTGCGAAGAGGGCAGCGGCGGCCTCGGCGGACACTTCGGCTGACCGCTACCGCAGGCAGCAAGATCAAGCAAAAAATATATCTTTAGAGAGGTTACGACATGGAATGCGCCTGCCGGGAGGCAGGAAGGCGCTGCCCGGCGTTACCGTCGGGCGGGGCCTGTCCGCAACGTTGCGCGTTATGCAAAGGTCTTTCGGGTGTGGACGCCCCGCCGCCGCGACGCTATCACCCGAGCGACCCCTGACAGGAGACGCGCCAGATGTCCGGCCACGCCGCCCCCGTTCCCATGACCGCGCACCCTTCTGGGCCACTTTTCGGCACCGCCGATGTGCCCGGCGACAAGTCGATCTCTCACCGGGCGCTGATTCTCGGGGCCATGGCCGTGGGCGAGACCCGGATCAGCGGCCTCCTGGAAGGGCAGGACGTGCTCGACACCGCCAAGGCGATGCGGGCCTTCGGCGCCGGGGTGGAGCGCGTGGGCGACGGTGACTGGCGCGTGCATGGTGTTGGCGTCGGTGGCTTCGCGGAACCCGATCATGTCATTGATTGCGGCAATTCGGGCACCGGGGTGCGGCTGATCATGGGGGCGATGGCAACCTCGCCGATTTCCGTCACCTTCACCGGCGACGCCAGCCTCAACAAACGCCCCATGGCGCGGGTCACGGACCCGTTGTCGCTGTTCGGTTGCCAGTCGGTGGGGCGCGCCGGCGGGCGGCTGCCGATGACGATTGTCGGCGCCGAGCAACCGGTGCCGGTGCGCTACACCGTGCCGGTGCCCTCGGCGCAGGTGAAATCCGCCGTCCTGCTGGCGGGGCTGAACGCGCCGGGGCAGACCGTGGTGATCGAGGCGGAGGCCACCCGCGACCATACCGAGCGGATGCTGGCCGGCTTTGGCGCCGAGATCGGCCTCGAGGAGACGGACGAGGGCCGGGTCATCACCGTGACTGGGCAGCCGGAGCTCAAGCCGCAGGCGATCACCGTGCCGCGCGATCCGTCCTCGGCGGCGTTCCCGGTCTGTGCGGCGCTGATCGTGCCGGGGTCCGACGTGTTGGTGCCGGGGATCGGGCTCAACCCCACCCGCGCGGGCCTGTTCGAAACCCTGCGAGAGATGGGCGCCGACCTCACCTACGAGGCGATCCGCGAGGAGGGCGGCGAACCCGTGGCCGATCTGCGCGCGCGCTACTCGCCCGACATGCGCGGCATCGAGGTGCCGCCCGCCCGCGCCGCCAGCATGATCGACGAATACCCGATCCTGTCGGTGGTCGCGGCGAACGCCCACGGGCAGACGAACATGCGCGGCGTGAAGGAGCTGCGCGTCAAGGAAAGCGACCGGATCGAGGCAATGGCCAGCGGCCTGCGCGCCAATGGCGTCACGGTCGAAGATGGCCCCGACTGGTGGACCGTGACCGGCATGGGTGCAGGCGGCGTGCCCGGCGGCGGGCTGACCCATAGCCACCTCGACCACCGCATTGCGATGGCGTTTCTGTGTCTTGGACTGGCGGCGCAGGCGCCGGTGCGGGTTGATGACGCCGGGCCGATCGTGACCAGCTTTCCGGTCTTCGAGCCGCTGATGGTGGGGCTGGGTGCAAAGATGGAACGGACCGGCCGCTGAGGTTCGACAGTTTGAAAGCGGCCCGTTTTGAAAGCGGCCCGTTTGCGCCGGATGCCAGCCGCGAAGCCGGTCGGTTCTGCGCGACGAAGGGGCCGTTGGGTGCAAACCGCTCCAAACCGTCACCGGCTATCTCAGCTCTCTCACGTCAGGTGACGATCACCGGTGTCCGCCATTCGGGCTGCCGCGAGGCGGTCGCGCACGTCGTGCAGCAGCGCGCGCGGGAAACCGTCGACCTTGCCTGTGGGATCGCCGGCAGACTCCGCCAATGCCCGGTCGAGCGGTGCCAGAAGTGTGTCGATCAGCGCCCGCGAGTCATCGCCGCGCCCTGAAAGAACCAGCCATCCGAGCGGGCCGATATGGACCAGCGTTGGGTCATGCAGATCACGCGGGATAGGCTTGTCGTGCGCCAGAAGCTCGGCGAAATGCAGCGGATCGCCTCGCGATGCCGTGCGCATTTCGGTCAGCCGCAGTTCGGCCGCCTGTGACAACAGCGTGCGCGCCGTGTCCCGCTGCCCGTTGTCGGCGCGCACCCGCGCCAACCGGAGCAGCGCCGGCCAGCGGCCCGCATCCGCCGCCGCCTGTGCGCCTTGCAGCGCGTCCTCGGCCTCCGCGTGGCGCCCTTCGGCCAGCATCCGGTCGGCCAGCGCTGCGGCAAGCTGCCAGCGGGTCAGCGCCGCGCCCCGGTGCGAGGTGATGCCTTCGCCCTCGATGGATCGCGCCAACGCTGCGCGCAGGGCAGCCTCCGCAGCGGTATCGGGGTCAAGCGGCGGCAGCGGCGGTTTCCTCGACGTGTCAGGCGCGTTGACCGGAGCCTGCGCCCGCTTCCACCGCCGGGCGCTGCGGTTGCGCAAGTAGATGGTGATCAGAAGGATCGGCAAGATCCCTATCCTGAGCAGGGTCATCAGGTTGTCTTGCGCGAAGCCGTTCATGGCACCGGTGCGAAGAACCGGCCCGCAGGGATGATCCCGGCCAGCTTTCCCGCCGCGCACCATTCGCGTTCCACGCACGTTGCCGGGACCAGCACGACGCCATCGGCAGGCAGGCCATGGTCGCGCACCAGTCCGGCGATCCGGTCTCGCATGGCTGACCAGCTTTCGGTAAAGAGCGGCGCAGCGGCGACATGGTCCAGCAGGCCGGGAGTCCCGGCCAGAACCGCAGCGGGGCGGGTCGGGGCGTAGACAGCGGCCAGACGGTCCGCCGCCCCGTTCAGCAGGCGCAGTTTTTCATCCACGTCGACTGGCAGGGCAATACGACCCGGACCCAGCCCGAGCGCATTGCCCGAGAAGAGGAAGGCCACCACGTCATGGCCCGAGGCGGCGCGGATCGAGGCGTAGGTGGTATAGTCGAGTCCCAACCGCTTGGCGCGGGCGACACGGACTCGGACGATCTCGATTGGCAGCGTCTTCAGCAGCGACTTGCGCGCCTTGCCCCAGGCCAGCTTGCGAAAGCCGTAGCCCGGCTCCAGCCCCGGGCCGCCGTTATGGCCGATCATACTCATCCCCAGTCCCGCAACCGTGCCACGTAGCGGGCCAGCGTGTCGATTTCCAGGTTGACCTTGTCTCCTACCTTGGACTCACCCCAGGTGGTGACCTGCTGCGTATGGGGGATGATGTTAACCCCGAAATCGCAGCCACCCACCTCGTTCACCGTGAGCGAGGTGCCGTTCAGCGCCACCGATCCCTTGGGCGCGATGAATTTCGCCAAGGCCTCGGGCGCGCGGAAAGTGAAGCGGGTGCTTTCACCCTCGTCGTGCATGGCGACAATCTCGGCCATGCCATCCACATGGCCCGACACGATATGCCCGCCAAGCTCGTCGCCCACTTTCAGCGCCCGTTCGAGGTTGAGCCGCTTGCCCTCGGCCCATGTCTGAATGGTTGTGACAGATACGCTTTCAGCCGAGATATTCACGTCGAACCAGCCCTCGCCCAAGGCCACCGCCGTCAGGCAGACGCCATCGCAGGCAATCGACGCGCCAATGTCGATGGTCGCGGTGTCATAGGCGGTGGCGATCCGCGCATGAAGGTCGCCGCGCTGTTCCAGCCGCTGGACGGTGCCGATATCGGTGATGATGCCTGTGAACATGGGCTCGCGCCTTTCGTTGACCTGCCTCTGATCTAGCCGCGCCATCACCTCCCGGCAAGACCCAGCGGCGGTGTCACGGAATGGGCACAAACCGGCCCTGATGATGCCGGGCAGGGATGCAAGGTTCAGACTCAAAGAGTATCGCTGATTCATGCAGACGAGGTTCCCCGTGGCCGCAGCGGCGACAAAAGCCCGATCCTTCCTGTTCCTGCAGGGGCCGCACGGGCCGTTCTTTGACCGGCTCGGCCAGATGCTGCGCGCGGCGGGGGCCGAGGTCTGGCGCGTCGGCTTCAACCGCGGTGACAGCGCCTTCTGGCGCCACCGGGCCAGCTACATCGCCTATACCGGCATGCCGGGGGACTGGTCGGCGCGGCTGGAAGGCCTGCTCGACGAAAAGCACGTCACCGATATCGTGCTTTATGGCGACACGCGGCCCATACACGCGGCGGCGATCACGGCGGCGCGGGCGCGCGGGCTCTCGGTGCATGTCTTCGAGGAAGGCTACCTGCGCCCCTACTGGGTGACGTATGAACGCGGCGGCGCGAACGGGCATTCACGGCTGATGCACACCCCG
>PFEX01000001.1 GCA_002783145.1 Rhodobacteraceae bacterium CG17_big_fil_post_rev_8_21_14_2_50_65_11 | reverse complement strand
GCACCGCGATGGGGCTGGTTCTCGGCATCAGCCTGTTGTCCGGGGGCGACCGCCTGATCATCGTGATCCGGATCCTCGCCCTTGGCGGCGCCGCCGGCTTCATCCTGTCACGCCCGAACGGCGACGGATCGTCCGGCGATCAGCGCCCCGCAAGCCGGTCCTTGAGCTTGGCCCAACGGACGAGCACGCCGTCCACCACGGGGTCGATCACGCGATCCTCGAACTTCTCCCACAGGCGCCACAGGTAGATAAGAAGCGCCGCCAGCAGCAGCAGGATCACGATATTGACCCATGGAAACAGGCTGACATCCGGGTCATCGACGGCGCGGATCGACACCGCGTTGGGATAGATCGACAGCGGTGTGACGCGCCAGCCGTAATGGGTAATCACCACCCATTGCGGATTGGCACTGTTCGAGGTCAACTCCGCCGCCACGGCATGCAGGTTGGAACTGTCCAGCTTCAGGTAAGGTGGCCAGCCGAATCCGGTATCCTCGTTGCGATAGACCGCGACATCGCCATCGGGCTGCGTCGTGTTGATCAGCCGCAGGTCGCGGTTGCTGCCATCGGCGTTACCGGTATCCGACCGGGCATAGAAAATCCGCGTCCAGCCCGAAACATCCGCGCGGATCACCTCGGTGCCGGTGATGCGCACCACGTCGCGTCCGGGCAGGGTGTAATGCAGGAAGCCGCCGATCAGAAGCGCAATCAGCAGCAGGAAAATCCAGCGGGCCCATCTCATGGCGGTCAAATCCCTTATCTCGCAACGTCCCTCTCCTACCCTTTCACATGGGACGGGCAAAGCCAAATGCGAGGGCTTGCGGCATGTTGGCCCGTGGCGCACAGTGCCGCTATGTCCGACACGATCCAATCCCGCCTGCTCGACGAGATCGCCGCGCGCGAGGCCGATCTCGTGCGCCTGACGCAGGACCTTGTCCGCATCCCCACCCTGAACCCGCCGGGGCGCTGCTACCGAGAGATCTGTGATTTCCTCGCCGCGCGGCTGAAGGCCGGGGGCTTCCATGTCGACCTTGTCCGCGCGGCGGGCGCGCGGGCGGACAGCGACGCGCATCCGCGCTGGAACCTCGTCGCCCGCCACGACGGCGGCCGCCCCGGCGAGTGCGTGCATTTCAACAGCCATCACGACGTGGTGGAGGTCGGCCATGGCTGGACAACAGACCCGTTCGGCGCCGAGCTGAAGGACGGGCGCATCTACGGGCGCGGCACCTGCGACATGAAGGGCGGGCTCGCGGCCTCGGTGATCGCGGCGGAGGCCTTCATCGCCACCTGCCCGGACTATCGCGGCGCGATCGAGATCAGCGCCACGGCGGACGAGGAATCGGGCGGTTACGGTGGCGTTGCCTTCCTTGCCGAACAAGGCTGGTTCGCGCCCGACCGGGTGCAGCATGTCATCATCCCCGAACCGCTGGGCAAGGATCGCATCTGCCTTGGCCATCGCGGCGTCTGGTGGGCCGAGATCGAGACGATGGGCCGCATCGCGCACGGGTCGATGCCGTTTCTTGGCGACAGCGCGATTCGCCACATGAGCGCGGTGCTGGAAGAGATGGAGCGCACCCTCTACCCGCTTCTGGCCGGCAAGCACACAGCGATGCCGGTGGTGCCCGAGGGCGCCAGGCAATCGACGCTCAACATCAACTCCATCCATGGCGGCGAGCCGGAACAGGACGCAGGTTACACCGGCCTTCCGGCGCCCTGCGTCGCCGACCGCTGCCGTATCGTGATCGACCGGCGCTTTCTGATCGAAGAAGACCTCAGCGAGGTGAAGGCCGAGGTCGCAAAGATGCTGGAGGGGATCAAGGCCACGCGGCCGCAATTCGACTACGAGATCCGCGACCTCTTCGAAGTCATCCCCAGCATGACCGACGAGGACGCGCCGGTGGTCACCACCGTGCAGGCGGCAATCGAGAAAGTGCTGCACCGGCAGGCGGATTTCGTCGTCTCACCCGGCACCTACGACCAGAAGCATATCGACCGGATCGGGCGGCTGAAGAACTGCATCGCCTACGGGCCGGGCATCCTCGACCTTGCCCACCAGCCCGACGAATGGGTCGGCGTGCAGGACATGATTGACAGCGCCAAGGTGATGGCGCTGACCTTGCGCGAATTGCTGGGCTGAGGCGCGCGTCCATGCCGATGCCATGGACCTATCGCCATGGCAGCCGGGAATTCCGCGCCTTCCTCGACGAGGCGAAGGACCGGATGGGACTGGACTCCGACAACATGGCCTACACGGCGGTCGATGGCGTCTTCCGCACCTTCCGCCGTCGCCTGACACCACAGCAGGGCATTCTTTTCGCTTCCGCCCTGCCTTGCGTTCTGGCTGCGATCTTCACCCGCGACGGGGACGTGACCGCCCCGCCCGTCCCCTTCGCCAGCCGCGAGGACATGACGCACGAGGCGCAGGCGCTACGCCCGCATCACAACCTGACGCCTGAAAACGCGATCGAGGCGACAGCCTTCGCGCTCTGGCGGGTGATGAACAGCGCCGAGCTGGTCCGCGTGCTGGAAAAGCTGCCCCCGGAGGCGTGTGCCTTCTGGCCCGTGGACGCGGTCGCGGTCGCGGGCGACCTCGACCGCGGGATCATTTGAGCGTCGAACCATTGCACACATCGCAGGGCCGGGTTGCGAACTCTCGTCTGGTGAAAGCGCTGTCGGCGCGTTAACGGCCTCGGGCTGCCCCCTCCCGTCACGAAAGGCTCCGGCCATGCCCAACACGCCCAACCCCCTCATCGGCTTCGGCTTCCTGATGACCGCCATCGACCTGCGCAGCCTGTTTTCCGGCTTTCGCGCGTCCGGCACCGCAAGCCAGCCCGACCACACCAAGGATTGATCCAAGGCCGCACTCACGGAACCGGGGGCCTCGCCGTGCCTTTTCGCGCGACGCTGCCCCCGCCTGGGATCGGACGCTCCGGGTCGCTTCGGCCCGGGGCGTAACCCCTCCCCCGTGCCTCTGCGGCCGCGTTTTTTCGCGCGCGACGCTTGATATTGCACGCCGTTCCTCCTTTCATGCATCCAGAAGGCCGGATCGCACCCGGTCACAACAGACATGACAGGGAGAAGACAGATGCGTATCCTTCAGACGACGGCGCTCGCGCTCGTGCTTGGCGCCTCCACCGCCTTTGCCACCACCACCGAGATCAGCATCGGCATGGTGCTGGAGCCGCCGAACCTCGACCCGACCGCCGGCGCCGCCGCAGCGATCGACGAAGTGGTCTATGCCAACGTATTCGAGGGGCTGACGCGATTCGGACCCGATGGCGCGGTCAATCCCGGCCTCGCCGAAAGCTGGGAGATCTCGCAGGACGGCACCGTCTACACCTTCCACCTGCGGGGCGGCGTGACCTTCCACGACGGCACCGCCTTTACCGCCGAGGACGCGGTGTTCAGCCTCGACCGCGCCCGCGCCGAGGGCAGCACCAACGCCCAGCCCGGCCTGTTCGACGGGATCGAGAGCGTCGAGGCAGTGGACGACACCACGCTCGTCGTTACCCTCTCGGCCCCCGACGGCAGTTTCCTGTTCAACATGGCTTGGGGCGACGCGGTCATCGTGGCCCCCGAAAGCGCCGACACCAACGCCACCAACCCCGTCGGCACCGGGCCTTTCAGGTTCTCCGACTGGGTGCAGGGCGACCGGGTGGAGCTGACCCGAAACCCCGATTACTGGGGCGAGCCGGTGGCGCTCGAATCGGCGACCTTCCGCTTCATCTCCGACCCGAACGCCGCCTTCGCGGCCCTGATGGCAGGCGATGTCGATGTCTACCCGAACTTTCCCGCCCCCGAAACGCTAACCCGGTTCGAGGCCGATCCACGCTTCAACGTCATCGTCGGCTCGACCGAGGGCGAAACGATCCTGTCGACCAACAATCAGGCCGAATACCTCTCGGACATCCGGGTGCGCCAGGCGATTGCCCACGCAATTAACCGGCAGGACATCATCGACGGGGCGATGTTCGGCTACGGCACGCCGATCGGCACCCACTTCGCGCCGCACAACCCCGATTACGTCGATCTTACCGATCTTTCGCCGCACGACCCCGACCGCGCGCGTGAATTGCTGGCCGAGGCCGGGGCCGAGGGAATCACCCTGCGCCTGATGCTGCCGCCGCCCTCCTACGCGCGGCGCGGGGGCGAGATCGTGGCATCACAACTGCGCGATGTCGGCATCGACGTGGAGGTCAGCAACCTCGAATGGGCACAATGGCTCGAACAGGTGTTCCGCGGCCATGATTTCGACCTGACCATCGTCAGCCATACCGAGCCGATGGATATCGGCATCTATGCCCGCGACGACTACTACTTCCAGTATGACAACCCCGATTTCGACGCGGTGATGGCGGAACTGGAAGCGACAACCGACCCGGCGGCGCGGTCCGACCTGCTGGCACAGGCGCAGCGGATCATCGCCGAGGATTACGTCAACGGCTACCTCTTCCAGCTGGCCAAGACCGGGGTGGCCAATGCCGATATAACGGGGCTGTGGGAAAACTCGCCCACCCAGGCCAACGACCTCACGGACGTGCGCTGGACCGACTGACAGGCGCCGGGGCACGGCTGGTATCGCCAGTCTCGAAACGGTCCCGCATGGGCCCCGCGCCATCGGGTGCGACGGGCTTCATGCGGGACGGAAGTGACGGTCGGGCGGTGCGCCTTGCGCGAACTCAAGGGCGTCAGCCCGCCGCGGTCCGACGCTGAGCGGCTTGCACCAACGGGCGCTCAGCGCGCAAGCTTTCATCCGGTTTTCGCGGTCACCCGGCAAAAACAATGCTGCGGCGGCGCGACCCCATCGGGCCGCGCCGCCGGGTCGGCTCACTCCCCGGTCACGACCTCGACGCCCACGGCGTCGATCCCTTCGTCGATGCTGGAGCCCGTGATCACGGCGCGGCCCGTGCCCGCGTCTTCCTGCACCAGTTCCAGACCGGTTTCGCCGTCATCGTTGCCGAAGGTCAGGGTGTCGGCGATCTCCAGCATCACGTCGCCCGCATCCTCTTCCTCGAACACGAAGCCGACGCCGCCATTGGCAAAAGCGCGCGACGCGACCACGGTGCCGGTAATACCGCCCGCATCCTCCTCGGACAGCTTGTAGCCGTCATCGGTGTTGCCCTCAGCGGTGCTGCGCAGGATAGTCACCTCCATGCCGCCGTCGCCTTCCTCGTCGAAGTCGAAGCCTTCATCGACATTGCCGCGGATCAGGGTGCCCACCATGGTCACGATGATGCTGCCCGGCCCGGCCTCGTCCACGTCGAAACCGTCATCGAGATCGAGCCCGAAGTCGTATTCCTCGACCATGCCCGAATCGTAAAAGTCGACCGCGCGCTCGATGCAGTTGTCGTCCGGGCTGCCGATCACCGGGCCAGGAATGGCATCCTCCGCCCTCTCGCCATCCGCGAATACGCCTTCGTCCTCGTCCGGCAGGTAGGCGTTCAGGACGGCCGGGTCGCAGTAATTGCCGTTGAACTCGAAAACGGTGTCGAGAACGGTGATCAACACGTCGCCGTCCTGCCCCTCGTCCAGTTCCAGACCGTCGGCGCCGACGCCCGCAATGCGGCTGTCGGTCA